>NZ_ATVV01000004.1:0-178821 GCF_000420905.1 Butyrivibrio sp. AD3002 | reverse complement strand
TTAAAACACCCTACAGCTGTATAATGAAAAAGGCTGTATCGTGGCAGTAAGGGCCTGGCTTATCGCTAATGCGAGTTCACCTCACCCTCTGACGGTACAGCTTTTTGATTGCCGGATAATCCTCTGGCTTATTTGTCATGGCTATATGTTAAATACCTGTTTCGGTTTGTCAAAAATACAAGCTGTCTACTGAAAGTTTATAACTGTCTTATGGAATTCCATATCTGTCATAATTGGTATATCAATTGTCTAATTTGATTCCACCAATTCCATAAATCTGTCTACAAAAAGTCCTTGATTTTTGAACCGGTTTAATCATTTTTTTATTTAAAGCTTATGCAAATATACAAAAGTATTAAAAAGGATATAAAAATATTGAGATATATATAATTATATATTATTATAATGCTATAAGCATTCATGCCATTAATTCTTACGGAGGCACTGCCATGACAATTAAGCAGATGATACAAATCAAGGAAAACAGAGGCTACAGCTACAGTCAGCTTTCTGAGTATACGGGAGTTCCTTCTATTACTTTGCAAAAGATTTTTACCGGAAAAACCAGGAATCCACGGAAGGCTACGCTCGATGCTATAGAGAAGGTGCTATCAAGCGATGAATCGGTTTATAGAGGGAAAGCCTATGAATACCACGATGCAACAAGCGGAAAATTCATGGAACCTGAGCCCGTATACGGTGCAGCTACCAAGAGCAATAAATATGGTGATCCTAATAAGAAGCAGGGTGAATATACCCTTGATGATTACTATGCACTTCCTGACGAGCAGCGAGTTGAGCTGATAGATGGTGTTTTTTATGACATGTCTTCACCAAGGATTGTACATCAGGATATTTCCTATGTAATTCATTCTGCTATAGCGGATTATATTAAGAAAAACAAAGGGAAATGTAAAGCTTTTTACGCGCCTGTGGATGTTCAACTTGACTGCGACAATAAGACTATGGTTCAGCCGGACGTTCTCGTAATCTGTGACAGAAGCAAAATCAAGGGCTTTGGAATATATGGTGCACCGGATTTTCTTGTTGAAATATTGTCTAAATCCACAAGAAAAAAAGATTTGACTATAAAGCTTGCAAAGTATCAAAATGCCGGCGTAAGGGAATACTGGATAGTTGATCCTCACAAGAGATGTCTCATAATTTACAACTTTATGGATGAGGATTTTGTTCCACAGGTTCTTCCGCTTAAAGGTGAAGCACCGGTTGCAATTTACGATGGGAAACTAAAGATAAGCCTGGACGAGATAGCTGCTTCGATTGATGAATTTGGGGAGTGATTGCCTGAGGAACAAATTGTCAGCATCATTTTTTATGAAAAGCTTATGGAAATATCAGTATTTATGCTGATTTTTGTATTGTTAAATAGGGTATAATTAGCTTGCGTGTTATATAAATATTTTTAGGCGTATAGGTTAGTTCATCAGCTTGCAAAGAGTGGAACACTGGACCTTAAGAAGGTTAGTGTCAATAACAAGAAAGTCTATCAGAAAAACCTTAAACTTATCGAAAAGTCGGGAATAAGCGACAATGTGAAAATAAAGAGAGTTAAAGGCAAAAAGTAATGAAAAATCGCTTAAAATATAGGGGTTGGTGGTATAATGATATGATGTATGAAACTTGGAATTTAAGCGATTGGTATTGCTGAAAACAGCTGACAAAATAGGATAAAACGAGTGGTAAATTTAGAAGAAGAATTGAACTACGATGTCCCCAGGGCAATCCTTGTGGGACTTAATTACGACAATAGAGACGAAGCGAAATTCGAGAGATCAATGAAGGAACTTAAGGCTTTGACAGAGGCCTGTGATCTTGTGCCCGTTTTTACGGTGACACAGACACTTCCTCATCCCGAGGGCAGTACGTTCATCGGAAGCGGTAAGGTGGAGGAACTTAAGAACCTCATAGGCATGCAGGATGCGGACATTGTAATCTTCGGAGATACGCTTTCACCGATTCAGATAAGGAACCTCGAGAGGATTCTCGATACCGAGGTCATAGATAGAACAGGCCTGATTTTGCAGATTTTTGCTAAGAGAGCCAGGACCAGAGAATCCAGAATGCAGGTTGAATATGCACAGCTTCAGTTTATGCTCCCGAGGCTTGCCGGGATGAGAACGGAACTAAGCCGTCAGGGCGGAGGCAGCGGCAGACTTTCCAATAAGGGTGCCGGAGAGAAGAAGCTTGAGCTTGACAGAAGAAGGATTGAGCACAGATGTGCCGAGCTTAGGCGAGAGCTTGAGAATGTGGAACGCGAGAGAAATACGCAGCGTTCGAAGCGACTCTCAGCTGACCTCGCCAGAATCTCTCTGGTGGGCTACACCAATGCCGGCAAGTCCACGCTCATGAATGCTATGCTCGATTCGAGCCATGTGGAAGAGGTGTCCGATAAAAAGGTCATGCAAAAGGATATGCTATTTGCGACGCTTGATACCACCGTCAGAAGGATAGACATTCCGGGACACAGACCTTTTCTCCTTTCGGATACTGTTGGATTTATTGATGAACTGCCGACAACTCTTGTAAAGGCGTTCAGATCAACCCTGGCAGAGGCTGTCTATGCAGATCTTTTGCTGGAGGTCATAGATTTTTCGGATCCGGATTACATGAATCATATGGAAGTTACCGAGCGCACTCTCAGGGAGATTGGTGCGGGTAAGGTGCCGATAATTTACGTCTTTAACAAGGCGGATCTTGTGATTGGCAATTCCGAGCACGCTTCCATGACTATTCCGCATGTCCGCGATGACAGGATTTATATGGCTGCTGAGGATGGCATCGGAATCGACGAACTTGTGACACTGATTGAGCGCACTCTTGAGGGAGAGAAAGCGGAGTGCGAATTTTTGATCCCGTATTCAGACGGCGCGGCTCTACACGAGCTTACGAAGCGGTCTGAAGTTCTTGAGACTGAATACCTTGAAGAGGGCACGAGACTTTTAACAAAGTGCGGCAAAAAGGTGGCAATTCAGTATATGAAATACGCAATTTAGAGGTGAGAGGGGAACCTACATGGAGTTTAACAAAAGGATAAGTATAAACGCAGGTGGCAGGCTTATCCGAAAGACAATATACTCGGCCGTGATTGCTTTTATAAATGCGGTGTGCATACAGGCCACGCTCTCCCACGCATGCTTTGGCTGGAACACGATAGAACATTTTAAATGGATAGCGTACTTTCTTGTCTCGTTCATTGCATCATTTGTTTTCTTTTCACTGATGGATTACATACGTTTGGAGAGCGGGAGAAGTGCGGCAGGAGATGAGACAGCATTTTCCGTGAAAAGATGGCTCGGTGCAGCAATCCTTTTCTTCGTGTGCTGGCTTCCCTACCTTATCATCTATGCTCCCGGTCTTGTGAACTATGACACGGTCAATCAGATTAAGGATTTCCTCGACGGGGTATCTGCGGTTCCGTTTGGCTATGCGCCCGGCCAGGAAGAGGTGACGGTGCTTTTCAATGCGCATCATCCCGTGTTTGTGACGCTGATTTTCGGAAGCTTTATTAAAATCGGTATCCTTATGGGAAAACCTGCTGTGGGTCTTACTTTGTATATCGTCTTACAGATGGTACTGGCAGCGCTTGTTTTCTCCTATGTGATAGAGAAGGCATGGACCGGAGGGGATAAAAAGAGCCCTGTGGCAAGGCGGGTTATTACGGCATTCTTTGCACTGTTTCCGGCTATTCCGTATTACGTCTGCAACATGCTTAAGAATTCACTTCACTCGATACTCATCGTATTGTATGTGTTTATGTTTCTGCAGATAGCGATAAACGGACATGTATTTTCGAAAAAGGAGAGGATACTGTGGATAGTTCTGTCGATCCTGGTGGTTCTGACTCAGAATACCGGTGTATATTTTGTTATTCTGACCGGGATTTTTCTTGCTATCAGGGCGAGGGAGGAACGGAAAACTGCTATTATCGCAGCTGCTACCTCAGCACTTTTGATGCTGATAATACTGCCTAAATTGATATATCCCATCTTCAACATATTCCCCGGTGGAAAGCAGGAGATTCTCGGAACTCTTTTCCAGCAGACCGCCAGATACGTGAGGGATTATGGGGAAGAAGTAACGGAGGAAGATATAGAGATTATCTCGAAGGTGGTGGACTACGACACTCTTGTAAACAACTATACTTTCGAAACAACGGATAACATCAAGGCGACCTACAATCTGCATGTGACGAAGAAGGAACTTTCCGATTATTACAAGCTATGGCTCAGGCAGGGGTTAAAGCATCCCGGTGCCTATTTCAGAGCCACGCTCCCCATCTGCGGAATGTACTTTGCCTCCGGGTACGATATCGGGATATTCGATCACATACCTACTGATGAGGGAATTTTCGCTCAGATTCGCCATGTGAATCCGGAGGGAGTCTATACCTCCATGACGGAGATTTACGAGTGGATCAGATCCTTCCCGGGACTTTGCATTTTATTCCAGCACGCGCTTTACGTGCTCTGGATTCCGGCATACTGCGTATACAGACAACGATCTATCGATAAGAAAAAGAGCCTTTTGTTCATCGTTCCTTTTGTGGTGAATATGCTCTTTTTGATAGTAAGTCCTATGGTTTATTCAAGATATGCGCTGCCGATGATTTTCACATCACCGATACTTTTATACATGACCCTTTTAAAGGATTAAGAGGTGCACTATGGATACGGAAAATACAAAAAGCGGAAGAAAAAATATAGGCGTGTTTTTTAACTGTTCCGAGGTTAGATTTCAGAGAAAATTCTGCCATGCGCTATCAAGCGCCGCCAAGAAGATGGACTACAACCTTCTTTTCTTCATGACGTTCGAGGTCATTGACGACGAGAGCGATTTTAACAAGATGAATGAAAAGATGATGAAGTTCGCGCCAATAGAGCACCTGGACGCCATAATTGTTGCCTATGATACTTTTGACAGACCGTCCATCAGACAGGTACTTGAGGATGAGATAAGGGCGAGAGCAACCTGCCCTGTTATCAGCTTCAGGGAAAAGTACAAGGATTTTCTGTGCATCTTAAGTAATGCAAATGACGCAATTATTAATATAATTAATCACCTTGCGGATTATCATCACTGTAAAAATATAGCTTTTATGGCGGGCTATGAGGACCATTACGACAGTAATGAGAGACTTAAAAGGTATCTTGAAACAATGAAAGCCAAGGGGCTTCCCGTCTATGATAACTTTGTTTTCCACGGCGATATGTGGAGATTTAAAGGCGAGGAAGCTTTCAGATATTTCTTCCAGGATCCCGATCATATACCGGATGCAATAGTCTGCGCTAACGACCATATGGCGAGAGCTCTTAGTAATGCGGCTATTGAGCATGGAGTGCGGGTTCCCGAGGATTTGAAGATAACCGGTGTCGACGATATAGCTGAAGCTGTGGAATACCATCCTACACTTACCACTGTTAGCGTAGACCTCGAAGGCATGGCTGAGCGCACCATGGAAGTGACTGACAAGCTCATCAATCACCAGTATATAAAGAATGTTATAGCTGTTCCAGCGAAGATTATGTACAGAGAGAGCTGCGGCTGCTACGGTGAAGAGGTAATGGTTTCTTATCAGCAGCAGCTGAATCAGTATTATGAGAGAATGAGTCATCTGCTTGGACAACCGCATAACCAGACAATGTTCCAAATAGACCTCGACGGATGCAATACAATGGAGGAACTTCTTGATACTATTCAGAGGAACGTTGATCTCGTGGTAAAGCATAAATCTCTTTATATATGCCTGTCCGGCGAGGAGAACGAAAACGGTGGCAGAACCTTTTCCGAGGATGTTATGGATGTTGTGCACCCTATCTTTGCGTACAACAAAGGACAAAGGCTCGAGATACAGAACAAATCCTTCAGGACAGACAATCTGCTCATGGTGGATGTATATGAAAAGAATAAGCCCAAAACCATATATTTTTCGCTGCTGCACGACAGCCATAATTGCATAGGCTTTATGGCATCGGAGTTCGATTCCATGAAGGATACGGTTGATCAGTATTATTTTGACTGGGTTCTGAAAATATCGCTCGCCCTGAATAAGCATTTCATTTCAGCTGAGCTAAAACACCTTCTGGAGCAGACAAAACAGAAGAGTCTTACTGATTTCATGACCGGTATGAGTAACCGCCGCGGTTTTGAGATGTGGGTTTCAAAGAATACAAAGGAATGGATTGCATCTAAGGAAGAAATCGCATTCATGACGCTCGACCTCGACGGCCTTAAGAAGATTAACGACAATCTTGGACACGAGGCAGGAGATATGGCTATAGTAACTGCCTCTAAGATCATAAAAAAGAAATGCCCCAAAAGCGGCATCTGTGCGCGAACCGGTGGCGATGAATTTCTTATGGTATTCCCTGCCTCAAAGGCATCACCAGAGGAGGTGGCAGCTAAGATTGAGAGCAGTATGCAGAGAAAAAATGCAGCCGGAGCCTTCCCCTTCAAACTGAGTATTTCTCAGGGCTGGTACATCACCAGGATGCAGCATACCACCCGCGTGGAAGACTGTCTCGCCGAGAGCGACAAAAAAATGTACGAAATGAAGGACCTCCACCACCAGGACGAAACCATGTAAAAAATACGCCCCCTAGATATGTGTATTCGCTCCCAGCCTCGTTGCGCTACGCGCATAATCGGCTGGTTTCGAACACATATATCCCGGGGACGTATTATTCCATAGATTTTAGGGCATCAGTACCTGTAGGCGGTGTAGTAGATTTCGTAGGTGTCGGCGCCATCGGGAGGAGTGAGATCGTTCACTACCGTTTCGCCGGCCTTTACGTTGTAGTTACTGTTTACAACATAGGAATCCTCGAAACCTACGATATTGTGATCTTCATCGAAGAACAAAGTAGCTGCCTGGATGGTACTGATATCCTTGTCGCTATTGTTTGTTGCCTGGATGATCAGCTTGCCGTTGCTGGACATAGATGCCTCAAGGGTTACATCATTTTGTGCAGGAACAATGTACTGTGCATTATCTATTTTGATCTTGTAATCGTAATTTTCCGCATCATCAGAGTCAAGGAAAAGAGCATAGAGTACAAACCATTGACGGCCAACTACGTAAGAACTGTAGGATGAGCCGGTTTCCAGAATATTATTGTTTGCATCATAACTAACGGTATCCCAGGATACCTCAAGATCCTCATCTGTATTGTTTTTGCATACGGCGATAAGGTACTTATAACCCCACTCAGAAGAGTGCTCATAGGTTTCCATTACCTGAATATCGGCATCGGGAGAGGTTGCGTCAATCATATCGCTATCGGTGGCTGCAGCTGCCAGTGCGGTGTTTGCTGAAAGCAAAAAAATAATCATCGCTGCCATGAAAGATTTCAATATTTTCATAGTAAGAGACCTCCTTTTCGCAAGAAATTTCCTACATATAATCTAGCTTAATCATGTGTACGTGACATGTCCGAGGTCTGTATTTTTTATAAAAAAAGGATGAAAAATATGGTAAGATAGGGATGCGGCACGCCGAAAAATCAGGAGGAGATACGTTAATGGCACAGCTATATTTCAGATACGGTGCGATGGGATCATCCAAGACAGCCAACGCGCTAATGGTCAATTACAATTATCATGAGAGAGGTAAAAACTCGATCATATTAAAGCCCGGTCTTGAGAACAGAGACGGAGCTACAATCATAAGATCAAGAATCGGCCTTCAGGCAGAGTGTATGCTTGTGGAGGATTTTTTGGATGAATACCACAGAAAGCATAAGATGATAGAAAAATACGATGCGATCATAGTCGATGAGGCTCAGTTCCTTACTGCAGAGCAGGTCGACATCCTCTCGGACATCGTTGATTTTGATAAGGTTCCCGTTATCTGCTACGGACTTCGTACCGACTTCCAGGAGAAATTTTTCCCGGGTTCTGCGCGCCTTATGGAGATCGCAGACAAGATAGAAGAGGTCAAGACCGTCTGCTGGTGCGGAAGAAAGGCAACCTGCAACGCCAGAATATGCGATGGCAAGATCGTACGTGACGGCGAGCAGGTCTTCATGGGTGGCAACGAAAGCTACATCGCCCTCTGCCGCAAACATTTCAAGAAGGGCAAGCTTACGATATAAAACCCTCATCCGGCACTGCGTGCCACCTTCCCCACAGAGGGGGAAGGCAAAATAGTAAAGCCTTCCACCCCCCAGGGGGAAGGCAAAATAGTAAAGCCTTCCCCCTGGGGGGAAGGTGCCCGAAGGGCGGATGAGGGGAATTTTTATGAAAAACTACGCCCCGGCAATATATATTGTCGGGGCGTATTATTTTATAAAAAGATTACTTAATCGACCCAGCGTTAGATTTGTCTACAGGTGTGAAGGGAACCCATACAAAGGTGAGGTCGTCGGTTACATACTCGACATCCTTTGTGGTTCCTTTTTTTGCAAGAGCGATAGCTGCTTCGATGCAGGCTGCGCCTTGGTCGGATGCAGACTGGAGAACTGTGAACTGCATGCCTCCGTTCATAATGGAAGCGCAACCGTCTGTTGTTGCATCAATACCTACAACAGGAATAGCAGAGGTATCAATACCCAGTTCGTCCATCGCCTGAACAACGCCGATAGCCATTGAATCGTTATTGCAGATTACGCAGTCATAGGGTTGCTGAGTTTTAAGGAAAGTCTTGAAACCATCGGCTGCCTTCTGAGTATCCCAGTAAGCTGTATCGTTGAATACATAGTTTACGTCTACGCCATTATCAATGAAATACTTTTTAACCGCATGAGTTCTCTTGATAGCAGCGGGGTGTCCGGGCTGTCCCTGGAAAAGAACTACGTTAAGGCTCTTCGGTTTTCCGAGAGTATTCCATACATATTCGGCCTGCATGGTTCCTGCATCAATCTCATAACTACCCACATACATGTATTTGTCGGGCTTGAGATAATCATCAGCAGGCTGTGTGTTGGTGAACAGAATTGGAATATCACCTGCTATAACCTCAAGCTGAAGTGCAGTATCGGCATCTACAGGATTGCAGATAATGGCATCGTAGCCCTTTGCTACAGCATCTCTGAACTGCTGAACCTGCTCATCCACGGTGGCGCACGGGGTTCCTACATCTACAGTTACGCCATTTTTTGCACCTGCTTCAATTACTGAGTTCTGGACAAGCTCTTTGAAATCATCAAGAGTCAGTGTGGAGAAAAACACCTTCACACCGGATCCATCGGATCCGCCACCGGAGGAAGCTTTTCCGCATCCTGTCAGGGTGGATGCCGTAAGAACAAGAACTACAGCAATACTTAATAATTTAGTATAAAAATTCTTCTTCACGATAAGACCTCCTCTTAAATCTTGAACTTCTGAACATGGGAAGTAAGAGTGTCGGATGTGTCTGCCAGCTCGTGGGAGTTGTTTGCCACATCTTCACTGTGCTTGGAAATGTTCTTTGCTTCCACAACCATGTTCTCTGAGGTTGCCAGTATCTCATCAGCGCTGGCTGCCTGTTCTTCGGCAATGGCAGCTACGTTCGTTGCTACATCATCAACCTTTTCAACATCTCTGATCATTTCTTCTATGCAGTCATTTGATGCTTGTATGTTCTCATAAATCTGATCGAAGGTTTCTACAGCTACATGGATAAGCTCACTGTTTTCTTCAATGCTGTCGGCACTTGCATTAGCCTGGCCTACAGCCTCATCGATAAGTCTGTGAACTTCCTCAATCAGGTTGGAGATATTGGTTGCACTCTCTGAACTTGTCTGAGCAAGCTTTCCGATTTGAGTAGCTACAACAGCAAAGCCTTTTCCGGCTTCACCTGCTCTTGCTGCCTCGATAGATGCATTGAGTGACAACAGGTTTGTCTCTTCAGCAATTTCACCGATCATGCTGACAATATTTGTAATTTCTTCGGAAGCCTTTCCAACTTCGTTGATGGAATCAACAAGTTTGGTATTTGCGGTCTGGATACCATCCATGGCATGGGATAATTTTTCCATATCCTCGCGGCCCTTCTGGGAAATCTTTACGGTTTCCTTCATGCTCTCATCAGCCTTGACTGAATTGTCACGGGTGTCGGCAACAACAGCTGCAAGAGTGGTAGCATTGTTTGCAATATCGCCGACAGCTAAAGCAAGCTGATCAACGGTGTCGTTCAGCTGCTGCATTGCCTCAGCCTGTGACTGGGATGCATCGAACATGCTTCTTGAAACGGAATCTGAAGCCTCGGACTCTGCCTTAAGCTTTTCGGACTCTTCGCTGATACTTGATAGCATATGTCTCATGCTCTCAACGAATTCTGCAATCTTTCCGCCCATGGCACCGATTTCATCATTACTCTCTGCTTTGACATCAATCGTGAAGTCACCTTCACTCATAGCGTTGATACTCTTGGTGATGCCTGCAAGAGGAGCAATAACTCTGCTGACAACATATAGAATAAGGATGATGATAAGAATGGTTGCTATGAGACCTGCAATTACAAGGTAATTAACAAGCTCTTTGATGCTGGCCATTATTACGTCCTGTTCGATATATGATACAAGTACCCAATCAGTTCCGGTTATTGTTTTGAAAGCAACTACATAGTTGCCGATTTGTTTCGTTGTATAGTTTTCAGCGTTAATTGCCTTTGCCACGTTGGCAAGAAGAACATCACCATTGTCCTCCGCAATCTTAGTGGATACAAGAGCAGTGTCTCTGTGAGCAAGAATCGTATTATCATTTGTGTCTACGAGGAAAGAACTGGCCTTATCCATCTTGACACCTGAATTTACGATAATGGTGATTTTATCAAGGGTAACATCAGCTGCTATAACCTTGATAGATTCGTCGCCCATGTTTAAGATACCGGATGCACTTATAACATCCTTGCCCTGGGAGTTTGTATAGGAAGTTCCGTACTGAAGATTAACTCTTGAAAGACCCTGTTTATACCAGGTGGATTCAGTGGGATTCGCTTCCTCCAGAGTAGATTCGGTGGCCTTATAATATGCGCCATCGGCAGTTCCTATGCGCAGTCCCTCAGGGGAATCGCTGTTATAACCATAGAAACCGTCCAAAATAGTCTGGAGCTGTGCTTCATCAGGGTTTGCAGCTTCTATGGACTGCTTTGCCGTTGAGAAATACTCCAGATTCTTATTTAGCCATGCAACGATGTTATCAGCCTGATTCGAAATTGAGGAATTCAGGTTGGACGTTGCAAGCTCGGTCATACGCTTTTTGGACATGGTGGAAGCGATGGCGATAAGAATGATGATCATGATTACTACGATAGGAACGATGTATAGCAGAAGCTTGTTCCTTATCTTTCCGGTTTTGCGGATTTTTGTGGGCTTGTCACTCATAATGTCCTCCTTAGCAAAAAGGAAATAACTGTTATTTGATAAAAAATTGCGCTTAATTATTTCGATGATATGGCAATCCTATTTATCATTAATAAACGTATCATATTCCTATAAAAAGACTCTTTTTATATTCTTAAATTTGCATAAAATATTACGAAAAAAAGAACAAACTAAAATGATGTACTTTCATGGTTTTTGACGTGTTTTCATTGAAAAATCTGCCGTAAAAGCATATACTTTTATGTAAATCAGCGCTAATTGCGCTAAGTAGAGATAGGGGGCAATTAAATATGGGTAATGATGAAGTGATGCAGAAATTACTGGACAATTCTAATAAGAGCCTTAAACTTCAGAAAATCAGAACTGTTTGCGTTCTGGTGATACTGGTTGCAGTGGGTATTTCGATTTTTGCAATTGTTCCCAGAGTCGTAAGCACTCTGGATAAGGTTGAGACGGCAGCGACTTCTGTTTACGAGACTATTGGCAAGGCAGAAGCCACAATAGATAACATTGATAAGATGGCCGAGTCACTTAAGTCCACCGGTGATAACATGAATTCGATTTTGAATGATAACGGTGATAAGCTGACAGAGTCTCTTGATAAAATGGCAAACATTGATTTCGACGGCCTGAATCAGGGTATTAAGGATCTTCAGGATGCGATCGGACCTTTAGCCAATTTTATGAACAAATTCAGATAATCTATAAACTAACTTAGGAGGGTATGAAAAATGGCAACAAAGAAGACTACAGATAAACTCAAGGATATTGCTAAGGATGTACAGGAGGCTGCAAAGCCCTATGTTGAAAAGGTAGAGCCCTACATCGAGAAGGCAAGGGAGAAGGCTGAGCCGATGCTTGACGAGGTTAAGGAGAAGAGCGCTCCCGTGATCAAGGATGTAAAGGAAAAGGCTGATCCTGTGATCAAGGATGTTATGGAGAAAGCAGATCCTGTAATAAAAGAAGTAAAGAAGAGAACTGCTCCCGCAACAAAGGCAATTAAAGAGCAGAGTGAGAAGGCAGCAGATGCGGTCAAGGCAGCAACTAAGGATATCACTGAGACAGCTGCCAAGAAGAGCACCAAGACAGAGTTCTTTATCCAGTATCAGGACTACGAAGTAAGAACTCAGGATATTGCTGATAAGATTCGTGAGCAGTACATATCTTTAGGCCACAAGGCATCTGACATCAAGGAGCTTCAGATTTACTTAAAGCCCGAGGAAAATGCTGCCTACTATGTGGTTAACCACAAAGACACAGGAAAATTTACATATTAAAAGAAAAGATCACCTGGCGAGAGTATTCGAGCCAGGTGAAATCATTGGAGCACTTATGGCTATTGAAAAGAAAGTATTTTTTAATCTAAAGCACTATGAATACGGCGAAGCATTCTTTGGAAGCTACAAAGGAATGCGTTACCGTCTTGCCAGAGAACCGCTTGAAAACGTGGTTTTCACACCTGTGGAGCAAAGAAATCCGGAATCCCGTCTTATGGCCACGGTCTGGCCTGAGCCCTACAGCTATCACGACACTGAGGATGAAAAGAAAATCTCTGAAAAGTTCGAGATTACAGAGGAAGGCTTCGACGCTGCCATCGCCTGGATAAACGAACAATACGAGTCTCGTGAGTGGAAAGAATAACGCCTTCCCCTTGGGGGATAAGTTTTTTATAAAATAAAAAAGGAAATACAAAATTCCCGCAGAATATTACTAAAGTGAGGAGTTTTTCCGGGAAAATCCAAGATTTCAGGCTTGGTACCAGACTGGAGTGTGTATGAAAATACGTGAAAGCTTAGAAAACAGAGAAAGACTGAACCTAAGTCCGTATGCTACCCTTAGCATGAATTCCAGGGGGAGGAACACGGAGGAGGAACCCTGTGATATCAGACCTTGCTTCCAGAGGGACAGGGACAGAATCCTATATTCCAAATCTTTCAGGCGACTAAAGGATAAGACGCAGGTTTTCCTGACGCCGGACGGCGATCATTACAGAACCAGGATGACCCATACGCTTGAGGTTGCCCAGAATGCCAGAACTATAGCGAGAGCGCTTAAGCTCAATGAGGACCTGGCAGAGGCGATTGCCTTTGGACACGACCTTGGACACACACCCTTCGGCCATGCCGGAGAGCGGGCACTCAATGAGATATGTCCCTATGGCTTTAAACATAACGAGCAGAGCCTTCGAACAGTGGAACTTTTGGAGAAGGACGGACAGGGACTCAACCTTACTTTTGAAGTAAGGGATGGAATTATCAATCATGAGATGGACACGACTCCCGTAACTCTCGAGGGAAGAGTGGTGCGTCTTTCTGATAAGATTGCTTACATTCACCATGACATGGATGACGCTATCCGCGGAGGCATTCTTAAGGAATCCGATGTGCCTGAGAATATTTCAAAAGTAATCGGACACAGTAACCGCGAGTGGCTAGACACCTTTATCCATGACATTGTGGAGGCCAGCACCAATCGCAACGACATCCTCATGTCGGAGGAAGTTCATGAAGCCCTTATGGCGCTTCGAGCTTTCATGTTTAAGAGCGTTTATACCAATCCGAAGGCCAAGAACCAGGAGGGGAAGGCCGAGAATCTTGTGAAGATACTTTATCAGTACTACATGGATCATGAAAATCTTCTGCCGGATTACCTGAAAAGACTCATGGATTCACAGCCAAAAGAAAAGCTTGTCTGTGACTACATAAGCTCAATGACAGACCGTTTTGCGATTGCAAGGTTCCAGGAGTACTTCGTACCCAAGAGCTGGAACGTACTATAGATTTAGGACAACAACATGAGATATTCTGACGAGATCATAGAAGAGGTCAGATCCCGCAACGACATCGTCGACGTTATAGGTCAGTATGTAAGCCTTAAACGAGCAGGTGCCAACTACGTGGGACTGTGTCCTTTTCATAATGAAAAGTCGCCATCCTTCAGCGTATCGCCGGGCAAGCAGATGTTTTACTGCTTCGGCTGCAGAGTGGGTGGAAACGTCTTTTCATTTTTGATGAAATACGACAACTTAACATTTGGAGAGGCCATGAAGACGCTGGCGGAGAGAGCCGGTGTTAAGCTTCCTGAGGAGGATGAATCCCCGGAAGCGAAGAGGATGCGTGATAAGCGCCAGACTCTCTTGGAGATAAACAAGGAAGCTGCCAAATATTATGTATATCAGCTGAAATCTCCGGCCGGTGAGAAAGGCCTTAAATACTTTAAGGATAGAGCTCTTTCCGACGAGACCATCAAAAAGTTCGGGCTGGGGTATTCCAATGTCACGAGCGACGACCTCGTGAAGTATTTAAAGAGCAAGGGCTACAGCGACTCCCAGATAATTGACGCGGGGCTCGCCTCACACGATGAAAAGTACGGAACGCACGATAAGTTCTGGAACCGTGTGATGTTTCCGATTTTAGATGCAAACTCAAAGGTCATAGGCTTCGGCGGACGAGTGATGGGAGATGGCAAACCCAAGTACCTGAACTCTCCGGAGACCATGATTTTCGATAAGAGCCGAAACCTTTTCGGACTTAATTATGCAAAAAATGCCAGGGCAGGTTACATCATAATCTGCGAGGGATACATGGATGTCATAGCGATGCATCAGGCCGGATTTAATATGGCGGTTGCTTCACTTGGAACGGCGTTCACATCCCAGCAGGCAAGTCTTTTAAAGCGTTACACGGATCTGGTTATATTGTCCTACGACAGTGACGGAGCGGGAACGAGCGCCGCACTTCGAGGGATAGAGATATTAAAGGGTGCGGGATTAAAGGGAAAAGTACTCAACTTAAAGCCCTACAAAGATCCCGATGAATTCATAAAAAATGAAGGAAGGGAAGCCTTTGAGGAGAGAATCAAAAAGGCTGAAAATCCGTTTTTCTTTGAAATAGCAGTAAAAGAAAAAGAGTTTGATATGAGCGATCCGGCCGAGAAGACAGAGTTTCACAGATATATAGGAAAAAAACTCTGTGAGTTTACCGAGGCAGTGGAGCGTGAGAATTACCTTGAGGCGGTAGCACAGCGCTATATGATAAGTGCTGATGATTTGCATAAACTGGTGGCGGGACTCGCTGCCGAGGGCGGTATTGTGAAGTCTTCAGAGAGACCGAAGACGCCTAAGCAGTACAACACTCCAAAGGAAGATCCATCGAGAAAACCGCAAAGACTACTTATAACATGGCTTGCAGATGAGCCTGAAGTTTTTTCGGCAGTAAAGAAATGGATAGGTCCAAAAGATTTTGCAGATGAGATGTACCGCAGCATCGCGGATGAAATGTGGAAGGGACTGGATGACGGAAGTTTTGATCCGGCGAAGGTCATGAACCATTTTACCGATGAAGAGGAGCAAAGAGAGGTCGCAGAGCTTTTCAACACTAACCTTGTTAAGGTGGATACAAAAGATGAACGTGAAAAGGCTATGCATGACATTCTCTATGACATAAAAAAATCCGGCTATGAAAAAACGCTGTCGGATATGGAGGCAGATGCTCCGGAGAGGTGGAATTACACTCTCGAAGGCAAACGTATGCTGGAGGAATTGTCGAGAACGAAGATCGTTTTGAAGGCATGAGACAAAAGTTGAAAGGATGGGTAACGTAGTGGCAGATAAGAAAGTGACCGGCAAGGCAGCTGACAAGGATAAAGCAAAGAAGACTGTCGCAAAGACAGCAGAAAAGAAGGAAACTGCAAAGAAGGCAGCTAAGGAAGAGACAGCAAAGAAAGAAACCGCTAAGAAGGAAACTGCAAAGAAAGAGCCTGCAAAGAAGGCGGCTGAAAAAAAGCCTGTTGAGAAAAAAACAGCAGAGAAGAAAGAGACAGTAAAGAAGGAAACTGCTAAAAAGGAGCCTGCAAAGAAGGCTGCTGAGAAGCCTGCAGAGAAGAAGGAAACAGCTAAAAAAGAGACAGCTAAGAAGGCTGAGAAAGCAACCGGATCTTCAAAGAAGGCAGCTAAGGAAAAGGAAGATACAAGCGCTAAGGGCGAACAGAGTAGTGAGGGTCTCGATGAGGAGACCCGAGAGAAGTTTTTACAGAAAATCAGAGAACTTCTCGCTCTTGGCAAAAAGAAGCAGAACACTCTCGACTACAACGAGATTAGTGATTTCTTAAGAGAACTTAATCTGGATGAGGACAACCTCGACAGAGTTCTTGAGCAGCTTGAGGCTGCAGGAATCGACATCATCAGAATGGAAGATGATGTGGATGTTGATATTCCCGATGATGACGGAGTGGTACTCGGTGATGAGGAAGAGGTTGATATGGAAAATATCGACCTGTCGGTTCCGGACGGAATAAGCATCGAGGATCCGGTTCGTATGTACCTTAAGGAAATCGGTAAGGTTCCGCTTCTTACCGCTGATCAGGAGATCAATCTTGCACAGCAGATGGAAGACGGTATGATGGCTGAGCGTATCATGGAAGCCGGCGGCGCCGATAAGGTAGATGTCAAAGAGGAAGAACAGGAAGCTTACGAGCGAGTTAAGGACAAGGATGAGAAGGAACTTAAGAGCATTTCCTTTATGGGAAATGAGGCAAAGAAGCGCCTTGCAGAAGCTAACCTCAGACTTGTTGTAAGTATTGCAAAGAGATATGTCGGAAGAGGAATGCTTTTCCTTGACCTTATTCAGGAGGGTAACCTCGGTCTTATCAAGGCAGTTGAGAAGTTCGATTTTCGTAAGGGATTCAAGTTCTCCACATACGCTACATGGTGGATCCGTCAGGCCATCACACGTGCGATCGCCGATCAGGCCAGAACTATTCGTATCCCTGTTCATATGGTTGAGACTATCAACAAGCTCATCCGTATCAGCAGACAGTTACTTCAGGAACTCGGCCGCGAACCCACTCCCGAGGAGATTGCAAAGGAGATGGGTATTCCGGTAGAGCGTGTGCGTGAGATCTTAAAGATTTCACAGGAGCCTGTATCACTTGAGACTCCTATCGGTGAGGAGGAAGATTCACATCTTGGTGATTTCATTCAGGATGACAATGTTCCGGTACCCGCTGATGCAGCAGCTTTCACACTCCTCAAGGAGCAGCTGGTTGAGGTTCTCGGAACCCTTACAGAGCGTGAACAAAAGGTACTTCGCCTCCGTTTCGGTCTTGATGACGGAAGAGCAAGAACTCTTGAAGAAGTCGGCAAGGAATTCAACGTAACACGTGAGCGTATCAGGCAGATCGAAGCAAAAGCGCTCCGTAAACTTCGTCATCCCAGCCGCAGCAGAAAACTTAAGGATTATCTGGATTAACACTATGAAAAATGTGATTTTATCTAAGAGACTTAGCGCAGTAGCAGAGCTTGTAAAGGGCTCTGCCTGCGTGTGCGATATCGGGACGGATCATGGATTCGTTCCGATTTATCTTATTAATTCCGGCGCCTGTGATCATGTGATAGCAATGGACATAAATGAAGGACCGCTTGAGAGAGCAGGACAGCACATCGCCGAATACGGTCTTGGAGACAAGATAGAAACAAGGCTCTCAAATGGCATGGAAAAGCTGAAGCCAGGCGAGGCTGATACGATTATCTGCGCCGGCATGGGCGGACTACTGATGAAGAGAATCCTCGAAGAGGGCTCTCCCCGTGAAAAAGGGATAAAGAAAATGATCCTTCAACCCCAGTCGGACCTCAGAGCTTTCAGAGAGTATCTGAGGCAGCAATGTTTTTTCATAGAGGATGAGGCTGAGATTTTCGAGGATGGAAAATACTACACCGCCATGCTTGTAAGAGTAAGCGACGATGATAATAATGAAGCTTATGAGAAGGTAGTGGAAGAAATATCTTCCGCTGAAGACGCCATCAGAATCTGCGACCGCTTCGGCCCCACTCTTTTCCTTAACAGGGATAAAACTCTCTACGAGTACCTGACCCACGAGAAGAGCGTCCTGGAAAGCATTTTATTAAAATTATCTGAAAATGAGCATAGCGAAAGAATACATGATATTATAAGTAAAATAAACGATATTTCAATCGTACTTAATTTGTATTAACGCCTTCCCCTAAGGGAGGTATTAGCGAAGATATCATTTTTTGCCTTCCCCTTGGGGGGGAAGGTGTCAGCAAAGCTGACGGATGAGGGGGTATCAATATGCCAAGACTCAATATAGAAGGCGAAGAACGCGAATACGCAAAGGGCACAACCTTTGAAGAGATAGCCGGAGAATTCCAGCACAAGTATGACAATCAGATTGTAGCAGTGGTTTACGGATCCAGAATCCGTGAGCTCATGAAAAAAGTGGACAGGGATGAAAACCTGACCTTTATTACTACTGCGGATGAGATTGGCAACAACACCTACACCCGTACTGCTATCATGATGCTCATCAAAGCTGTTCGCGATGTCTCAGGAAAACATCATGCCTTCACTAAGGTTGAATACAAAATCGGTAATGGTTTTTACTGCAGTATAAAAAGTGACTTCAAGGTAACTGAAGTGTTCGCCGAAAAAGTCCAGAAGAGAATGCAGGATATGGTGGATGATGCCCTTCCTATAACCAAGAAGGGGTATCCCCTTGCAGATGCCATCGAGATTTTCAGAAAAGAAGGTATGGACGATAAGGTTAGACTTCTTCGCTACAGAAGAAGCTCCGAGGTCAATGTCTATAAGCTCGATGAATTCAGCGACTATTTCTATGGATATATGCTTCCGAACACCTCTTATGTAAAGTGGTTCAAGGTTGAAAAATATCACGACGGACTTATTCTGCATCTTCCATCCAGAAAACAGCCGGATCAGATCACGGAGAGTGAGCCCAGGGAAAAGCTGTTTAATGAAATGGTCCGTTCCACAAAGTGGGGCGAGATGATGGGAATCGAAACCGTCGGAGACCTCAATGATGCCATCTGCAGAGGCGAGTTCAATGACATTATGCTTGTGCAGGAAGCTCTTCAGGAGAGACGTATCGGCGAAATTGCCCAGAAAATCTATGAGCGCAAGGATGTAAAATTTGTGATGATCGCGGGACCAAGCTCTTCGGGAAAAACCTCCTTTGCCAACAGACTTTCAATTCAGATGCGTACCTATGGCCTTCGCCCGCATCCGATCAGTCTTGATAATTACTTTGTGAACAGAGAGGATACTCCTCTTAACGAGGATGGAAGCTACAACTTTGAATGTCTCGAGGCTCTTGATGTCGAGCAGTTCAACAAGGATATGGTGGCTCTTCTTGAGGGCAAAAGAGTTGAGATGCCGACCTTTAACTTTGTCACAGGTAAGCGTGAGATGAACGGAGATTTCATTCAGCTTAAACCCGGAGATGTACTTGTTATCGAGGGTATTCATGGACTTAACGAGAAGATGAGCTATGCTCTTCCGGCAGAGTCCAAATTTAAGATTTATATTAGTGCGCTGACAACACTTAGTATTGACGGACATAACAGAATCCCCACAACCGACGGGCGTCTCATCAGACGTATAGTTCGTGATGCCAGAACCCGCGGTGCCACCGCAAAGCACACGATTGCAATGTGGGATTCCGTAAGACGCGGCGAACACCAGAACATCTTCCCGTTCCAGGAAGGTGCGGATGAGATGTTCAACTCCGCCCAGATATACGAACTTGCGGTTTTGAAGCAGTACGCAGAGCCCCTCCTATTTGCTATCAAAAAGGATGAGCCCGAGTACTTTGAGGCAAAGCGCCTCCTAAAATTCCTTGATTACTTTGTTGCAGTCGACTCGCAGACACTTCCCAAGAACTCACTCACCAGGGAGTTTGTCGGTGGCAGCTGCTTTAAGGTGTGAGGATATATTGGATATTATTGGAAATACGAGTAAAATAGGCGTGCATAATTGTACGTCTATTTTTGTACTCATTTTCAAATATGCTTGACATAATTTAATTCATTGCTACAATTCTTATGTATGAGCAGGACAAATGATCGCGGCCGCTAGTCCCGTAAGGGCGCGGGTGAGGAAAGTCCGGGCTTCGTAGGGCAGGATACCGGATAACGTCCGGCGGAGGTGACTCCCGGGAAAGTGCAACAGAAAACAACCGCTCTTTAAGAGTAAGGGTGAAAAGGCGGTGTAAGAGACCACCGTGCAGATGGTAACATCTGTAGCCATGTAAACCCTATCCGAAGCAAGACCAAAAAGAAAACTATGGGCCGGCCCGGTCCGTTTTCAGGTGGGTCGCTTGAGGCTGTCGGTAACGGCAGTCCTAGATAGATGATCATTCTCGACATAACCCGGCTTACAGGCCTGCTCATACATAAAAGGACGAAAGCCCTGCTATAGGATTGATATCGGCAATATGGTATGTGTCATTTTATCGAATCTATAGCAGGGTTTTTGGATATAAAAATGTCCGAAACCGGAGAGAAAAGTAATCATGCATCTGAAAAAGATATTAACAGTATTACTTGCCATGCTTATCACTGTTGGCGTGGATTCATTACATACATCTGCCCAGGGTCCTATGCCTTCCGAAATTGCACAGGACATGCTTTCTATTGATGCATTTGCAGTTCCCTACAATTTTCCAGAAACAAATACAGAAGATGCAGTTATAAAAACCGCACTAAATGTACGATCTTCAACAGTTCAGATACAGGTTGGCAAGCAGTACGGAACCGGAAATATCATATCTATAAATTCAGAAAAAATAAGAATTCTCACAGCAGCTCACGTGGTGCAGAAGTGGGACAATTCAGAAAGTAACTATGTCATTTTCTTTAATGGCAAAGTGGCAGATGCGAACCTTGATACAATCGATGATTATTATGATGCTGCAATTATCAGTGTTGAAACGGCAGCATTAGAGCCCTATGATTTAATGAATCTCAGAAGGGTTACTTTGGATTACTCTGTCATGTCAGGTTTTGATAAGCAAAAAGATGAGAGAGTAATTGCGCTTGAATCCAATCATCTCGTAAATGCCAAGGAAGTCCAGACCTACAACTACTATGGTAACGACACCGGTATCGCCGGCAAGTATATTTACGGTCCTGTCATTAATCCCGATATTCTTGTTGTCGACTACGGCTATAAGATGATCTATACAAAACTTGCTGCCCACAGTGGAATGTCCGGCGGCGGCATATTTGACATAAACGGACATTATGTCGGTATTCTTGTCGGCGGCTCCGATACCGGTGAAACTGTTGGCGTCAGACTGACAGACATAAAGCCGCTACTTTCCATGAGTGAACACTAGACTGCAACAGAGCCTCCCCTTTTTAGTTACCTCTAACAAAATCTTAAGCCTTTCTTAATTTCAAAAAAATCTCTTGCCACAAAATTTTTGCTGTGGTATAGTCTCAACTTGTCGGCATTCAGTCGACAAATGTTCCGGAGTTTCTCCGTGACGATTTTCCATTTATTTTTTTCCAAGAAGTTTTTATGAAAGGCGGTTTTTAGTTTTATGAGACCAATTAAACAAAGTAACTCGATGAAAGAGCTTTTAAAGAAGCTTAAGAGGCATGATACGCTTGTCCTTGGATCAGCTGTAGTGCTTGCGACTATAATGTGTGGAGGATTCGTCTATGTGACAACTCCGGCGATAAGTGCCGATGCAGCTCAGCAGGAGGTTAAGAAGGACTCACTCGGAGTACAGAAAAAAGCGAACGATCAGCTTAAGGAGATTGAGAATTATCTTGAGAGACTTGATAAGGTTGTTACAGAAAGCTCAGAGCTGGTGAAAGAAGTTCAGACTGTTCAGAATGAGCAGAAGGAGCTTACGGAGAAAACTCTGGAAAAAGAGAAAACTCTGGAAAAAGAGAAGAACAACAGCACAAATACTAATACAAACACAAACAACACAAAGGTTGTAGAGAAGATAAACGGACTTGATAAAGCACTCGAGTCTATACATTCAGAAATTACCACTACCAATAATCAGATTAAGAAACTCCAGGAGAGCATGGAAAAGGGCGGAAATAAAGATTCTGACAAGGATAAGGAGAGCTTTGCCCAGATTACGAATGCACTCAGTGATATAAAAAAGAGCTGTGATAAGTCGGGCGGTGATGTGTCAGGACTTTTGGCAGAACTTAAAGAGAGCAAGAAGGAAAATTCCGATTCACAGAAAACGGTTATCAATAATCTTGAAACCATCGAGAAGACCCTTGAGAAGGTAGAATCAAGAGAGAATCTCACAAGGCTTGAGAATGATCTTAAGAGCACTCAGACTACCTATATCAATATGCTTGATAATGTTGAAAAGAGCGTGAGCAAAACAACTGAGGGCGTGAAGAAAGTTGGAGATAAAGTCAGCAAGGTTTCCGAACATATTAATAATGTTGGAAGTGATGTTAACAAAGTCTCTGAGAATGTCAACAAGGTTTCAGAAAATGTTAATAGCGTTGGAGATGGAGTAAACAAAGTGGCTGAAAATGTTAATAACATTGGAAGCGGAGTAAATGAGGTTCGTCAGGCACAGATTAGTACAGACAACCGCATTGATGCATTGGGAACAGGTATCGGAGATGTAAAGGGCGATATTGGAACAGTGAATGCTCAGATAGGTGATGTTCAGGGACAGATTGGTTCTGCACGAAGTGATATTGACGAAGTCAGAAATTCACTTTCGGATACAAACTCCAAAATAGATAAGGCTAACACCAAGATTGAAGAAGTTGCCGGAATGGTACAGCAGGTTTTTCAATGTGCGGACAGTAATCGTAATAAACTAGCATCCATACTGTCCGACCTTTGCGGCTATGAAGCCGGTAAGGATGCAACAATGGCTGAGTTGATTGAAGCAGTCAAGCTTATTCCCTCACATGTAATTAGTTCAGGAAATGTAACTTATGAGCATCATTATCATAAGGATGTAAACGGAAATGTAGTCAGTGATAAATCAGCTTCCAAGGGAGGTTGCTTTACTTCACCGGTATATCACAAACATATAAGCTCATGTTACGAGACTACGAGAACGTATATATATCATCCTCACTTTACTCAGATTAGTGAGGAGACTGAAAAGACCGGAAGTAATAAGAAATACAATGCAGGTAATATGAAAATCAATGAAAGTAATACGAAATACAAATGTGATGTGTGCGAAATGGTTGTAGATAGAATTCCGGAAGATCATAAACATCAGACTACGGACAGAAACGAGGCGCGACAAAACAGTAATTTTTTTAAGGAGATAACAAATACAAATGTAATTTGCGGGAAAACCGAGCAGACAGCCGAGTATTGGCTTCCGGCGTGCGGTTACAAGCATGGAGATATAACCAAGGCAGTAATCGTTTATCCGAAAGTTTATCAGAATTATGAAGTTAATACACTTAATACTTCTATGGTTTCCAATTATGGTGGAATTGAGATTTCAGAAGAAATATTCAATATGGATAGTTATGGCGCCGAAGCTCAGGATGAAGGAGAAGTGACAGATGAGGAAAGTGCTGATGAAGAAAACAATAACTCCGAGGAATCAGAGAACCCCGATGCGAACGATGATGCAACTGTCCCCGAGGAAAACGCCCCGGCGCAGATTCCTGCTGCTGTAAGTGACGGTAATAGCCAAGGCTAACAGGGTTTCTTGACTAGTAAAGCCTCTGGTAATAAAATATGCGTTGAGACATTTAGTATTAGGAACGGAGTGTGATAAATATGACAAAAATTGATATTATATCCGGTTTCCTTGGAGCTGGAAAGACAACGCTTATTAAGAAGCTTTTAAAGGAAGCTCTTGCAGGAACCAAAACTGTACTTATAGAAAATGAATTCGGTGAGATCGGTATTGATGGCGGATTTTTGAAGGAATCCGGAATCGATATCAGGGAGATGAATTCAGGTTGCATCTGCTGCTCACTGGTAGGTGATTTCGGAACATCTCTTAAGGAAGTAATGGATACCTATGCACCTGAGAGAATTCTCATTGAGCCTTCAGGAGTAGGAAAGCTTTCCGATGTTATGAGAGCTATTCAGAACGTAGCAGATGAGAGCGAGAACCTTACTATGAACAGCGCCGTTACGGTTGTTGATGTAAGTAAGGCTAAGATTTACATCAAGAATTTCGGTGAGTTTTTCACTAACCAGATTGAAAATGCAGGAACAATTCTCCTTACCAGAACAGATAAGGCTGATGCAGCAAAGATAGAGAAGGCTGTTGAACTTATCAGAGAGCACAATCCCAAGGCTACAATCATTACAACTCCTCTTGCGGAGCTCTCAGGAAAAGAGGTTCTTGATACTTTTGAAGGAAACCATGATCTTGAGGCAGAGCTTTTGAAGGAAGTTCTTGCGAAGAAGGCTGATGAGCATCACCATCATCATGATCACGGTTCTGAGAAGTTCACAGATGAAGAAGGCGTAACTGTATACAGAGCACACAAGCATGATCATGACCATGAAGATGATCATGACCATGATGATCACGATCACGAGCATCATCACCACGATCATGATGAGCACGACCACGAACACGAGCATCATCATCACGACCACGATGAGCATGATCACGAACATGAGCATGAGCACCATCATGACCACGATCACGATGAGCACGACCATGATCATCATCACCACGATCACGATGAGCACGACCATGATCATCATCACGATGCTGACGACATATTCACAAGCTGGGGTATGGAGACACCTGCCAAGTACAACAAGGCAGAGATAGAGGCTATGCTCGGAAGACTTGAGGAAGAGGAGACCTTTGGAGTAGTTCTTCGTGCGAAGGGCATGGTTCCCAATGAGAATGGCGGATGGATTGAGTTTGACTATGTTCCGGGTGAGCCTGTAGTTAGAGACGGTGCAGCAGACGTAACAGGAAAATTCTGCGTAATCGGTGCAGAACTCAACCAGGACAACCTCGAGAAATTATTCAGGAAAAAGCTTTAAAATTTTATGACTATAACAGGCCCCACCGAAAGGTGGGGCAATTGTACATGGAGTATTGTTTTATATGTTTGGAAGGAATAAAGAAAAGAAAATGAAACCGGTTTATGTAATAAATGGATTTCTTGACAGCGGAAAAACAGACTTTTTCAAGTATACTCTTGCTCAGCCTTACTTTAAGACAAAGGGGGAGACACTCCTTATCGTCTGCGAAGAGGGCGAGAATGAGTATGAAGAAAAGCTTCTGACTGCTACAAACACTATTTTGGAAACTATCGAGGATGAAGAGGATTTCACACCCGCAACACTTATGGCTCTCGAGGCAAAATACGATCCCGAGAGAATTCTTATCGAGTACAACGGCATGTGGAATTTCAAGAACTTCAGACTCCCCAAGGCATGGAGACTTGAACAGCAGATTACTATAATAGATGCTTCAAGCTTTGAACTGTATTTTACCAATATGAAATCACTTCTGTCAGAGCAGCTTAGAAATTCAGAGCTTATCCTTTTCAACAGATGTGACGGAATAGAGGATCTTGCTACATATAAGAGAAACGTTAAGGCTATAAACCAGAAAGCGGATATTATTTTTGAAGATATGAATGGTGAGGTGGATGTAACTCTTGATGAGGATCTTCCTTTTGATCTCAACCAGGATCCCATCGAGCTTAATAACTTCGGATATGGAATGTTCTACCTTGACGCTCTTGAGCATGTGGATCGCTATGACGGAAAAAAGGTTAGCTTTACAGCAATGGTCGCTAAGCCCTTTGATATGGCAGATAATGCATTTGTTCCCGGAAGAATGGCAATGACCTGCTGTGCGGAGGATATGCAGTTTTTGGGATTTAAATGCGAATATGATAAGGCATCTGACTTAAAAGAGAAGGAATGGATCAAAATTACAGCAGAGGTAAGAAAAGCTCTCGTTCCCGAATATCAGGGAGTAGGACCTCTTCTTAACGTAGTTGAACTTGAGCACGTCTCAGAGCCCAAGCACCCTGTAATCGATTTTTCGAATCCGGAAGTATAAGATATTACTCTGAATATAGAAAAATAAAAAGCCTTCCCCTTTTAGGGGGAAGATGGCACGAAGTGCCGGATGAGGGTAAAAAAATACCTCAGATATCGGTGAGAAGATATCTGAGGTATTTTTATTATTCGTATAAATAAATCTTACTGAATCTTGTTAACAGCCTGAGCAAGACGAGAAACTTTTCTGGAAGCTGTGTTCTTCTTGAATACGCCCTTTGACTCAGCCTTGTCGATTGCTGATGTAGCAGCAAGAAGTGCCTTAGCAGCCTCTTCCTTGTTACCAGCCTCGATTGCTGTTCTAACCTTCTTGATTGCTGTCTTAACGCCAGACTTTACAGCCTGATTTCTAGCAGCCTTCTTCTGATTTGTAAGAATTCTCTTCTTGGCAGATTTGATATTAGCCATAATTTCCTCCATATTGTTACTAAATTGAAAATTTGATACGTTATCATTAGGTAATATGGCTATGAAACCGGACACGGACAGTCAATGCCACATACACCATGATATTTTAGCTATTTACAGCTATAATGTCAAGGGTAATTTTGTTCAGAACAATGTCGAAGCCGGATATATGCATAGATAAGTAGTTTCATTAATATAAAATAAAAAAAGTATAATTGCACTTGAAATAAATCATAAAATAGAATATAATTGCAAAATATGTTAAAAGTATGATTGAGTAAAATGTTATTTGTTGGGGCTGACAGTCACTTAATTTGTTTTTTATGAGGTCATATTTATATTATGAAGTACAAATTAAAGCTGATCATAGGACTATTTATATTTTTCTTTGCACTGACCTTTAATAGTAATTTAAAGGTTCAGGCAGAGAATTTCAACTACATATCTAATGATTACGTTACTCCGCCGTTACCTGAAGTTGGTGAGCTTGAGCCGATTATCTACAATGGGGTAGGGCTTAGGGTTCGAAATGCAGCTAATCTGAACATGGATGCTGACACAGGAATCCACTACAGATATCTCGATGATACTTCGAAGAAGATGTACAGGGCATTATACAAGGCGGCTCTTAATGTATATCCCCATGATACAGCAAGCTTTCTTATAACAGATTCCCATATGATTGGAGTCGCGTATGGTGATACTGAGGAGTTTACATTCACAGCTGACCAGTATCAGGCTGCATACGAGGCTGTTAGATACGATCACCCTGATATGGTGCAGTTTAACGCATGCGTAGTTAAGATGTGGTCAGGCTATACCTCATATACTTCTTCTGATGTAAAGGTGTATAACACTTATTTGTGTCTTATTGCGAACGAAGGATATGACCAGGCCAAATTCGACGAGATTACAGCGGAGATTCAGCAGGGACGCACAAGGTTTCTTAATGATTCTTCCATAACAAATGCAACGGGCAAATATGCTAAGGAGCTTGCTATTCATGACTTGCTTCTTAATATAACAACCTACGACTATGATTGTCTTGCGGAAAACACTGTGTATAATATGGGACACAGTGTTTATGGCATTGTAAAAGACGGAAAAGCCGTATGTGACGGATATGCTATGGCATTTTCATATCTTCTTGAAGGCATCGGCATAAACTCTGTGATTGTATCAAGCCAGAGTCATGCCTGGAATGTTGTTCAGCTTGGATATGAATGGTATGAGGTTGATGTCACATGGGATGATGTTAATTCAACCGATGAAGGAACTCTGCACAATTATTACAACTTGTCGACAGAGCAGATAAGCGATGGCTCGGCTGCAAGGACAAGGACAGATGCTTCGGCAAAATTCCCTATAGCTTACGGAACTACATATAATTATACATATGTAAAAGAGCTTATTTTCAAAAACTCAGAAGCGGCGCTGGTTCCTGTTACGGGTCTTACATTGGCCCCGCAGCAGCTAACGGGAAAAACCGGAGACAGTGGGCGCTTTACACTGACCTATAGTCCTGAAAATGCTAACAATAGAAGTGTTTTATGGGAAAGTTCTAACACGGATGTAATTCTGGTAGACGATTATGGCTATTACATTCTTAAAGATCCGGGAAGTGCTACTGTTACGGCTATGACAGCTAACGGTACAGTAAAAAGCAGTGCATCCGTATATGTCACAGATGAAAACGACAATATTTTCGTAGGAAATATTACTTTATCTGATACTTTGCTTGAATGTGAATACGGAGATACCGGAATAATAACTTACACAGTTGCTCCTGCTAATGCTACAAATAAGAATATCATCTGGGAAAGCAGTAACAAGTATGTTGTAACAGTAGAGGATAAAGGAGCTGAGGGTATAGTATATACTGTTACAGGCCCCGGAAAAGCGATTATAACAGCTAAATCAGAAGATGGATCCTGCGAAACAGCATGCGAAATAAATGTACCTTATGTAAATATCAAGGTGACCTATGATCTGGCCGGAGGAACCGGTGATGTTGAGGATAATATCTGGCAGATATGCGGAAGAAGATACAGTCTTCCGACGGAAGTTACCAGAGAAGGATATGAGTTTGCCGGCTGGTATACAGCTAAAGAAGGCGGAGATAAAGTAAACTACTGGACTGTAGTTACTGCAAAAGAAGACCATACTCTCTATGCACATTGGAATGCTATAAAATACACGGTTACTTTTGATGCAAACGGTGGAAGTGTTGCATATGCCGATGCTCAAAGAGAAGTGGCTTATGGTGATGCTATAGGAGAACTCCCGGAGGCTGCATTTGAGGGATATACCTTTGACGGATGGTTTGATGCTGCTGAAGGCGGAAACGAAGTTACAGCTACGGCAATAGTGACCGGAGACATGACTCTCTATGCGCATTGGACAATTATACCGCCGGAAGATCCGGAGCCAGAACAACATGCAGATCCTGATCCGGAACCTGAGCAGCCGGCAGATCCCGATCCTGAACCCACGCAGCCGGCAGATCCCGATCCGGAGCCAGAACAACCGGCAGATCCCGATCCGGAGCCTGTACAACCGGCAGATTCCGATCCTGAACCTGAACAGTCTGAGGAACTCGTGACTCCTGAGCCAGAACAGTCTGAGGAACTCGTGACTCCTGAGCCAGAACAGCAGAAGGCGGAAGTCTCCGAGACCGAGACCGGTACTGCAATTTCTAAGAATGATGTAAATGATTCAGCACAGACAACAGCCAATGAGGCAGTGTTACCTGCAGACGGTAATATTGAGGTTGCGGGTAAGGAATATCACGTAGATGAGACCGGTAATGCAACTGTGATGGTGGCTGAGAATAAGGATGTCACATCAATTAAAATAGGCGATACAATCAACTACAACGGTGAAAGCTACAAGGTTACCGTTGTTCAAAGTAAAGCCTACAAGAATTGCAAAAAGCTTAAGAGCCTTACACTTGGCTCCAATATCGAGAAGATAGGCTCGGGCGCTTTTAGCGGCTGTAAGAACCTCGGTAAGATAACAATCAAGGCAAACAATCTTAAAACTGTCGGTGGTGGCAGCTTTAAGGGCATAAAAAACGGCGCGAAGATTACCGTTGTATGTAAGGATAAAAAGACCTACGATAAGGTGGTTAAGAAGCTTAAGAAAGCCGGAGCAAAGACGGCAAAGTTTAAATTCAAAAAGGGTTAAGGTTTTTAGAAGTTAATGGGCGAAAAGCATATGAAAAGAATATATTCGCTTATGTTGTCTGTGTTTGTGGCGGTGTCCATCCTGGGTGGAATACCGTTCACAAATATAGATGTTAATGCCGCGCCCAAAAATCAATATTTAAGGAAGACCAATGACCTTGTAAAGCTTCCCATGCCGGAAAGCGTAGAGTTGGCAGAACGAACTGTAACAGGGGCGAAGTCGAATGTCCTTGGCAGTACCAATTACAATACCGGGGTCACAACGGGCACACATTATAATTACCTGAGTGATAATGCCAAGATTATCTACAGAGCGTTTATGGCAGCAAGCAGTCATGTCTTTGCTTATGGAACAGATGTAGACAATGTAAGCTACACCGAGCTTGCACCGCTTGCAAAATATGAGACTGCTGTATTTTCAGTCTACGACCAGGATTTACAGGATGCATACGAAGCAGTCAGATATGATCATCCGGATTTGCTGCAGCTTACAATGTCTGATATTCAGATAGCCTATGAGCCGGTTAATTATGGGAATGAAATAAAATATAACACATATCTTTTTCTGGTTTCTTCCGATCCTGCTTATAATCAGGCTTGGTTTGATCAGACTACAAGTTCAATGAAAGCTAAGAGAACCGAGTTCCTCTCTGATCAGAGCATAACAAGTGCGAGCGGAGTTTTGGGAAAAGAGCTTGCAATTCACGATAAGCTCATGTCAATCACTACATATGATTTTGATTGTGCAAATAATCCTGCTTATGCAAATAATCCTGCTCAGTTAGGCCACACTGCTTATGGTGCGCTTTTTAGAGGCCTATCAGTTTGCGATGGATACTCCATGGCTTATGAATATTTGCTGGAAGGGGCCGGAATCCATTCTATGGTTATAGGCGGAATGGCTGATGGCGGCGGCCATGCCTGGAATATTGTCAAGCAGTCAGGCCAGTGGTACGAGGTTGATGTCACCTGGGACGACGACGATACGATCAGCGGCGTGTCTGCGGAAACAGAGTATGAGGAAAGGCACCGTTTTTATCATCTGACAACAGCTCAGATATCTAATTATTCATATACTGATGGTTCTACGCAGGTAACAATTACCAGATACAGGGATGGTTTTTCAACAAATTCTCCAAAAGCGACGTCAACACAGTATAGCTGGGAGAATGTTAAAACGCTGCTTGCTTCCGGTGGTGACGTTCAGTATGTTGAAGTTACAGGTATATCTATTGATCCTCAGACTGTGAAAGCTACAGGAGCTGATATCGGCACAGAAGGAGTCCTTACAGCGACGATAACTCCTGCAAATGCAACGAATAAGACGCTTGTCTTTTCAAGCAAAAATGAACAGGTTGTCACGGTGGATGAAAACGGTCGCTACAGGATTGTAGGCACAGGCAGAGCATATGTCACGGTTTCGACTTACGATGGAGAATATGAGGCTTCCTGTCTGTTTACAGTAAGCGCTGATGATAATGCTGCAAAAGATGATAATATCGACTATACTGGGATTTTTGACGGCGATGGAGATAATGCCGAAAATAACGAGCAGGAGACTGCTATCGGAGATAATATCAGCAGTAGTGACAAGAACTATCTGGTAGTCTCTTCTGACAGTGTTGCTGTTACAAAGCAGAGTAACAAGAAGGTCAAAAAGGTGAAGATTGGCGATAGCGTCACCTACAACGGCAAAACCTATAAAATCGTTGAAATCAAGGCGAATTCCTATAAAAATTGCAAGAAATTAAAAACTCTCAGCCTTGGTAGAAATATTACCAAAATTGGCAAGGGCGCCTTTAGGGGCTGCAAGAATCTCGATAAGATTACAGTAAGGGGCAACAGCCTAAGTACAATCGAGTCAGGCAGTTTTGCGGGCATAAAGGATGGAGCCAGGATCACAATTATTTGCAAGAACAGGAAGATGTTTGAAAAGCTTGTAAAGAAATTCAAACAGGCTGGAGCGAATAAGGCTGTTTTCATCTATAAAAAGGGATGATTAAAAAATAAAATTTTTGTATATGTTTCCGGAGGGTATTTAAGAAATGAACAAGAGATTTTCCAATGTTTTGACTGCGGTGGCAGGTTTGATGATTGGAAGTACTATATTAACAGCTTCTGGCATGGGGGTACATGCTTCAGAGGCTGTTAATTTTATGCAGACAGAACCTGAAGAAGTTTTCATAACTGATAATGCGGGCGAATCTGAAGAACTTCTTGAAGGCTTCATGCATAAGCAGGCTTATTCGAAGTCTTCAGTAAAAACCAGAAACAGTAAGAGAAGATCAACGCTTAGCGGAGTGAATGTATATATTTACGATGAATTAAAGAAGTCAATAGAAAAAATAGCAAATGGTGAACTTGCTTCTTCTAAAATGACAGTGTCAATTTCTCTAAAAGATTATTTTGGAGATAACTGGAAAGACAAATATACTCCGGCGGACTTTGGCCTTTCGAGTTTTAGAGATAGCGATGGATATCTTTCAGCAGAAGTGACTAAGACTTTGACAGGGTATTTGGGGTATGAGCCTTCAAAAATAACGCAAGCGCTTCGCTTTGATTCACCTTATGAGATGTACTGGTTCGGAAACAGTACATCTCATTCTACGGGGTTTTCCTGTAAAATTTACGGAGATGGTACCACAACTTGGTTAGAGTTGGATGAGGTTCAGAATTATACATTTTCTTTTACTGTATCTGCTAATTATAGTGTATCCGGGGAAAAGGACACATTTGATGTAGATACTAATAAGTGTAAGGCAGTAAAGACTGCTGCAGCTAATGCTAATGCTATCATAAGAGCCAATGCAGCGAAGAATGACTACGAAAAGCTTAAGGCATATAACGATGCTATTTGTGAACTGAATACTTATAACAAGCAAGCTGCAAAAGATGACAGCACTCCTTATGGAAATCCCTGGCAAATGATATATGTTTTTGATGAAGATCCCACTACAAATGTTGTATGTGAAGGGTATGCGAAGGCCTTCAAGTATCTTTGTGATGGTAGTACATTTGAAAACAGTTTGATTGAATGCTACATCATAACGGGAACAATGAGTGATGGTAAGGGATCTGAAGGCCACATGTGGAATCATGTGCGTATGGATGATGGAAAAATCTATCTTGTTGATGTCACCAACTGTGATTCAAACAGTGTCGGATATCCTTATAAACTGTTCCTGGCGGGCGGAAAGAAGGTAAGCTCTACAACATGGCTTAAGCCCAATAAAGTAAATGTTTATTATACCTGCGATACGGATACTATAAGCACCTATTCTGTCACTGAAAGGACATGGTCTGAAACAGATTACAATGCTGCTGATGCCCAGTATGCCCAAAAGGTTACTGTAACTTTTGATCCCAACGGGGGACAACTGGAGACCAATACAAGAGTGGTAAGTGCCGGAATAAATATAGGCACATTACCTACTCCTACAAGGACTAATTATATTTTCGACGGATGGTATACCGAAAAAACCGGTGGAAGGCAGATTGGTACTGCCGAAACATTTGATGCGGATACGACTGTTTATGCGCATTGGACCGGAGTGAACGTAAACGTAATATATAAAAATAATGATGGCACCAATAATAATACTCAGAAAATCGTAAGATATGGTGAAGCATACGGAACCATGCCGCAGATAACAAGAACAGGCTATACTCTTGATGGCTGGTATACAGAAAAAGATGGCGGAGTTAAGGTAACTGTGGATACTGTTGTATCCAATCTCAATACGCATACACTCTATGCTCATTGGAATGCTAATGCTTGTACCATAACCTTCGATGCAAATGGTGGACAGGTAGGAGAAACTAGCAGAAACAGGAATTATGATGCGCAGTATGGCGAATTGCCTGTTCCTACACGTGCATACTATAGTTTTGACGGATGGTATGATGCACCTGAAGGTGGAAAAAATGTTTTGGATACATACGCTGTTAAGGGCGACATAACACTCTATGCTCATTGGAAAAAAATTGAGTTAACTGCCAGCTTCGACAGTAATGATGGAAGCGGAAAAATAACAAGAAAAGCAGTAGCATATGGCGAAACCTACGGAGAATTATCCGTACCTTCCAGAACAGGATATGCCTTTGAGGGCTGGTATACTTCCGAACAGGGTGGAAGCCGAATCACAGCAGATACAATAGTTAGTTATTCATCAGATCATACACTTTACGCACATTGGAAAGTTAATACTTATACCGTAACCTTCGATGCAAATGGCGGACAGGCTGAAGAAGTAAGCAGAACCAGGAATTATGGTGAGGCATATGGAGCTTTCCCTGAAGCTACCAACGGATATTTGAAGCTTGAGGGATGGTATGATGCGCGTGAGGGCGGAAATCAGATAAATATCTCCGATAAGGTTAAGGGAGATATAACACTTTATGCTCACTGGTATGAACTTGGTTTGAACGCTACTTTTGTAAAAAATGATGGCTCAGGGAAGACAACTATCATAAGAGTAATATATGGAAAACCTTACGGGGAGCTTCCTATAGTTACGAATGAGGGCTATACATTTGAGGGCTGGTACATTGAGGACCAGGGAGAGCCTATCACTGCGGATACACTGGTATTAACAGATAAGCCGCACAAGATATATGCTCGCTGGGCTACTATCCAGGAACCACAGGATGAAAATGCCGAGTACAGCCTCAGTACTATTCCCAATAAAAGTATTCGCATCTTTGAGAAAAATACGGTTGAAGCTACACTGTTGAAAAACGGAAGCGTAGTTCAGGATCTGACTGATTATAGGTTTGAATGGGGAAATTATGCGAGTGATAGTGGGAACTATTGTGAAATAAAACCTTTATCTCAAAGACAGGATTCCGTGGTTATTGAGTTTTTTAACAAATATTCCAATGCGGATAAAGGACAATTTTATCTTAAGGTATATGAAGGAACTAATCCTGAACCGATTGCTACAACAAAATTTACATTCTTCTATAAGATATATAACATGACCGTGTCCTTCGACTATAACGGCGGAACAGGATCAGCGTCCCCTATTCATGTTACTGAGGGTAAGCCTTACGGTCCACTTCCTACAAATGCGTACAGAGAAGGCTGCAATTTTGATGGATGGTTCACAGCGCCAGACGGAGGATATGAAGTTACTGAAGACTATGTTGTTGGGGAAACTCAGGATCATACGCTCTATGCACATTGGTCATGGGATGTATCGAAGCAGCAGGGGCAGAACCAGAATCAGCAACAGGAACAGAATCGTCAGGCAGATGAACCTGATGCAAACGAAAATGGCGGACAGGCTCATAATAACGAAAGCCAGGATAGAACACCTGAAGAACCTGTACAGGATACGATTGTTGCGATTGATAATAATGATCAAAACGCACAGCTGCCTGAAGGCGGAATGGTAGAGAACGGCGGAAATGAGTATCAGCTTTCTGAATCCGGCACTGCTTCTGTTGCTGCGGCAAATGATAAAAATGTTACTTCCGTAAATATCGGCAGCGAGGTTTCCTACGGCGGCCAGACTTACAAGGTAACTGAGATTAAGAGCAGCGCCTATAAGAACTGTAAAAAGCTAAAGAGTGTTACTATCGGTTCTAATATTGTGAAGATAGGCTCAAATGCGTTTAACGGCTGCAAGAACCTTAAGAATATTACAATTAAAGCAAATAACCTCAAGTCTGTCGGAGGAGGCAGCTTTAAGGGCATTAAGAGCGGAGCTAAGATCACAGTAATCTGTAAGGATAAGAAGACTTATAACAAGATTGTGAAAAAGCTCAAGAAGGCAGGAGCCAAGAAGGCTAAGTTCAAATTTAAAAAGGGATGAACAATTTTTTCGGGGATAAAAGAAATACTTGAAATTAATAATGAAATATTGTTATGATAAGAAGCTGGTAACTTTCAGAGGGAACGTTATCAACGATACTATCAATTTTTGTTTTATTTTTTAGGGAGGAAAAGGGGAATGAAAGAAAAGTTCTTCAAATTCTCGCAGATGCTTGTTGCAATGGCAGCATTTGCAATTGTATTCGCCATGGGTGGGGATTCCACCAAGGCTGCTAGTTATGGCTATGTTAGCAATATAATGCAAACAGCCCAGACAGAGACTTCTGTTACAATATCATGGACTCATACAGGACCGGGTGTGGACTATATTGGTTATAGTACTGATCCTGATAGCGGTAATGCCGGAAAACAGGCCAAGGCTATGGCTGAAAGCAGACAGATAGCAGTTCCGAAGGGACAGACTTCATATACTATCAGTAATCTTGCGCCTCACAGCACAGTTTGTTTTGCTATAGGAACTCCCGGATATAAGAATAGCATGTACGCTTCAACAAAACATTGCAAAACTCAGCCCGGAGTTGTAATACCCAGACAGAAAGAGTGGTATAGAGCAGCTCTTACATGTTGGATTGAGTGGGATAAGCAGGCTTGTGCAGATGGATATGAGTATATCTTCACAGATTCAAGAGGCAATGTTATCGACCAGGGAACTTGTACAGGTGGAACTTTCAGTGAGTCTGTAAAGAACAACAAGATTTATAAGGTACAGATAAGAGCTTATTCTGATATAAATAATAGACAGGAGCAGAGAGTTTATTCTGAATGGTCACCCTGGACTTACCTTATGACTCAGCCGGGCGCTAAGCCGAGGAGAGGACAGACTCAGCTTGGCCTTGATGTACATGTATCAGGCGGAAAGCTTATCGTTGACTGGGAAAAGGTTGATGATGTATCAGGATACTACATTTATATTGCAACCAAGAAGGGTGGCAAGTTTACAAAGGTTAAGACCTGTAAGGCAAGCACCGGCAGAGCAGTAATCAAGAAGTTTAAGAAAAAGAAGTTTAAGTCAAACAAAAAGTACTATGTATTTGTTCAGTCCTTCAAGGATGTAAACGGTCAGAGATATAATTCCGGTATGAACTACATCTCATATAATAATGGCAGATACAGTAGCTTCATATATGCTCAAAGTTGGAATTAAAAAAAATATGAAACCTTTAGGAGGCTCATGCCACACCTGGGATTTTGAAAATAATAAGCAGCGGCTTTGTCTGCTAAAAGAACTTACAAATTAAAAAATAAGCGCTTCAGAGAAGTATATAAAACTCTCTGAGGCGCTTTAATATTTTTATTTAAAGAATACCTGAAGTGCGTGGTACAGGTGAAGCTGCCATGCCTTGATGTCATGAACTCCGCCGGGGATGATGTAGAAATCATAGTTCTGTCCCTGAATGAGAAGGTCTGACTTGGCGACAGCCTTTTCCATGATATCCTTGTGCTCTTCGAAGGCGATGTCCTTATCGCCGTTGCAGCAAAGCATGTATTTGAGATCGAAGCCGTTTGCCTTTCCGTCAGCCAGAGTCTTGCAGATTCTCTCTACCTCAACCGAGTGATCGCCGAAAGGCCCGCAGCATCCCGAGAAGGGGCCGTACCATGCAAACAGATCAAAGTTGTTATAAAAAGCAGCGCGGTAGGTGGTCATGGAACCGAGGGAAAGACCTGCAAAAGCGCGGTGGTCTCTGGTCTTTATCAGATTTTCTTCCGAAACATTTTTGTCTGAAAAGCCGGAATACTTGCTCTCGACTGCAGGAATCAGATCCTTTCTGATCTCGTATCTGAAGTTCTCGCATCTGGATTCATCATGTGTGTGCTGGTCCTCTTCATCATGGTAGAAAGTGGGAGTTACTATGATGCAGGGATCACATATTTTCTCTGCAAACATGTTATCCAGAATCGTAACCGTCTCAGGAAAATCCTTGAACCAGTAATTATGATTGCAGGCGCCGCCGTGCAGCAAGTAGAGAATGTTGTACTTCTTTGATTCATCATATCCGCAAGGCAGATATACAAGCGCTTTTTTGTGCAGAATGCGTGCCTCGTCATCATAGGTCTGTGAATCATATTCCAGAATTTCTATGCGTCCTTTGTTGGGTTGTTCAGAAAGCATTTTTGAGGGCATTTCGTATATAAAGTCCATTTGTCATCCTCCTTATAATTGATAATACATATTATAGAGAAAGATAGAGGAATAAACCTATCGGAAATTGCGAAATCGGCAATATATTTTTGCAAAAAACCGTTTTACAATGATAATGTGCGATACCACACATTCAGGAAAAGCGGAGGGCAAAGGATGAACTTTTCAGAGCAGACAAAGAAAAACATTTATCTTGTTGTTATCGGATTATCGGTTATTGTGATGATTATACTGGTGTGCGGATATATCAGGGATAAAAAGTCCGCCCCGGATGAGATTCAGGGAGAAACACCGATAGCGCAGATGAAGCCTCAAAAGGATAAAGTCCTGGTGTCAATAAGCACTGAGACGATACAGGACGGACTTTCAAATATGGGGATACTGCTGACGCAGGAGTACTATTTTACGCAGGTTGAGAAGTACACCAAGGAAAAGAAAATTCTGAGCGTGCTGCCTACATCCTCTGAGTTCATGTACAGTTATGACGGTGCGGTCATGGCGGGGATTGATTTTGAGAAAATCGAGATCACCAAGGATGAGAAAGAAAAGAAGCTCACGGTCCATATGCCGGAGTCTGAGATACAGACGGTGAATGTCGATAAGGATACCTTCAAGATTTATTCCGAAAAGGACTCATTGTGGAATCCGCTGAAGCTTGAGGATTATAATATTTCTCTCGCTGAGTTTGAAAACACGGCGAAACAGAAGGCACTTGACAGCGGAATTCTGGAACGATCCGATGAGCAGGCAAAGAATTTGGTGATGAATTTTATAAAGAATTTCCCTTCTGCATCGGACTACGAAATTGTATTTGAATAAGGAGCGCGGCTATGACATTAAAGAAATTTACATGGATTGTTGTTCTTATACTTGTGGCAGTTATCTCTTTTACAAAGGTTGCTCCCTGGGCGGTGAAACCTGAAAATCATACGCATACGATGGAGCAGACGGAGGAGAAGATAAACACGGTTCTTACTCTTTCCGGCGGTGCAGCGGCAACAGCGGCTACTCTTTCTCTGCTTCCCGGGGACATGTGTACACCGATAGCAGAACAGCTTGCGGAGCTTGCAAAGTATTTTCTGCTTATTCTGAGTGCCCTCTATCTGGAGAAATTCCTTATAAGCATCTCGGGATATATCGCGTTTTCCGTGTTTATCCCGCTTGCCTGCATTGTTCTGTGCGGCGTGGTCATATTTGGGAAAAAGAGCTGGATAGCTGTTGCAGGCAAAATAGCTCTTATCGGACTCATAATTTATATGATTGTTCCGGCCAGCGTTAAACTCTCAGACATGGTTTATCAGACACAGGTTTCAAGAGTTAATGAGACGGTTGAAGAGTATAACGAGCTTGATATTGAATCGGATTCCGAGGGCGGAATTTTGGATGAGCTCACGACACTTACAAGTGATACGGTGGACAGGGTGACGAAATTCTTAAGCGGCCTTTTGGAGTCTCTGGCGGTTATGATTGTTACAGCCTGCGTCATACCGATACTTGTATTTGTGTCCCTTGTCCTTCTTGTGAAAATGATATTCACATCAAATGTGATGACGCTTGATTCCGGAGTGATTGATTTAATTGCGGAAAAGGTTTCGAAGAAACGATAGATTTGTTATAATGGTTAAGTCACTAACTGTTTCGGGGGAAACAAAAAACTCATAAAGGAGGAGAAGGTATAATGAAAGGTTTTGCAATGCTCAAAATCGGCGAAGTGGGCTGGATCGAGAAGGAACGCCCTGCTTGCGGACCCATGGATGCTATCTGTCGTCCGCTCGCTATCGCTATCTGTACTTCAGACGTTCACACAGTCTGGGAAGGTGCGGTAGGTGATCGCCACAACATGATTCTCGGCCACGAGGGATGTGCTGAGGTCGTTGAAGTTGGTAGTATGGTTAAGGATTTCAAACCCGGTGACAAGGTTCTGGTACCTGCTATCACACCTGACTGGAATTCACTTGAAGCACAGGCAGGCTATTCCATGCACTCCGGCGGAATGCTGGCAGGATGGAAGTTCTCTAATTTCAAGGATGGTCTTGATTCCGAATTCTTCCATGTAAATGATGCTGACGGTAACCTTGCACACATGCCTGAAGGTATGTCACTTGAGGATGCCTGCATGCTTTCAGACATGGTTCCTACAGGATTCCACGGCGTTGAGCTGGCAGATATCCAGTTTGGTGATACTGTTCTTGTTATCGGTATCGGACCTGTTGGTCTTATGAGTGTTGCCGGTGCACACATGCGCGGCGCATCAAGAATCATCGCAGTAGGAACACGTCCGAAGTGCGTTGAAGTTGCTAAGGCTTATGGCGCTGATGAATTCATCAGCTACAAGAACGGCACAATCGAGGATCAGGTTCTTGCAATGACAGACGGACAGGGTGTTGACAGAGTCGTTGTAGCAGGCGGCGGTGTTCAGACCTTTGAATCAGCTGTTAAGTCACTCAAGCCCGGCGGAAAGATCGGTAATGTCAACTATCTTGGAAGCGGCGACTATATCACAATCCCCAGAGTAGAGTGGGGCGTAGGTATGGGACACAAGCAGCTTGCAGGCGGACTTATGCCCGGTGGAAGACTTCGTATGGAAAAACTCGGAGCTCTTGTTTCTTCAGGAAAACTTGATGTAAGCAAGCTTTCAACACATGTATTCCACGGCTGGGAGCATATTCCGGAGGCATTACAGCTTATGAAGGATAAGCCCGCCGAACTTATTAAACCTGTTGTAATTCTTGATAATCAGCCATAATAAAGGATTTTCCGGGGCGGTCATCTGACCGCCCTGTTTTTAAGTAGACTTTGAATTGTTAGGAGCATTAAAGATATGCAGATTTTACTTATATCCGGCTTTCTCGGAGCAGGTAAAACCACGTTTATAAAGGAACTGATTAAAAGGACGGATAAGCGCCCTGTCATAATGGAAAATGAATATGGTGCGAATAACCTGGATTCACTCGAACTTCAGAATGCATCATCAAAAGAATCAGATATAAAGGTATTGGAGTTTATGGAGGGATGCGTGTGCTGCACCATGAAGGACAGCTTCGTCAATTCGGTGCTTGCGATCTTTTCATCCCTTGATCCCGAGTACTTGATAATAGAGCCTACAGGTGTAGGAAAGCTTAGCAGCATTATTGAGAACCTGAAGCCGGTTCTGAACAAAGTGATATTCCTGCTTCAGCCGACGGTGGTGATTTCACCTCTTTCCTTCAGGCAGAATATGAAGGAGTGGCCGGAGCTTTATACAGATCAGATTGCTAATGCGGGCAGAGTTGTCTTTTCAAAATGCGAAAATGCGGATCCGGATGAAATAAAGAAGGTTACGGAAGAAATCAGGCAAATAAATCCCAAGGCTGAAATTATCAGTGAGCATTACTCGAAGATGGATGATAAATGGTGGGACAGCCTTTTTCAGACAGAACTGACAGGCGATGGGGCTGTGGGATTAACGCATGACAATGGTGACGGTACTAAAGCGATGACAGTCTCAGATGAAACTGAAAGCGGCAGTTCGGAAGTATTCTCACAAGTAAGCATACAGAAGGCAGGAGTACATAATCCCACACAGCTCGTTCAGCTCCTGGAGGACTGCCTTAGAGGTGAATTCGGACTTGTGAGCAGGGCTAAGGGTACGCTTTGGGTAGGCAGTGAAATACTTCGATTTGACCTGGCGGATAGAATGTATGCTGTAACAGACTCTCCGGATGATAACTGCCAGTGCGTTTTCATCGGGAAAAATCTGGATGAAAAGAAGCTAAAAGACAGGCTAGTCAGCAGCTCTAGAAGGACTTTGAAGTGAGCTGCATGTTATGGTATCATGTTTCAGGATGTATAGGCATCATTGAAACAAATTAGTAAGGAATGGATTTTTAAATGTCAGAATTTGATCAGAGTAAAATCAGGAATTTTTGCATAGTTGCTCATATTGATCACGGTAAGTCCACACTTGCCGATCGTATGATTGAGACCACAGGTGTTCTCACCAGCAGAGAGATGCAGAACCAGGTGCTGGATAACATGGACATCGAGCGAGAGAGAGGTATAACCATCAAATCTCAGGCTGTGCGAATGGTATATAAGGCTAAGGACGGCGAGGAGTATGTTTTCAATATGATTGATACTCCCGGTCACGTGGATTTCGGATATGAGGTTTCAAGAAGCCTTGCGGCCTGCGACGGCGCAATCCTTGTTGTTGATGCAACTCAGGGCGTAGAGGCGCAGACTCTTGCAAACGTTTATCTGGCCCTTGACCACGACCTGGATGTCTTTCCTGTGATAAATAAAATAGATCTTCCCAGTGCCAGACCGGACGAAGTAAAGGAAGAAATCGAGGATGTCATCGGTATTGAGGCCCATGATGCACCTCTTGTTTCCGCAAAACTTGGAACGGGAATCGAGGATGTGCTTGAGGCTGTTGTGCACAGAATTCCCGCACCTACAGGTGATGCGAATAAGCCTCTTAAGGCGCTCATTTTTGATTCGGTATATGATTCATACCGCGGAGTTATCGTTTTTGTAAGAGTAAGGGACGGTGTCCTGAAAAAAGGAATGACCGCTAAGTGCATGGCTTCAGGAGCTTCATGGGAAGTTGTTGAAGTAGGTTATTTCGGTCCGGGACAGTTTATCCCCTGCGATGAATTGTCAGCAGGAAGCGTAGGATACTTTACCGCTTCAATTAAAAATATCCAGGATGCGCGTGTCGGTGATACAGTTACGGATGCGTTAAATCCTTGCGAGGAAGCGCTGCCCGGTTATAAAAAGGTAATGCCCATGGTTTACTGCGGACTTTACCCGGCTGATACAGCAAGATATCCTGAGCTTCGTGATGCGCTTGAAAAGCTCCAGCTTAATGATGCTTCGCTTTTCTATGAACCTGAGACTTCACAGGCTCTGGGCTTTGGATTCCGTGCAGGTTTCCTTGGACTGTTACATCTTGAGGTAATTCAGGAGAGACTTGAGAGAGAGTACAATCTCGACCTTGTAACCACAGCACCGGGCGTTGTTTATAAGGTGCACAAGACCGACGGCACAGTGTTTGATTTGACAAACCCTGCAAATCTCCCTGATCCTGCGGAGATTGAATTTATGGAGGAGCCCATTGTAAACGGTGAGATCATGGTTACTACGGACTATGTCGGATCCATCATGCAGCTTTGTCAGGAGAGACGAGGCAGATACATCAGTACCGAATACATCGAGGCTACCAGAGCGGTTCTTAAGTACGAGCTTCCGCTTAATGAGATTATTTATGACTTCTTCGATGCTTTAAAATCACGTTCAAGAGGCTATGCATCCTTTGATTATGAGATAAAAGGCTACGAGCAGTCTACACTTGTTAAGCTTGATATTTTGATAAATCATGAGCAGGTTGATGCACTTTCATTCATCGTACACAAGGACGGAGCGTACGATCGCGGCCGTAAAATGTGCGAGAAGCTAAAGGGCGAAATCCCTAGACACCTCTTTGAGATTCCGATCCAGGCGGCAATCGGAGGAAAGGTTATCGCCAGAGAGACCGTCAAGGCTATGCGTAAGGACGTGCTTGCGAAGTGCTACGGCGGTGATATCAGCCGTAAGAGGAAGCTTCTTGAGAAACAAAAGGAAGGTAAAAAGAAGATGCGCCAGATCGGCAGCGTAGAGATACCTCAGCAGGCCTTCCTCAGCGTATTAAAACTGGATGAGGGAAATTGATGACTTCACTTGGTATCTACATCCACATACCTTTTTGTATCCAGAAGTGTCTGTACTGCGACTTTCTCTCCTTTCCGGAGGGGAGACAGCAGCAGGCACTTTATTTTGATGCCCTGAAAAAGGAAATGCAATCAGCGGCGGATGAATGCGGAGATTATGAAGTTGTATCTGTTTTCTTCGGTGGCGGAACACCTACTTCCGTGGAACCGCAGTTTATCGCGGAAATAATGGACATATTGAAGGCGAAGTACAACCTCTCTGCGGATGCTGAAATAACTATCGAATGTAATCCCGGAACCGCTGATTTTAATGCCATTAATCTCTACCATGAATCAGGAATAAACAGACTGAGCATAGGGCTTCAGTCCGCAAAGGACGAAGAACTGCGGCGTCTTGGAAGAATCCATAATCTGTCACAGTTTGAGGAATGCTTTAAAAATGCCCGGGCAGCAGGTTTTGATAATATAAATGTGGATATGATGAGTGCCCTTCCGGGGCAGAGCCTCGAGGACTGGAAAAGTAATCTGGAGTTTGTCTGCAAACTTGATCCAAAGCCTGAACATATCTCTGCGTATAGTCTCATAATCGAGGAGGGGACCCCTTTCTATCAGATATATGGAGACGAGGCGGAGCAGCTTGAAAAAAGTGGTGATGCGACTAATGTTGCAAGCGAAAATGTGTACCTTCCGCTTCCCGATGAAGAAACAGAGCGCGTAATGTATCGGCTAACTAAGGCGATTCTCGCTGAAAACGGTTACCACAGATATGAGATATCAAACTACGCGACGGAAGGATTTGAGTGCCTTCACAATAAGCGCTACTGGCAGGGGGGTGACTACATCGGATTCGGCCTTGGAGCAGCGTCGCTCATGAGAGGCGAGCGTTTTCACAATACCGTGGATTTTCAAAAATACCTGAAGTGCCTGATCTCAGATGAAAGTGTGAGTGATGATTTCAGACCGGAAAGCATTCGTGAGGATATAGAAAAACTTGATACCACAGCCAGGATGGAGGAGTTCATGTTCCTTGGACTTCGCATGATATGCGGTGTTTCAGTGGAGGAATTCAAAAAAAGATTTGACCGTGAGATTGACGAAGTTTACGGCGATGTAATAAATGAGCTTGTATCTGACGGGCTCATGATTCGTGAAGGGGATAGTATTCGACTCACCGATAAGGGACTTGATATCAGCAATTACTGCATGGCGAAGTTTTTGCTATGAGCTTATGCAATGAAGCATATTTTGATGGGGGAAGACAAAAGAGAAAAATATATAAGACAAGGAAAATATAGTTAGATGAAAAAAGAAACACGAAGTAACAAAAAGCTTTTATGGATAATAATCATTCTTTTATTTATTATCCTTGCGCTTACCGCATGGTTTGAAATCCCTGTAACAGAGCATTTTAAGCTTGAAAGTGGCGGCAAAATTACCGGTCACGTGCGTTTTGCACTTATCACGGACCTCCATTCTTGTTATTACGGAAAAGACCAGGAAAAACTTAAAAATATGATCGATAAGGAAGAGGTGGATGCAGTACTTTTATCAGGAGATATTTTCGATGATAGATTTGATGATTCCAATTCGAAAATGATTATTGAAAAACTTGCTACCGAATATCCCTGCTATTATGTTGCCGGGAACCACGAGTTTTGGAGCGGCAGAGTACAGGAGATGAAGGAATATCTTAAAACTGTCGGAGTGACAGTGCTTGAAGGTGGCAACACTGAACTTGAAGTTCGTGGGAATACAATAGACATCTGCGGAGTTGATGATCCCACCTATATGTCCATGGATGAGTGGAGAAAGCAGCTTGAAAGCGCCATGACCACATCGGATAATTACAAGATTCTTTTGTCACACAGACCTGAAAAGGTAGATGTGTATAAGGATTATAATTTTGACCTTGTTGTAGCAGGACATGCTCACGGCGGACAGTGGAGAATTCCCTTTACAAAGTACGGAGTAGAAGCGCCGGATCAGGGCCTTTTCCCTAAATATGTCGATGGGCTTCATGCTTTATCTGATAAAACCAAAATGATTGTAAGCAGAGGCCTTTCAAGGGAGAGAATACCGCTTCCAAGGTTTTTCAATCATCCGGAAGTGGTGATTATCGAGATTGATTAAATATCGCAGTTCGGATTTTGCTTTTGCAGACCGAATAAGATTCTGCGATAATAATATATATGAATAATAGATTATCTGATAAAACTAAAAAACAATATGACATGCTAAGCGGGAGTTTGCTGGATAAAATTGTTATCTTTGCACTTCCGCTTGCTATTTCCAGTATATTACAGCAGCTTTTTAATGCTGCTGACCTTGCTGTGGTCGGAAGATTCGCTTCTTCGGAGGCAATGGCAGCGGTAGGAAGCAACTCATCGGTAATCGGACTTCTTATCAGCTTTTTTATCGGCTTGTCCGTTGGTGCAAATGCTCTTATCGCCATGGAAATCGGAAGAGGAAGAAATGACCAGATAAAGGAGACTGTGCACACGGTAATTGCGGTTTCTCTCATCGCGGGTATTGCACTCGTTTTTATTGGCTTTTTTATATCAAAACCGATTCTGATACTTATGGGTGCGCCGCAAAATGTTATGTCTCTCGCAATCGTTTATCTTCGCATTTATTTCCTTGGAATGCCTGCAGTAATGATATACAACTATGGCTCGGCGATCCTTAGGAGTAAGGGAGATTCGAAGCGCCCTCTGTATGCCATGATGATTGCAGGAGTAATAAACATTCTTTTGAATCTTCTTTTTGTTGTGGTGTTCCATCTGCATGTAATCGGAGTTGCTTTGGCGACGGTGCTTTCAAATATGTTCAGTGCGGGGCTTGTTCTGAGCTTTCTGATGACGGAGGAAGAACCGTTCAGATTGGAGTTTAAAAAGCTTTCCATCAAAAAGAAGTACCTCATCCGTATGATGAAGATAGGCCTTCCGGCGGGGCTTCAAGGCGCAGTTTTTTCTCTTTCCAATGTTGTGATTCAGTCTGCTGTAAACAGCTTTGGAGCAGATGCGATTGCAGGTTCAACTGCCGCAACCAATTTTGATTTCATTTCGTATTGTGCAATGAGTGCTTTTGCACAGTCTGCAGTAACTTTCACCAGTCAGAACTACGGCGCCTGCAATTTCGATCGCTGCAAAAAAGTATTCAGGATTTGCATGCTGTGTGGAATCGGGGTGTCTGCTACGGTAGTATTTTTGCTGGTGACCTTCAGATATCAGGCGATTCAGCTATTTACAACCGATCAGGCGGTAACAGAGTTTGCCATGAAAAGAATAATGACAGCGTTCGTACTGCATTTCCTTATAGGATCTTATGAAATCAGTGGTGGCGCACTAAGAGGAATGAACCATTCTCTGGCGCCTGCGGTTATATCTATTTTTGGAACCTGCGTCTTCAGGCTGATTTATGTATTTACCTATATTCCGAGCCATCATACTTTTGAGGCACTTTTCCGCGTATATCCGATTTCCTGGGTTATAACAGGGACAGTAACTTTAAGTGTGTATTTTATTGTGAGGAACAAAGAGTTTAGAAAGATTGCTGATAGGAAATAAGAAAAATATAAGGAACGCAAATTATCATGAACAACGACAGTAAATACAGGCTTGCAGAGGCAATTAAGGAGTGCATGAAAACAACCTCTGTTGAGAATATTACGGTAAAACAAATTGTGGATATCTGTGGTGTTTCAAGGCAGACGTTCTACCGCAATTTTATAGATAAGTACGACCTCATAAACTGGTACTTCGACAGACTCCTTGAGCAGTCCTTTAAAGAAATGGGCAGTAAGGAAAATCTGAAAGAGGGACTTATAAAGAAATTCAAGTACATAAAGGCTGAGAGAGTATTCTTTTCTGCAGCCTTTCGCTTTGATGAGCAAAACAACCTCAAGGAACATGACTTTATCATGATTTATGAGTTTTACTGCAGACTCATAAGGGAAAAGACAGGGAAGCTTCCGGATAAGAAAATCCGAAAGCTTCTGGAAATGTACTGTCAGGCCTCAATTTATATGACAGTTCAGTGGGTGCTTAAAGGCATGAAGGAATCAGAGTCAGAACTTGCTGATCTGATGATAGATGCCATGCCGGCTCCGATTGCAAAACTCTTTTCCGAGCTTGGAATATCATGGAACAAAATATCAAAAGTGTAACTTATATTTGTATCCCATAAATGCTAAGGTTTTAAGTGGTAGGTAATATCTGTGTAACGCAGGCAAAATAATAATTTTTTATGGGAGGCATTTATAATGGCAAACAGAATTTCATTAAACGGCACATCCTATCATGGAGCAGGTGCCATCGCAGAAGTAGTTAACGAGATTAACAACAACGGATTCAAAAAAGCATTCGTGGCTTCTGATCCCGATCTTATCAAGTTCGGGGTAACATCAAAGGTTACAGATCTTCTCGACGGAGCTAAGATTCCTTACGAGATATATTCCGATATCAAACCCAATCCCACAATTGAGAACGTAAAGAACGGCGTTGAAGCCTTCAAAAAGTCAGGTGCTGACTGCATTGTTGCTGTTGGTGGCGGATCTTCAATGGATACCTCCAAGGCCATCGGTATAATCATCACAAACCCTGAGTTTGCTGATGTTCGTTCACTTGAAGGTGTTGCACCCACAAAGAACCCTTGCGTTCCGATCATTGCAATTCCCACAACAGCAGGAACAGCTGCAGAGGTAACTATCAACTACGTTATCACGGATGTTGAAAAAGAGAGAAAGTTCGTATGTGTTGATACACACGATATGCCCATCGTTGCTATCGTTGATCCCGAGATGATGAGCTCGATGCCCAAGGGACTTACAGCAGCAACAGGTATGGATGCGCTTACACATGCAATCGAAGGTTATACAACAAGAGCAGCCTGGGAGATGACAGACATGTTCCATCTCGAGGCTATCAGACTTATCTCCAAGAATCTTCGCGGCGCTGTTGAAAATACCAAGGAAGGCCGTGAGGGAATGGCACTTGGTCAGTACATCGCAGGAATGGGCTTCTCCAACGTAGGCCTTGGAATTGACCACGCTATGGCTCATACACTTTCAGCTCACTATGATACTCCTCATGGTGTTGCCTGCGCTATGTTCCTTCCTATCTCCATGGAGTTCAACCGCGAGCACACCGGCGAGAGACTTCGCGAGGTTGCAAGAGCAATGGGTGTTGAGGGCGTAGATAACATGAGCCAGGAAGAGTACAGAGATGCTGCAATTGCCGCAGTTAAGAAGCTTTCTGAGGATGTTGGTATTCCGAAGACTCTTGATAAGATCAAGGAAGAAGATCTCGATACACTTGCAACAGATGCTCTTAACGATGCTTGCTATCCCGGCAATCCTCGTGAGGCAACCAAGGAGCAGGTAATCGAAATGTTCCGTATGCTTATGGCATAATGTGTAGATATTTTTGATTTGGATAGTAGTATTCGTGAAAATCACGGAAAATTAATATTGTCAAGTACGAATTATGCATCAATCTATTCATAATCCGTAGATTTTACGTCCCCCTTTTCAGCTATAATTTTGCTGGAGAGGGGGAAATTTTATATGTCTTGATTCAAAAATCATTCACTAATATTCGCATTGTTTATTCTTTTGTTTGTTGTAGGCTTTTATCTTGGTACGGATTCTGCATTGGTTCTGCAAGCTACAGTGTACTATCCTCATGATGTAAGAACTGAAGTGGTAAGGGAGGAGGTAGGCAGAGATTAACCCCGCCTATAAAACCCGGTCCCGGTCTGGGATACGATACCCATAATGCATAATTCCACCAGGCAGTTCATGACTTGAGCAACTGTCACTTCAATTCCGTTTGACAACAGTTTTTCAAAAATAACGGATGTGGTCTGGGGATAAAAATCCAGAGAATTAAAAATGTATTCCTGTGTCTTACTAAGCCCAAATGTGGAAGAAGCATTTATAGATTCTGTTCCACTTTGTGAAGAACCACCGGCAATTGCAGAAGATTCTTTGCAAACATTCTTCCCAAGATTTCTTTTCAGATAATCCACGATATCTTCCGGACTTGATGCGATATTTGCACCTTGTCTGATCAGTGAATTACATCCATAGCTAAGGCTGTCGCAGATCCTTCCGGGGAGTGCGAATACCTCACGGCCCTGTTCAAGGGCCATATCAACAGTGATAAGTGTGCCGCTTTTTTCTCTTGCCTCTATCACAAGGACGACATCTGACAATCCGCTTATTATCCTGTTTCTTGGCGGGAAAAACTGCGGCTTTGGCTGCGTTCCCGGAAGATATTCCGATATCACCCCTCCGGAGGATATCAGCTCATCATAGAGACTCCGGTTTTCCTCGGGATAACAGATATCTACGCCGCAGCCCAGAACTCCGTAGGAGTCTCCTCCGGCATATACAGCTGCCTGCTGAGATATGCCGTCGATGCCACGAGCCATGCCGCTTATTATCTGGACTCCCATGGACGCCAGCTTTTCGCCGAAAAGTTTGGCGGCAAATTTTCCGTATTCGGAACTGTTTCTTGCACCTATAATCGACACGGAAGGCCTCCTCTCATCAGGAAGTTTGCCGGCGCAGTATAGGGCAAAAGGCGGATCCGGGATATCAAGAAGTCGTATCGGATAGCCTGCTGATCCATAGTGATAAAAGTCGATTCCGGTATTGTATAGATGCTCATATTCAGCTTCAAGATTCCACTGCTTCTTTTTTAAGGCGAAGGCCTTGAACTGCTTCACAGTCATGATTTTCTTTAGCAGACTTTCATCGGCTTCAAAGATATTCTTACAACTTCCAAATTCCTGAAGGAGTTTCATAAGAGTCTTATTTCCAAGCCCCGGAACATTATGGAGCATATATGCGTAAGCATTTTCGGTTATCATGACACGCTCCTTTCTGAAACTCTTTTGCTGAAATATTTTGAATCCATCATTCTGTAGCAGGCAGCTTCTGTCAGATGCCGGGCCTCGATATTTTCAGAGCACTCAAGATCCGCAATTGTACGCGCTACTCGCAGAACCTTGTGATATGCGCGGGCGGAGAGATCCATTGTGTTGAAAATCTGCTCCATGAGGCGTTGTTCCTTGATACCCAGCTTGCAGTATTTTTGAATCTGCTTTGGACTCATCTCAGAATTGAAACGTATGCCTTCGCTTACAAATCTCTTTCTTTGAATTTCTACAGTTCTCATCACACGCTTTCTTATCTCAGCACTTGTTTCGTTGCAAGTGGTTCCGTGACTTAGCTCGCTGACATCCACTTTGGCGGCTTCTATGCTGATATCGATTCGATCCAGTATGGGACCGGATATTCTGCCCAGATACTTGCGTATCTCTGACTCCGAACATTTACATTTGTTGAGATCCGGATAATAACCACAGGGGCAGGGATTCATCGCACCAACCAGAAGCAGATCGGCAGGATAGGAAAAGTTGCCACCGCTTCGTGCTATATGAACCTCGCGGTCCTCGAGAGGCTGCCTTAAGAGATTCAAGGTATTGCGTTTAAATTCTGCCATTTCATCAAGAAACATTACACCTCTGTGGGAGAGAGAAATAACGCCGGGATGAGGATATAATCCACCTCCGGCAAGGGCAGACTCGGTTATCGAGTGATGCGGACTCATGAAGGGGCGTCGGGTTATAAGAGTTTCGCCCTTTTTCAGCATTCCTGCAACACTGTAAATTGATGATACTTCCAGCGCTTCGTCCCTCGAAAGAGGAGGCATGATAGAAGGAATTCTCTTTGCCACCATGCTTTTTCCCGAACCCGGAGGGCCTATCAGAAGAATATGGTGATATCCTGCAGTCGCAATTTCCACAGCTCTCTTAACCGCGGATTGACCGTTGATCTCTGCAAAATCCATGCCTTTTAGATAGTCATCACGGCATTCTGCATTTTTGAAAAGCGCATCGACATCGACTAATGTTGGCATGATCAGCGAATTTCGTTCTTCTTTATCGGTTTTGAGATATGCCACAACTTCGGAAAGGGAGCTTACACCAATTACCTTCATTCCCTGAACAACCGCTCCCTCACGGGCATTGTCCGCAGGCAGTATACATGTTTTAAAACCGCAGGAATAGGCGTGAGTCACCATCGGAAGAATTCCGCTGACCGCCTTTACCTCGCCGTCTAGTCCGAGCTCGCCGATGACAATTGTATCTTCGAGCGCATCTGCCTGAATCTCGCCGACTGCTGAAAGGATACCCACTGCCACCGGCAAATCCACGGCGATACCGGACTTTCTGATATCAGCGGGAGAGAGGTTGACCGTAATCCTCATGGGAGGAAGCGGATAGCCAGCATTTTTCAAGGCGACTTTGACTCTCTCTGCAGCCTCCCGGACATCGCTGCTCATAAAACCCACCATGTTGAACATTGGTATGCCGTCAGAGGTGTCAACCTCTACCTGCATCAGATACGGCATAATACCTTTTACCGCACCTGAAATTACTGTACTGAACATTAAAAATACTCCTTTCGGGCGCAAAAATAGCGCATCAAAGGATTTCTTCGAAATCAAATACAGGAAAATACGGAGAAACTCCGTGTGGAAAAAATAAGCGCGTTTACGCGCAAAGACAATTATATACAAACGAGACCTTTTTGCAAGAGGAAAATTCTAAAGTAACAAAAATTCATCTAAATTTTAGCTTTATTTCATTCTATGTTCGTTGACTTTTACTTCTCACATCTACAAGATAAAGATAGGAGGAAATGTCATGTCAAGGATTGATGATATTCTGAAAACAGCAAAAGAACATGGTGCATCTGATGTGCATATTACGGTTGGTATTCCTCCCAAGATGCGTGTGAACGGCAAGCTCATCGCGCTCGAGGGCTATAACAAAATGCTGCCGGACGATACCAGGGAAATAGCCGATACCATCATGAGCGTAAAGCAAAAGGAGCTGCTGGAGGCAAACGGACAGCACGATATGTCCTTTTCAATTATGGGGCTGGGGCGTTTCAGGCTAAACGTTTTTAAACAAAGAGGCTCAATTGCCATGGCAATCCGCCTTGTTGAGACGACAATTCCGGATGCGGAAACTTTGGGTATCCCCTCATCTGTCATTAATCTGTATCAGAGGCAGAGAGGCCTTGTGCTTGTAACAGGTCCCACGGGATCAGGAAAATCCACAACGCTTGCCTCTATAATCGATATGATAAACAGCAACAGGGAAGCGCATATCATCACTCTGGAGGACCCTATAGAATTTCTGTATCACCATGATAAATCCATTGTAAACCAGCGCGAGGTTGGACTGGACAGTGACAATTATGCGAATGCGCTGCGCGCAGCCCTGCGCGAGGACCCCGATGTTATCCTTGTGGGAGAGATGCGTGATCTTGAGACCATAAGCACTGCGATTACCGCAGCGGAGACAGGCCATCTTGTTTTATCAACGCTTCACACGATCGGTGCCGCAAGCACAGTGGACAGAATTATTGATGTATTCCCTCCGCATCAGCAGCAACAGATCAGAATTCAGCTGGCGAATGTTCTTGAAGCTGTTATCTCGCAGCAGCTTATACCAACAATCGATGAGGAGGCGAGGGTAGCAGCTTTCGAAGTCATGCACGTCAATTCTGCGGTAAGAAACATGATTCGAGAAGGAAAAACACACCAGCTCATCACTATTATGCAGACAAACAGAAAGCTTGGCATGGTCACTATGGATGAAGCCATCATTGATCTGTGCAGAGCCGGAAAGATTTCAAGAGACAAGGCGATTCAGTACGCGCAGGATCCCGAAGTAATGCAGAATAAGATTTTGAGATAAGATCAAAATATTTGATATAAAGATAATTTGTTTAGAGAAAATACGGACGAAAACACTTTTAGAAAGCGTTTTCGCCCTTATTTTATGCGGCTTTTTCAAAACAGAGGGAACGAAAAGCCAGGATTTTAGGGGTAAAATGGCACTTCTGTACAAACTTCATCTGCAAACTAAAAGAGGACATAAAGCTAGTACTTATCAATGGTTTAGCGGTTGCGCAAAGCGCGCACCCTAAAACCACGACTTAATAATCGATTGTGCAAATTGTATAAGGAAAACGTTTTACGTTTGTTAAAAAATCCCCATTGACCACAACAATATACAGGACTACAATTACTTTCAGAACAACCGATTGCGCATATTGTTGCGCAATAGAAACCAAAACCATAGTTTCGGTAAATGGAGGAGAAGAAATGAAAAAGAAATTGGTATCAGTTATGTTGTCTACAGCAGTTGCTGCTACAATGCTTGCAGGATGCGGCGGTAGCGGTGCGGATTCAGCAGCAGACACAGCACAGAGTGTTGAAGATGCAGCCACGGAAACAGCAGATGCGGTTGAGGAAGCTGCAGGAGATGTTGCAGATGCAGCAGAGGACGTTGCAGAGGACGTTGCAGAGGATGTTGCGGATGCAGTCGAGGAAGCAGCAGACGACACAGACTACGGCACAGGCGAGATCAAGGTATGGGTTGCTGATAACGTAGTTGATTTCACAAATGAGCAGATCGCAACTTTCCAGAGCGAGCATCCTGAATTCTCAGGCTACACATTTACAGTTGAGCCTGTAGGTGAAGGCGATGCAGCAGGTAACATGATCACAGACGTTGAGGCAGGTGCCGATGTTTATGCATTTGCTCAGGATCAGATCGCAAGACTTGTTACTGCAGGTGCTCTTGAAGAGGTTGAGGAGAGCAATGCAGAGGCAGTAAAGGCTGAGAACGATGCCGGTGCTGTTTCAGCAGCTACAGTAGGTGGCACACTTTATGCATATCCTATTACATCTGACAATGGTTATTTCCTTTACTATGATAAGAGCGTTGTAAGTGATCCTTCCACACTTGAAGGCATCGTTGCTGATTGTGAAGCAGCTGGCAAGAACTTCTACTGCGAGATCAACTCCGGATGGTATCAGACAGCATTCTTCTTCGGTGCAGGTGCTGAGCTTACATACGATACAGATGATGAAGGTAACTTTACAAAATGTAATTCTACATACGCTTCCGATGCAGGTGTTGTTGCACTTAAGGAGATCGCAGAGCTTGCTTCTTCCAAGTCCTTCCAGAATGGATCTGCAGCAAGTGAGGCTACAAACGTTGGTGCTATCATCGATGGTACATGGGATGCAGGAACAGTTAAGGATCTTTTCGGCGACAACTATGCATGCGCTAAGCTTCCTACATTTGAGGGCGCTGATGGCAAGAGCTATCAGATGAGCGGTTTCGGTGGCTTCAAGCTCCTTGGTGTTAAGCCTCAGCAGGACGACAACAAGCTTGCAGTATGTGATGCTCTTGCAGCATTTCTTTCAAGCGAAGACGTTCAGCTTGCAAGATACAATGCAGTAGGTTGGGGCCCTTCAAACCTCAATGCTCAGCAGTCTGATGAGGTTAAGGCAGACGAAGCACTTTCAGCTCTTGCAGAACAGCTTCAGTACACAATTCCTCAGGGACAGTATCCCGGCGAGTATTGGTCACTTGCTACATCACTCGGTGATTCAGTTATCTCCGGTGAGATCACAAAGGATTCTTCTGACGATGACTTCATGAAGGCTCTTGAGGACTTCCAGGCAACATGTGAAGGCTATGCTCAGTAATTTTTCATAAAACTGATATAAGATCCTAACTTCAGGCTCGGAATCACTATTGTTTCCGAGCCTGTCTTAGGATTTGGGAAGACTAGTTTGTTCTATAGATAAGGAGGCCGAAGGTATGGGAGGAGACGCGAATAATAAGAAAAAAAGCGGAGCGTCTTTGTTCTTTGAGGCTATCGGGAATGGCTTTAAGGAGATCGGAGTAACATTTGCACAGGGAGATATAAAGACAAAGCTCTCATTTATAATTCTCGGACTTGGTCCTATTTTAAGAGGACAATTTGTTATAGGAATTGCGCTTCTTCTGTGTGAAGTGCTTTTCTTCTGGTTTATGTTTGGATTCGGATGGCAATATCTGTCCAAGATAACAACTCTTGGTACAATCGCCACCAAAAAAGTTAAGAGAAAGACGGTTTATGGCGACAACAGCTTTCTTATTCTGCTGTTTGGAATACTCTGTGTTTTCGCTATAATCGCTCTGATTACAATCTGGTACATCAATATTAAGGAAAATCGTAAGGAAGAGCTGGCACTTAAGTCAGGGAAAAAACTTCCCACCAACGGCGATGCCCTTCGTTCCTTACTTGATAAGAATTTTGATAAAACACTTCTGGCACTTCCGGTAACGGGTGTGTTTGTATTCACTGTGCTGCCTATTGTTTTCATGATTCTGGTAGCCTTCACCAACTATGATAAAAATCACCAGTCACCTACCAATCTTTTCACCTGGGTGGGACTGGAGAACTTTAAAAACCTTGTTTCATTTTCAAAGAACGGACTTGGCCCCACATTTGTACAGGTTCTTCTTTGGACACTTATATGGGCTTTTCTTGCAACGTTCATTGATTACTTCCTTGGACTTGCTGTTGCAATTTTGATTAATAAAAAGGGCATAAAATTTAAAAAGCTCTGGAGAACAATTCTTGTCATGACAATTGCGGTACCTCAGTTCGTATCACTTTTGTATGTCATGAAAATGTTCGCAAACGATGGCCTCATAAATGGATATCTGAAGAAGTGGGGATTTATACAATCCTACATCCCGTTCTGGACGGATCCCATGCTCGCCAGAATTACAATTATTGTGGTTAATATCTGGATAGGTATTCCGTACATGATGCTTATAGCTACGGGACTTTTGATGAATATTCCTGAGGATCTGTATGAGAGTGCGAAGATCGACGGTGCCAACGGATGGCAGATGTTCAGAAGTATCACACTTCCCTACATGCTGTTTGTAACAGGACCTTTCCTTCTTACACAGTACACAGGTAACCTCAATAACTTCAACGTCATCTACCTTCTTACTCAGGGAAAACCGCAGTCCATGAATCTTGCTGAGAGAGCAGGTAATACAGACCTTCTGGTAACCTGGCTCTATAAGATGACGGTTACGGATACCAACTATAAGATGGCAGCTGTTCTCGGAATCGTAGTATTTATTGTTACTGCAGTTGTCTCCCTTGTGGTTTACAACATGCTTCCGTCAGTAAGAGATGAGGAGGGCTTCCAGTGATGAAATCATATAAAACAAAAAGAACCGTAAGTAACGTTATCGGATATATCGTTCTTATTTTAATAAGTATTATCTGGCTGTTCCCCTTTGTGGGACTGGTGCTTCAGAGTTTCAGATCCTATTCGAACGAGTACGGCGGAATGGTTGATTATCTGGTGCCTCATACTTTTTCACTGGATAACTACAGATTCCTGTTCTCAGGGGAGACTAACTTTGTAAAATGGTATGCAAACACACTTATCATAGCTGTTTGTGTCACTATTTTTCAGACGATAATCATCCTCTGCGTAAGCTATGCGCTCTCAAGAATGAGATTTAAGGGCAGAACACTGCTCATGCGCTTCTGGCTGATTCTGGGAATGTTTCCGGGATTCCTCACAATGATCTGTCTGTACTTCCTTTTGAAGCAGTTCGGACTTACTCAGGCAGGTGCGGTACCCGGACTTATCCTTGTTTCTGTTGCCAGCTCAGGTATGGGTTACTACGTATGTAAAGGTTACTTTGACACAATTCCGAAAGCTCTTGATGAGGCTGCAAGAATTGACGGTGCTACAAGAGCAAGAATATTCTTTACAATGATTATTCCTATGTCAAAGCCAATCATTATCTACACCGCGCTGGTTGCATTCATGGCTCCCTGGTGTGATTACGTATTTGCATCCTATGTTGCTTTCGGTCATGACACCAGTTACAACGTTGCGGTAGCTATGACAAGATGGGTTTGGACCAACGACTATCAGGGATATTTCACAAGATTCTGCGCAGGCGGAGTACTTATTGCAATCCCTGTATTACTTCTGTTTATGTTCCTTCAGAAATACTATGTTGAAGGTGTAACCGGCGGTGCTGTTAAAGGTTAAGCAGAACTTTCTTATGAAAAATGGCAAGAACATATGACTATGAATAATGCAAAAAAAACAACCTTAGAGGATGTAGCGGCTGCCCTTGGAGTTTCCAAAACCACCGTTTCCAGGGCTATTTCGGGAAAAGGGCGTATAGGTGAAGCTACAAGGACCCGCATTCTTGAATACATTGATCAAAATAATTTCAGACCGAATGTCGTAGCAAAGAGCCTTGCTGAGAGCCGAACCTTCAGTATTGCTGTAGTCTGGCCGGGGGATTATTCTCTTGTGGATCTTTCGTTTTTTCAGAAGTGTCTTGTCGGAATGAGTGAAGTGACCAGCGGACACGGATATGATATTATCGTGTCAGTGGTCAGCGGCGATGACATGAGCAGCCTTAAGAGAATTATTGAAAATCGCAAGGTTGACGGTGTTGTTCTGACAAGAACTCTGATCTATGACAAGCCTGCAGAATACCTGCTAAAAAGCGGTGTTCCTTTCGTTGCAATAGGTGAATCACCGAATGAGAGAATCATCACGGTTGATAACGATCACTTTGATGCATGCAAGGAGCTCACCTCGATTATGATAGGAAAAGGGCACACTAAACTTGCTCTCCTCGGAGGATCAAGAAATCTTGTGATCACGAAGAAGAGATATGAAGGGTTTGCAGCAGCCTTTGCACAGACAGGGAAAAAGCTCGATGAGTCGCTGGTTTTCCTTGATCAGGGAAACGAACAGAAGATGACTGAGATAGTAAAGCGACTGGCAGCCGAGAAGGTCGACGGTGTAATCTGTATGGATGATATGCTTGCTGCTTATGTGATAAGAATCTGCAGAACAGCAAATATCAAAATACCCGAGGACCTTAGACTCGCATCTTTCTACAACAGTACAACGCTTGAAAACTCTGTGGTTCCAGTTACGTCACTAAATTTTGACGACAGAAACCTGGGCGCTGTTGCAACAAGAATGCTACTGCGACTTATCGACGGCGAGAAGGTCGAGAACCAGAAACTCAAGACCTACGAAGTAATAATGAAAGAGAGCACGAAGTAGTGCTCTCTTTACCTTACCCTAGGAGAATATTATGCTATCAAAAGATTCACAATTATCATTTAATACCATGTCACTTACCCTTGACGGAAAGGGCTTCTATCCCGTAATGGGTGAAATGCACTTTTCCAGATACAGGAACAGATATTGGGAGGAAGAACTCTGCAAAATGAAGAGCGGCGGTGTCTCTATCGTATCGCTCTACACAATATGGATTCATCACGAGGAAATTCGCGGTGAGTTCGATTTTAGCGGTGACAGGAATCTCCGAAAATTCCTTGGCACTGTTAAAAACGTAGGACTTAACTGCATCCTTAGAATAGGACCCTGGGCACACGGCGAAGCAAGAAATGGTGGTTTCCCGGACTGGCTTCTTGAGGATGCTAAAGAAAAAGGATACGAACTTAGAAGCAATGCGCCTGAATATCTTGAGCATGCGAGAAATTTTTATGAGCACATCTATGAGCAGGCAAAGGGATTTTTTCTGAAGGATGGCGGTCCTATCATCGGAGTGCAGATTGAAAATGAGTACGGACACTGCGGCGGTTTTGGCGGCGAGGAGGGTGAAAAGCACATGCGAACCCTTCGCGACATGGCTGTGGAAATTGGATTTGATGTTCCGATTTATACAGCAACCGGTTGGGGCGGCGCTGTTACAGGGGGCATGCTTCCTGTTATGGGCGGCTACTGTGAAGCACCCTGGGATCAGAGAACCATTGAAATCGAACCAAGCGGCAACTACATTTTTACCAAGGAAAGAAACGACCACAACATCGGGTCCGACCACGGACTTGGTGTCGGGATCACTTTTGATATGGATAAATTCCCTTATCTTACAGCTGAGCTCGGAGGTGGACTTCAGGTTACTCACCACAGAAGATGCATAGCGACCGGAACGGATACCGAGGCCATGAGCATGGTGAAGATGGGCAGCGGTGCTAATCTTCTTGGCTATTATATGTATCACGGCGGAACGAATCCTGAGGGAAAACTTACTACTCTTCAGGAGAGCAGGGAGACAGGATATCCCAACGATCTTCCGGTTTTGTCCTATGATTTTAACGCTCCTATTAAAGAGTACGGGCAGATGTCCGAGACCTACAGAAGGGTCAGAAGACTTTCCATGTTTACCGCGGATTTTGGAGAGGCACTTTGCGACATGCCATATATCCCGCAGCCCGGAAACCCGGATAAGCCGGATAACTCATCTGACCTTAGAACTGCTGTAAGGGCTGTGAAAAAGGACATAAACGGCGAAGAGCTGATGAGCGGATTTTTATTTGTGAACAACTATCAAAGAAGATATGAGCTCGAAGCTCATGACGCTATTACATTGAAAGCTCATGATGAAAACGGAAATGTGATAGCTGAGTTTGAAGAGCGGGATGTGAAAAACGGTGATTATTTCTTCTATCCCTTTAACATGCCGATTGGCTTTGATGCAGTTCTGAAGAAGGCCAACATGATTCCTCTTTGCATTCTTCATGATGAGAGAGGAAGAGAAAATGCATACGTTTTCTATGCGGATGAAAGAGACTCAGCTGCAGCTGAGATAGAGGGTGACCTTGGGAACATCAAAATCGTTACCTTAAGTAGCTTCGAAGCTGAGCATGCCGTTAAGATAACCGACGAGAGGGGCGCTGAGCACCTGGTAATCTGCGAGTACGATGTTGTCGACAGGATTATCGGAAGCAACCGGAGAAGAAGCGGAGTGCTTGAAAACGGCAATCCGAACGGTTATGAGATTTATGCTGAGATTCCGTCTGATGGAAAAGAGCACACTGTTTCTTTCAGAGTGTGGCCGGATCTCGATGAGACACCTTCGGGATTTATTCATGCCGATGCAGAGAACGTGTCAGACACCTACATGGTGGACAGCATGGATTTTGCGGATTACAGATATGTGGATTCGCTGCTTAATCCGGTAAAGGCTGAGATAAAAGAAGACGAAAAGGCATACCAGCTGAATGTTACCAGCATAGACGAAGAGATTGATGAAGTTTATCTTCATATAAAATATGCCGGAGATCGAGGAGAACTCTTTGCAAAAAGTGACATCGATATTTTCCACGAGGGAGAGCTGATCGCCGACAGTTTTTACACCGGACAGGACTGGGAGATAGGCTTAAAGCGCTTTATCGGTTCTGAAGGAAAAACTGAGCTGGAGGAGAGTTTTGAAGGCGAAGTGGCAATTCATCCGCTTTTCGAAAATCAGGAGATTTATCTTCAGGAATGGCCGCAGCTATCTGAAGAAGCAGAAGGTAAGAAGTGTGCCTGCAGAATTGATGCAGTAGAGAGCGTTGCACAGTACAAGATAAAACTATGGTGATATGACAACAAAGACCGGATTATTTTATTATTTGTTGTTACTTGTAATAGCCATGCATGGTGGATTTTACCCACTGTGCATGGCACTTTTTTATGAAGGTGTTATTAGTCTTTGAGTCTTGTTCATTTTTTCCTATGCAGATTACTTTTATAATAGTAAAATAGTAATGCTGTGTTTAGCATTTTTTAATCTGTAAAAAACGCGGCACAAATTTGGGGGAAAAACAAAAAAACGGAGGAGAGTATATGCTAGAAGACATCTTATTGGGACAAAAAAGTCTCTTTGAGACCGGGGTTCAGACTGTTCTGAGAGGACAGGAAAACAGGTACAGAAAAATCGTTATACAAAACGGTAATCTTGTGGCAAATGAACGCTCAGAGGAGAGCGGAATCTGTGCCAGAGTATATTGTAACGGGGCTTACGGCTTTGCATCTACTGCGGAGTATTCTAAGGACGCTGCGGCAAAGACCATTAAGGCTGCAACTGAAAATGCAAAATATCTTGATAAGTTTAATTCCGAAAAGAAGAAAGCTTATCCCGAAGTTATCAGTTCTCATATAACATCACCCAGAATGATAATTGATTATGGGCAGAAAAAACTGGTGGACATCTGCAAGGAAATCGATGCATACATCGAGAAGACCTACACGGATCTGCTTAGCAGAAGTGTAATTTATACGGAAGATACGATGGAGAAGATAATCGTATCTTCCGATGCGTCTGACGGACATGTGGCTTATCCCAGATGTAGGATAATGGTCGAGTTCAGCATGAATTCAAGAGAAGGAAAACCGGTTGAACTTTTCAGAATGTTCTTTGGCTGCGGCCATGCAGGTGAGCATTTTGCAGATCTTAATCCCATATATGAAGGACTTGAGGATTTATATAAGAATATTAAAGCAAAGGCTGACGGTGTCTATGCCGAGGCCGGAGTTAAAACCGTAATTCTTCATCCTGATGTTGCAGGAATGATCGCACATGAAGCTGTGGGACATACTGTTGAGGCAGACCTTGTTGACGGCGGTTCGGTAGCCGGACCGAATTTCGGAAAACAGGTGGCATCAGAGCTTGTCAGCATTGTTGACTACGCTCATACAGCTTTTGGAGTGGACGCGCCCTTCCCGGTTTATCTTGACGACGAAGGCGTACCTGCAAAGGATGCGGTACTTGTTAAGGACGGAATACTTACAGGCTATATGCATGATCGTGAGAGCGCTCTTAAATATGGAGTTGAGCCCTGCGGTAATTCAAGGGGTTACACCTTTTCTGATGAGCCGCTTATCCGTATGAGAAATACGACTGTTCTTCCCGGAAAAGATAAGCTTGAAGACATGATTGCGTCTGTAGATGATGGTTATTATCTCGTGGGAACCGGTAACGGACAGGCTGACCTTACAGGTGAGTTCATGTTCGGAATAACCTGCGGCTATGAGATTAAAAACGGAAAGCTTGGAAGAGCTATCCTTGATACTACTGTTTCCGGTGTTGCTTTTGATATGCTGAAAACCGTTGATATGGTATCCGACTCCGTAATCTGGTGGAGCGGAACCTGCGGCAAAAAGCAGGCTATGCCTGTTTCAACCGGCGGACCGGCAATTAAGTGCAAAATAACGATCGGAGGTAGATAATGGCTAACTTATACGAAGTGTCGGATATAATTGCCGATTACATAAAGACTAAAGGTGACCTTAAAGCAGATTTCACTATCTATGAGACAGAGACAAATGAGATCACAATGAAAGACGGAAAGTTCACACTTTTCAGAACCATGTTTGATAACAATGTGTCTATCAAGGTAATCAAGGACCATAAGAAGGCATCCACAAGTATCAACAAGTGTGATAAGGAGAGTATTGAAAAGGCGATTGATGAAGTAATCGCATCAGCTGAAGCCGGAAGCCCCGATGAGGCATTCGACATTGCTCCTGGACTTGAACCTGCTTCGTTTACAAAAGGCGCACTTACTCCGGACATTGAGAAACTGATGGAGAGAACAAAGGAGCTTTCCGATGATATTGCCAGAGAGCATAAGAACATTATGCTTATCGAGATGTTTGCAAAGTATATCAGAGGGAAATCTATTTTCATAAATACGAACGGAACAAAAGATGATGTGGATTTCGGTTACTATATGATTGCTACCGAGTTCGCAGGAAATGATGGTGAGAACACCACAGGTGTTGCTGTTTCATATGCAGTGTTCGATAATCTGGACAGCAAACTTATCACTCTCGGAAGCATAGAGAAGGATCTGCAGGATGCAGAGAACTCACTTAATCCGATGAAAATCAGCGATAAGTTTGAAGGCGATGTAATACTCACACCCGGATGCGTATCTCAGATGCTTGGTGCTATAATCGGCAATACGGTTGTTGACCATACTCTTATTACAAAGACAAGTGTATGGCTTGATAAGCTCGGAGAGCAGGTTGCCTCGCCGCTTCTAACAGTTCGCTTCAATCCGTGGGATGAAAGAATTCTTGTCACAGAGGTTCATACATCTGATGGTTTCAGGTCAGAGGACTATAACCTTATTGAAAAAGGTGTTCTCAAAAGCTTTGCCGCAAGTCTGTATGCTGCAAACAAGTGTGGCGTAAAACGTGCGCCGAATTCATCCTTTAATACGGTGGTTGATGCCGGTGATACACCCTATGAAGATATGGTGAAGAGCATTAAGAGAGGCCTTATTGTGGGCTCTGTTTCTGCCGGATCACCGGGGGCAAACGGAGAAATGTCCGGTGTTGCCAAGAACGCTTTCTATGTAGAAAACGGTGAAATAAAAGGGGCTGTCATTGAGACCATGATAAGTGCTAATCTCTTTGAAATGCTTAAAAATATTCGTGCGATTTCGAAAGAACAGCTCTGCGACGGAAATATGGTTATGCCGAGCATTCTCGTCGAGAACGTGACGATATCCGGAAATTAATAAGCCTTCCCCTTGGGGGATGTATAAATAATATGCCTTCCCCTTGGGGGGAAGGTGGCACGAAGTGCCGGATGAGGGGATTTTTGTTATTTTGGAGGTCATTTTGAAAAAAAGGAGTTCATTTTCAGGTAAAGTTGGTTTTGTTTTGTCCGCTGCGGGCGCATCAGTAGGACTCGGAAATATATGGAGGTTCCCATATCTTTGTGCAAAATTTGGTGGAGGTATTTTCCTTCTCGTATATGTAATTCTGGCGCTGACCTTTGGTTACACCATGATCATGGCAGAGACTGCCATAGGAAGAGCTACGAAGAAGAGCCCCGTTGGTGCATTTGAAGCCTTGGGACATAACAAGCTGATGGATATCGGTGGCTGGATCAATGCTATCATTCCGATGCTGATCGTTCCCTATTATTCGGTTATCGGTGGCTGGGTATGCAAGTATCTGTTTGAATACTTTGTGAAAAGTCCTGCTGAAATCGCAGGTGATGATTTTTTTGTTAATTTCATTTCCAACGGAGTATCGGCAGAATTCTGGTTCATAGTTTTCTCGGTGCTGGTACTTGGCGTAATTTTTATGGGAGTTCGTAACGGAATAGAGAGAGTATCCAAAATAGTGATGCCTATTCTTGTTGTGCTTGCTGTAATTATCTGCGCATATTCTGTTACAAGACCGGGAGCAATAGAGGGCGTTAAATATCTGTTCATTCCCAATTTTGCGCAGTTTTCACTTATGACAGTGGTTACCGCGATGGGCCAGATGTTCTACTCACTTTCAATTGCTATGGGTATCCTCATCACTTTCGGATCCTATGTTAAAAAGGAAGTCAGCATCGACGAGTCCACAAGACAGGTTGAGTTCTTTGACACCGCTATCGCAATCCTTGCCAGCCTGATGATCATCCCCGCTGTCTTTGCTTTTTCAGGCGGAGATCCGGAACACCTTAATAAGGGACCTTCGCTTATGTTTATCACCATGCCTAAGATTTTTGCGAGCATGGGAGTAGGTCGTCTCATCGGAATATTGTTCTTTGCACTCGTTCTTTTTGCAGCTGTAACAAGTGCAATTGCTCTTACAGAGAGTGCGGTTTCAACCTTCTCTGATGAGTTTAAATGGAGCCGTAAAAAGGGCACCGTAATTATGGCATTTATCATGCTTGTTCTCGGAAGCCTTTCATCACTCGGTAACGGCCCTCTTGCAGGTGTCACAATATTAAAAATGCAGTTTCTTGATTTCTTCGACTTCATTACCAATTCCGTAATGATGCCGATAGCTGCATTTGCAACCTGCATCCTTATCACAAAGTTTGCAGGCATCGAGCGCATCGAGGAGGAAGTAGAGCAGGACGGACATCCTTTCAAGAGAAAGAAGACCTTCTCCTTTATGATCAAATTCCTCTGCCCTGTTTTTGTAATCGTTATCCTCATTAGCGCCATCTTAAACGTATTTGGAATTATTCAGATGTAATTATGCCTTCCCCCTTGGGAAGATGAATATTTATATGTAATTAAGCCTTCCCCCTTGGGAAGATGAGTATTTATATGTAATTAAGCCTTCCCCTTTGGGGCGCACGACATCCGGGGGATGTCGGTTCTGCGCGGACCGGAGCGGAGCGGAGACAGGTGGCACGAAGTGCCGGATGAGGGGAACCGTATGGAAGAAAAATCAAAAGACTTCCTCGCAGGACGTCTTAAAGATCTCGCGACAAAAGCATATCATAACAGTTTTCTTACTCACACCGATTTTTTATCGGTTTCCGAGCTGGCCAGCGTCTACCGTATATTTGCTTCGGAGGGCGTGCCCGCAAATGTGCATGAATACTGCGGATCAAAATATGTGGTATACGGCGGCTTCGAGGATGCCGAGAGAGCGATGGTTTGTTTTCTTCCGGACTATCTCGATGAAGAAAGCTTTCTGGCCGCAGAAAATGCAGAGCCCTCTGTTCTGAAATGCATTCACATAACACCGGTAAATAACAGGTTTTCGGACGATCTTACTCATAGGGACTATCTCGGATCACTGATGAATCTTGGTATCGAGAGGGACCAGATAGGAGATATTCTTACGGGAGAAAAAGAGGCCTACGTCTTTTCAACACCTGAAATCGGCGAGCTTATCTGTAAGGAACTGATCAGAATCAGACACACCTCTGTGAAATGTACGATGGTCAATCCTTCCGAATGTGAGATCAGACCGGCTTTTGAGGAGATAAGCGGAAGCGTTGCTTCGGAGAGAACAGACGCTATCGTAGCTTTTGTATATCATCTCTCAAGAGCCGAGGCGCAGAAGCTGATAGAAAGTGAGTCGGTTTTCATAGACGGGCGAACAGCCTACAGTGGTGGCTACGACCTCAAGGCAGGCTCAAGAGTTTCGGTCAGCGGCCACGGTAAGTTTATTTACCTGGGGCAGAGTGGCACCACAAGAAAAGGGCGATGCTACGTAAATGTGAAGTTGTTCGTTTAAATGTAAAATTAAAGCATCTGTTCTTAGCTTTTTGCTAAAGACAGATGCTTTTTTGAAATTCTACTCTTTTTATCAGGTTAATGCAGACAGTCTTTTCTCAAATTGTTCATAAAAATCCGAAGCTGTATCATAATCGGTCAGGAAGAAAATTTTAAGAAGTCCCATATTAACGGCTTTTAACTGTTCTTCCGGCATTTCGGGAGCTCTGTCGCCAATCCCTTTTATGAAGAAATGCCACTTATCAATGTAGGCTTCATACTTTGAAAATTCCGGAGTATCTATCCATTTTTTTATCTTGATTTTAGACTGGCGCTCTTTTTTACATTCATTCACCTGAAGAAAATACCTGTGAGTTTCATTTTCATATATTCTTCCAAGTGGAAAAAGTCTGCATATTCCGGGACGGTGCGGATGTATACTGCATCGTCCTTCCGCATTCAGGAAAGAGCACGCATCATTTTCTCCCATTTTAAGGCAAGGGAGTATTATGCCATCAGCCACTCGAAGCTCGAGATTTTCTGCAAGCAGTTGTTCAAAAGACTTCCCAAGCCCTTTTTCCAATCTATACGCATCATAAGGATCCAGCGTTATGGAATCACCCATTCCGATGCAGCAGGCATGGCAGCCTTTGCAGTCACCGACATCAAGCTTAGCCATATCACCGGCGTCATAGATTTTTCCGTCTGAGATTTCTTTTATATCAACATTTCTTTTCATTACTAAGTACCTGTGGATTTCAGTTTTTATCTTATTATACAAGATTATATCTTTGATTTAAAAAGTCCTTTTCGCAAAATGCTTCGTTTTCCATGATTTGTTACCCTTTTTGCTTTGAATATGGCCTTCTTAAGGATGGATATTTCGCAAAATATTTAAATCCAACAGTTTGTTACTCTTTATCTTGGAAAATAGGAGTAACAAAATAATAAAAATGTCTTGATTGCGAAGAATATCCTTAAGAATTTCTTGAAAACAGGCTAAAAAGAGTAACAAAATGATATAAAGAGAATAATTGCGAAAAGAAGTATATGAAATTGACAAATAGGGGAAATTCATGTAAGGTATAGAAATGGATTGTACGCAATCTAAATGCAAAATAGTAAAAAGAACTAATTTACAATCAGGATAATAGGGATATGGCAATAATTGGCCAGGTTCATTTAAATATTATTGAAAGGCAATTGAAATATGGCATACAGCATACTAATTGTAATAATCACAATACTTTATATACTTCTGCTTGAGCTCTCAAAGAACACCCTTCTTGGCTGGGCTGTTGGAATAATACTGGCAGCGGCATTGTTCTGCATCAGAATGTTCATGAAAAAGAGTGGCAAGTGGGATGTTCGCACTGCGATAGGAGCAGTAGTAATACTTCTTATGCTTTTTGCAGTAAACTATAAACTTACTTCACCCCCTGTAAAAAGAATTTCCGCAGTTACCTACAAAAATCCCGAGCAGACAGCGGTGATTCATGTGGCTCAGGGAGATATTTCAGGTGTTTATAATGAGGATCACAGTGCAGAGATTTTCGCCGGAATTCCCTATGCCAAGCCGCCTGTGGGAGACCTTAGGTGGAAGGAGCCGCAGGATCCGGATAGCTGGGCAGGGGTGAGGATTTGTGACACCTACGGCCCCATGGCAATGCAGCCAAGTTCTTCTGAACTTTACTCATCCTTGTCGCAGATACTCGGAACTAACGATTACAGATTTTCATTAACAGATCAGTACAGGGATGCTATGAGTGAGGACTGTCTGTACTTGAATGTATTCAGACCTGCGGATTATAGCGGTGAGCCGCTGCCGGTAGTTTTCTTTATTCATGGCGGTTCGCTCACAACAGGTCAGTCCTACTACACTGAATACCGCGGAGAGAGCTTTGCAAAGAAAGGGGTTATCCTTGTAAACTTCGCTTATCGTCTGGGTATATTGGGCTACATGGCAAATGATGAGTTGGCTGCGGAATCAGTGAACCATACGACAGGCGATTACGGACTCCTTGATCAGATAAAGGCACTGGAGTGGGTTCATGAAAACATCGGATCCTTTGGTGGTGACCCTGATAACATAACCATTGCCGGAGAATCTGCGGGATCTTCTTCAGTTCAGGCGCTGTGCGTATCACCGCTTACAAAAGGATTATTTGTAAGAGCTATTGCTGAGAGCAGCGGAATAGCAGCTAAGAAGCCCTACCACACCTTCAGAGATATGTCCGAGGCTCTGGAAACAGGAGATGAAATCTTGAAGGAGTTCGGCGCGAAAAATGTTGCAGAACTCAGGAAAATAGATGCGGAAAAACTTATTACGACAAAGACTCAGAACAGTGATATGTGTGTGGACGGATATGCGATTGCCGAGCAACCATACCTTACTTATGAAAAGGGCGAAAACCACGAGCAGGCGCTTTTAAACGGATCGAATCTAAAAGAGGCTGACGCATTTTTGCTTTCGACAAAGGCAACCTCTGAAAATTACGAGGAGATTCTGACGGATATACTTGGAGACTACGCAGGAGAGGCAGCAGAGCTTATTCCGCCCGGAGCCGTAGAAAGAGATAAGTATTTCATCATTGATCCCAAAGGGGATGCGAAGGGCAGCCTTAATTTCATATACAGTGATGCATGGTTTTCCTACAGCCACAATGTATGGAGCAGATACATGGAAGCACAGGGCAGGGATGTATACCAGTATTTCTTCACTAAGACGAATCCCTACCTTAGTAATAACCATGCGGGTGAGATGCCCTACGCTTATGGCAACCTGTTCTACCATCCGGGGATGTATAATGATAGTGACTACGAACTTTCAGAGATCATGCAGACCTACTGGACCAATTTCGCCAAGACAGGAGACCCTAATAAGGGAAGTGATTCTTCTGGAACAATAAACATACCCGAATGGCCAAAGTGGAATTCAGAGGAAGATAAACTCCTGGAATTTAATGATGAGATAAAGCTCATTGATAATCCATATCACGAGCTTAATAAGATTATTGATAAGTATCAGAATGAATGACTAAAGCCCTCCCCCTAGGGGAAGACAATTATTACAACGCCTTCCCCCTAGGGGGCGCTCGACGTCCGGGGGACGTCGGCTTAGCGCGGACCGAAGCGGAGCGTAGACAGGTGTCTGCGCAGCAGACGGATGAGGGGACAAAAAAGCTCCTGCCGCTATTCATAAGTGGCAGGAGCTTTTTCAGCTGCATACGCAGTTTATATAGTTACTGATTTGGTTTCTTTGGTCTCATGGACAATATCTTTTCAACAATCTCAAAAATCGCTCTCTGATCGTGAGCAGTTTCCTGCTCGATAAGCAGATAAGATTTCATAGCATAGGAATCCTCTGCAGTATCTATTGTCTCTATATTCTTCATGAAATCAGACATCGAAATATCAAGAGTTTTTGTGATTTTATAAATTGTGTTGACGGAGGGAGTTTTTACACCCCTCTCAAGCTGACCGATATATGAAGGATGAAGATCGCTTTGCAAAGCAAGCTCCTCCTGGCTAAGGTTCTTCTCTTTTCTGTAAAATCGAACACGGTTTCCAATCTCTTCGGTAATATTCATTCAAGTTCTCCTTTAAAATAGTATGTCGTATGCAGCCAATCTAATTGCATACTAACAATACATATTTTCCTAAAATATATACTAGAGATTCATAAAAAATGGCTCAAATTACGATTGTGCCAATTATTGAATTGCGCATACAATTGACGTTACACCGTCAAAAATATATACTATAGATACTAATATATGAGGGAGACGTTCTATAGTACGCGTAATCAATTTATGAAAAGAGCACTTATTGTATCAAGTACAGGTGGATTTCTGTCGCAATTTCTCGAAAATGACGTGACAGTTCTTAAAGAAATGGGCTATGAGATTCACTATGCTTCGGATTTCAATAATCCGGTCTATGAGTTTAATCCTGAAAATCTCAGAAATGATGGCATAATAATGCATCAGATTATTCTGCACAAAAAGCCCTGGCACATGATAAAGAATCTGCAGGGACTCTTACAGCTTTCAAGCCTTATAAAAAGTGAACATATCGACCTTGTGCATTGCCATAATCCGGTTGGAGGAATGCTCGGAAGACTTTCGGGATTTTTGTCAGGAAGAAAACCCTATTGTATTTACACCTCGCACGGGTTCCACTTCTTTGAGGGTGCACCAAAATCCTATTGGCTCATTTTTTATCCGATAGAACGATTCCTTGCCAGATTTACAGACATGATCATAACCATAAACAAAGAGGACTACGACAGAGCTTGCAAATTCCATTTGAGGAAAGGCGGACATGTTGAGCTCCTTCATGGCGTGGGACTTGACACTAAAAGATTCTGCCCTAAGCCCGGCATAAGGAAAGATGTGCGGGAAGAACTGGGAATACCCGATGAGGGATTCCATATCGTTACGGCTGCTGAGCTCAATAACAATAAAAATCACATGGTCGTTCTCGAGGCGCTTAGGCAGTTGGATGATAAGGATCTGTATTACAGCATTTGCGGAAGAGGTGGAAAGCGCCAGGAGCTTCGCCAGTTTATAGATGAACACGGAATGTCCGAAAATGTAACTTTGCGAGGTTACAGAAAGGACATGGAAAGGGTTCTACAGTCGGCGGATGCTTTTGTATTTCCTTCAAAGCGAGAAGGATTCGGAATGGCAGCGGTGGAGGCACTTGGATGTGCTGTTCCTGTTATTGCAGCCGATAACCGCGGGACAAGAGAATACATGAGAGACGGAAAAAACGGAATAGTCTGCAAGGCTGATAATCCCAAGGCATTTGCGCTTGCTATTGAGATACTTAAGAATAATCCGGATATCAGACAGAAATATGCAAATAACGCGCTGGAACTTTCAGGGGTATTTTCCAAGGAAAAGGCGAAAGAAACAATGCGCAAGATATATTCAAAAATAGACAGGTAAATGGGGAGAAAAGTGTATGGAGACGGTTGAGATTTCCGTCATAATGGGGGTTTTTAGCGGTCAGAATACAAATGAACTTGACCGTGCAGTTAATTCCATACTAACGCAGACCTTCAGGGATTTCGAATTCATCATTTATGATGATGGATCTAATCCTAAGGCATCGGAGTTTATCAGAGGTTTGCAGAAAAGAGACAAGAGAATAATAGTAATTGGAAGTGAGGAGAATCACGGACTCGCATTTTCACTTAATAAATGTCTGGAAAAAGCAAGAGGCAGATACATTGCACGAATGGATGATGATGACATCTCCCTTCCAAAGAGATTTGAAAAGCAGAGAGCTTTTCTTGAAGCACATCCGGAGTATGACTGGTGCGGATGTAATGCAAAGATATTTGATGAACAGGGTGTATGGAGTGTGAGTACGAGACCTAAACACCCTACAGCGGAGGATTATCTGAAGTATTCACCATATATACATCCAACCGTAATGTACAGAAGATCGGCACTTATCGAAAATGGCGGATACACTGCAAGAAAAGAGACTTTGCGGTGTGAAGATTATGAGATCTTTATGAGGCTATATCAGGCAGGATTCAAAGGCTGCAACATGCAGGAGGTGCTTTTCAAATATCACGTGGATAGGGAGAACTACCACAACCGCGATTTCAAATTCAGGGTATATGAAATGAAAGTGCGGTATGAAAATTTCAAGAAGATGGGACTTTTGTTCCCTTTTGGCTGGTTATACTGCATGAGGCCGATAATAGGTGTTTTTGTACCAGTTAAACTGATTGAATTCTTTAAACATAAGAAAGCAAATGTATAGGATGGACAGGCTGGTTTATTACAAAAAGATTCTCGAGAAAAATCCTGCATATAATAAAGCGCTTTCTGATTGTATGGAGGAGCTAAGAGGCGATCCGCTCTTATCAAAATCCGTTGATAATACGGATAATGTAAGAGTTAAGGGTAGCATAATTCATTATCTTCACTCCTGGGCACCCGTGCTTACAGAGTTTGCGGCATGGGTGCTCGATGATGCAAAAAAAAGCAGTATTAAGAGACTATATTTTTTGTCGAGAGATGCCTGGCCGGTTTATAGGGTAGCGCTTGCGTTAGCGGATAGCTCGTCACCAGAATTACGTTACCTTCGTGTCTCCAGGTATGCGCTCAGGATCCCGGAGATGGCAATAGATGACAGTCATTTCCTGGACATGATGTTTCTTAGCGGAATAGATGTAACTATGAGAAAAATTCTGCAAAGAGGTGCGCTCTCAGAGGAGGAGATGCTGGAATTTGTGAGTATCCTTGGTTTCTCGGATTCGCTGGACAGGATAATGGGAAGACCTGAGATACTGCAGTGGAAAGCGAAAGCAGAGATACATAAGGAAGAACTCTGGACTATCGTGCAAAGACATGCGAGACAGCGACTTCCTGATGCTATCGGGTATTTCAGGCAGGAAGGAATGCTTTCCGGAGATAGCATAGCAGTAGTTGATAGTGGATGGGTAGGGACTACCCAGAGAAGCATTAAGAGACTTCTGGATTTTGCAAAATCGGGAACGGAACTTCATGGTTACTATTTTGGACTTTATGAGATTCCGAAAAACATGGATCCTAACACATACAAAACCTTTTACTTTGGACCCAAAGGACAGATTCGAAGAAAAGTCTACTTCAGCAACTGCCTTTTTGAAGCTGTGAGCTCTGAGGCAGCAGGCATGACACTTAGATATGAAAACAACAATCCAGTGATCGCTGACTATGGAAGCCTTAACGCAGAGTACCTTGAGACAATGCAACCATATCTTGAGATGTTTGCAAGAGCGTATGCTCGTAATAGAGAACTGGATAACGGAGTATTTGTATCCGAAGATATCTTGTCAAAACTGATGGCAAGACCGGATAAGTGGGAAGCAGAGCTATATGGCACCCTAAAATTTTGCGATGATGTCCTTGAGGGAGACGCACAGGATATAGCAGTTCGGCTCCCATACACAGACATATGTAACCTGCGGCTACATAGAAAAATGGTTATATGGCTCCTAAGTAAGCTTCATATCAGGACACCGGACATCCACGAGAGCGGCTGGATATACGGAAGCATTGTCAGATGTGGTAAAAATGTCCGCTGGAGTCTTCTGCAGGCAAGGCTGTATAACTGTTTGATGTATGTTAGGAAGAACCTATAGTTTAAGCCTTCCTATTTGGGAAAGGCTTATGTAAAGAAAAACAAATGCCTTCCCCTTGGGGGGGAAGGTGGCGCGTAGCGCCGGATGAGGGGAATGGAGGTACAACATGAACAAAAAATTATTTAAACACTCAAAAGACGGATTCACTTTAGCAGAACTCTTAATAGTCGTTGCTATCATCGCAGTTCTTGTCGCGATAGCAATCCCGGTATTCACGAATCGCTTGGAGGCTGCCCGCGAAGCGACAGACGCAGCCAATATTAGAGCACTGTATGCAGAAGTACTGGCAGAGTATCTCGACACCGGAAATGCAGTAGCAGCTAAGTCAACACCTGTACAACAAAAGAAAGCCGGCTGGCAGTCAGAGATCTCATGGCCAAACGGAATCACTGCACCTGCAGCCAAGACATCTGGAAGCTGGTCTGTAAGCTGCTCCGCGGATGGATCGATATCGGTACAATAAGTTTTTGGGATATAACAGCAGAACGATGCTCCAAGGCATGGGATGCTTTGGAGCATTCTTATGCCTTGATATAAGTACAATAGTACCTAAAACCGATTTGACGATTCTATAGTATGGTTATATACTGAAGAGGTACTTTAGTGCGTATATTGGGGAGTAAAAGTACAACAGAAAGTTTTTTGTGAGGAAAGTATGGGAGATATAAAGCAGTACTGGTTTGTAATCAGGGAGCTTACGGGGAGAGAAATCAAAAGAAAATATGCCAGATCCTATCTGGGAATCTTGTGGAGCGTTCTGCAACCACTTTTGTTTATGCTTGTTATGACACTAGTTTTTGGAGTCATGTTTAAGGGTAGTATTCAAAATTTTCCACTATATTATTTGACAGGATTTTTGTTCTGGAATTTGTTTGAACAAATTAGTAATAGTGTAATGACTGTTCTTGTTGATAATAGAGATTTATTACTTAGGGTAAAGGTACCTAAGAACGTTTTTATTTTGTCAAGATGTTATACCGCTTTAGTAAATGAACTATATAGTCTTTTGGCTTATTTCCCTCTTTTATTTTTGTTCGGAGTAAAGCCGAATTTAAAGATGCTTCTATTTCCGATAGATATTACACTATGTACGTTTTTTGGGTTGGGAGTTGGCTATATACTATCGATACTATATGTATTCTTTGCTGATATTAAATATCTGTATTCGGTATTTCTGACAATGCTCATGTATCTATCCGCAATTTTTTATCCAGTTGAACAGGTGCCGATGACAATGCAGATGGTCATTAATAGCAATCCAGTATATTGCTACATGCTCTTTGCGAGAGAAATAATGGTATACGATACTTTTCCAACCGCGGAATTATGGTTCAAGATTGTATTCTGGGCAGTTGGCGCCTATCTATTGGGCTATCTTGTGTTTAGAAGACGTGAGAACGAGGTAATGCAGAATATATGATTAAAAATCCTATTATTCAGGTTAAAAATCTGACTATGAAATATAAGATCAGCACTTCTAATGTTTCAGGACTTAAGGAATATCTGATAAAGACAATAAAAAAAGAAATCAGTTATCGAAAACTGCTTGCGCTAAACGATGTTTCTTTTGATATTTATAAAGGCGAAGTTGTCGGCATTATTGGAACCAATGGATCTGGAAAATCCACACTATTTAAATTAATCGCAGGCGCTATTAATCCTACTGAAGGAGAGATTATCGTCGATAGAAAACACCTTCAAATGTTAACATTAGGGACGGGATTCGATCTTGAGCTATCTGGTCGCGAAAATGTTTACTTAAATGGTGCAATCATAGGATATTCAAAAGAATTTATAGATGAGCATTATGATGATATTGTGAGATTTGCGGAACTTGAGGATTTTATGGAGGAAAAGGTAAAAAACTATTCTTCTGGTATGGTTTCAAGACTTGGGTTTGCAATAGCAACTGTTGGTGATGCTGCTGATATACTACTCCTTGATGAAGTTCTGTCTGTAGGTGATGAGTTTTTTAGAGAAAAAAGTTTAAAAAGAATTAAGGAAATGATACATGGAGGGTCCACTGTGTTACTTATTAGCCATGGAATGGACACTATTCGAGAAAATTGTGACAGAGTTATCTGGATTGAAAAAGGTAAGAAGATAATGGATGGAAATACCGAGGATGTATGCTTTCAATATAGTAAATCTGGATTAAAGTAACCAACAGATTTCTTTAGTTAGTGTTCTTTGCTATGGTGTCAAATAGAGCTAGATGGGGGATCTTTTTGTGATGTATAAAATACAAGACATTTGTATTAAACCAATAATTGGGGATGATAAACTACGCGAACTGTATTATAGATGCAATGGGAATGTATTTAGTACCGAAGATGGTTTAATCATTCTTCCGCCACATAAAGGATATGATTTATTTACATATTTTAATGCGTTGTCTGTAGAAAAATGGTGCAAGTATACCTGGGCTAAAGCATTTGGATTGATTCTTGATATTGAAGGCGATTTTGATATCACATTATTTGGTCATTATATTGAAAATGATGTGATAAAAAAGGAAAACCTTGGCTTTTATCATTATGAAATAGCAGAAAGAAAAATGATTTGTCTTATGTTTCCTCAAAATATAAAAAGTCAAGTCGTTTCTTTTATTTTGGAAACGGAATCAAAAGTATATATTCATGATTCTTATTATGCTGCGGAAATAGAAAAGGTTTCTGACAACACTCCATATATTTCGCTTGTAACTACAACATATAAAAAAGAAAAATATGTATGTGATAATATTGATTATTTGAAAAGAGAACTTTTTGCAGATCCTGAATTTTGCGGTAAATTCTGTTGGAATATTGTTGATAATGGGCAAACATTGGAAGAGAAAAATAATGAATATATAAAAATATTGTCTAATAAGAATGTTGGTGGAGCTGGTGGATTTGCTAGAGGAATGCTTGAATCCATAAATCAAGAAAAGAAACCAACGCATATTATTCTTATGGATGATGATGTGATCGTATCCGCAGAAAGTTTCAAAAGATTATATAGATTATTATCTATTATGAAGCCGGAATATGCTAACCACTTTATTAGTGGGGCAATGCTGGAATTGGAAAATAAAAATATACAACACGAGGATGTGGGCTATTTTAGCCACAAAGGAGTACATGGGCCAGCAAAAGAAAGATACGACCTTAATGTTTGGGACAGCGTTATAAGAAATGAAGAAATAATAAAGCATAAGGATAATCAATATGCAGGTTGGTGGTTTTGCTGTATACCAACTACAATTGTTAGAAGTGATAATTTGCCTATGCCATGTTTCTTTCGTGGTGATGATGTTGAATATTCAATAAGGAATGACGCTCGTTTTATCACCTTGAATGGTATATGTATATGGCACCAGGGGTTTGGCGGGAAGTATTCAGCAGCTGTAGAACTATACCAAGTACATAGAAATGATCTAATATTGCAATCATGGAACGTGACTGCTCAAAAAATCAATGTTATTGGAAGAATGCAAGAATTATTTTGGCAAGAGATATTCAAGTTTAACTATAAAGGAGCGAATCTTATTCTGGATGCAATTGATGACTATTTAAAAGGACCAGAGTACCTACGGCAACTTGATGGTAGTACATGCATGAAAGAAAAAAAAGAAAAAGATAATAAGGTTTTTCCTATTGATGAAGAATTGAGAAAAAAAGTAAAAAAAGAGAACTTATATGAGTGGAAAGCGTTAAATAAAATCAAAAAGTATGCATATGACCATAGCTGTAATGGACAAAAGAGAGTGTATTCATTTTGGGGAGCAAAAGAAACGGGGATAATTCCATATGGCTGGGGATATTATCAAAAGAAAATGTTTTTTTGTAAGAGAATAATTGCTGTAGATATACAAAATGATTGCTATGCGATTTATGAAAAGAACACTAAGGAATTTAAAAAAGTTTCTAAACGATATCATAAAGTCATGAAAGCATATATGGATAATCATGAGGCTATTCAAAATAAATGGAAAGAGGCTAAAGAAGAGCTTGTGAGCAGTAGTTTTTGGAATAACTATTTGTTTTCATGAAATATGATAAATGAAGACTAGAGAAATAATGAATTAAAAAGCAGTCTAAAGGATTCTTGGCTTATGATCAGCTACGTGAGATGTAAAATACGAAAATATAAAAATATAATTAAAGCTATTGTTTTTATTATTGTTGGGCTGTTTATTTTTGTTGAAATTCAAAATATTATTACACCCAAGTTTTTTGTTAATACAGAGTTTAGAGAAGGCGATACCAATAAATATGATGAGTTTTATTCTTTAGAAAGGGATTCTATTGACTATCTTATTCTAGGACCTAGCACATCATTCTATTCCATAAATCCAATGAGTATATATGCGCAAACGGGAATTAAAGGGTTTTCTTTAGGGTCTACGGTACAGGGAATAGGTAGTTCATATTTTATGTTGGCTGAATGCCTGAAATATCAGACCCCTGATATTATATTCATTGATCTTAGTGGTTTGTTTTATGATTACTATGCTACAGATAAACAGGAGGACACAGCGCCAGTCACTAAACTGATTTCTGGAATGAGATTATCAATAAATAAGATTCATGCATGTAGTGAGCTTTCAAATGAGTACAAAGATTTTTGGGAGTATATGATTCCGATAATTCCTTTCCATGATAGGTGGTCAAAACTTGTAGAAGAGGACTTTCATTATGATAATAGTTCGTATTTTTTGAAAGGAGCATGTCCTAGATTTTCAGTCCATAATTACACAGGAGTTATCAATAAAACTAAAAGTGATAATTATATTGACTTGGATTCAAACGCTGATAATAGCGGGGGAAATCGATGTATTGATATTTCAGAAAGTAATATTAAGTATTTTGAAAAAATAGTTAATATTGCGGAAGAAAATGATATAACGCTAGTCCCATTCTTATCTACTTCAAGTTATAGAACTGAGGAACAGAGGGAATACGCGGAAAAATTACTTGAACGATATAACTTATCATTGTGTTTTACTGATACTAATTCAATGGGAATAGATTGGTTGTCAGATACGAATGATTCTGGTAAGCATTTAAATTATTGGGGAGCAAGCAAATTTTCTAAGGCAGTTGCTGATTATCTTCTTACATATTATGACGGCAGGCAGGAGCAGGATTACGACAAAGAGTATGACGGGGATTTGCCTTTGTATGAAGATTATGAAGTGAATAACCTTTTTTCTTCAAAGCAGGAAGCATTGCAATATCTCATGTATCTTAATACAAATAAAGATAAGCGAGTAATTCTTGTTTCCGGCTGTGACGAAGTTACTATGGGCATAGATGATGATATCTACATAGAGTTACATAATCTTGGAATCAGAGAAAATTACAAGAATCATATACAAGATAGTTATATTTGTGTTTTAGATAGAGGAAATTTGGTATTTGAACAGTTTCTAAAAGGATCGATGATTCTTGAAGATAATCTTGATATACAAAATGTAACCATTCCGTTTTATATAAAAAGTGCAGGTTTTCCATGGGGAAATACTTCAAAAATCGAAATAGATGGAACTGATTATGGTTGCAACAAACGTGGTTTAAATATTGTTGAAATGGATGCTGAAACTGGGGAGATAATATCAAGTGGGTGTATAGATACACATATGAGTGATTGTACTGTTTCGTTCCGTGAAAGATATAAGCCAGATATTTTCGAGACTCAGTGTGTTCCAGATGGAGTATATCAGTTATATCCGTTTGATAGTAGTGAATATGCAGTTGATATTGCAGGAGGGACTATAAACGAGGATGAAAATGTGCAGTTATGGTTTGATACTGGTGAAGCACCACAGCAATTTTTTATCCAATACGAAGGGAATGGATTATATACGATAAAAGCAATGTGCTCTGATAAATATTTAACTGCATATAATTTTGGAACAAAGAAAGGAACAAACATTGTGCAGGAAACTTATTCAGGTCTTGCTAATCAAAGGTGGTTCATTTATCAAAGTAATGATGGAAGCTACAAAATTGAGTCTCTTTACAACCATTTGATGATTGATGTTGCGGGAGGCGTAGCTTTCGAAGGCTGCAATATACAATTATATGAGAATAATTATTGTAATTGTCAAAAGTATAGACTTATGAGACAAAAATCAAACACATAATTTAAGAAAGGAAAAAGAATGTTATGAAAGAAAAAGTCATGGAGATTTTAAAGAATATTAGGGATGATATAGATTTCAATGAAGAGAAAGCACTAATAGATGATGGAATTCTTGATTCGTTTGATATCATCGGTATAGTTACAGAGCTAAATGAAGCGTTTGGTGTTGATATAACTGCTGATGATCTCGAACCGGAAAACTTCAATTCAGTGGATGCTATGGTTAATCTTATAAATGGATTGTTGTAATCAGAGGAATGCATAAATGTCTTTAGTATCGCTTGAATTCTTTGTGTTTATTGCAATATTAATAATTGCATATTTCGTATGTCCCAAGAGATATCAGTGGGGCGTGCTTCTTGCTGGGAGCTGTGTCTTTTATTTATGGGGCTCATGGAAAATCGCCTATTATATTGCTGTCACTATAATTGTGCAGTATTTTGCGGCTATTAAGCTTGATGATATAAACCAGATTATGAATAAGGAATTATCAGAGAGCTCGCAGAGTATAGCTGAAAAAAAGATAATAAAGGGAAAATACGCACATATAAAGAACAAATGGATTGTATGTTCACTGCTAATCAGCTTGGGATTGCTGATATTTACTAAATATATAGACTTCTTTATTGATAATGCAAATGGGATATTACATATATTCAACAATAGAATGGTTATTCATAAACTTGGATTAGTAATTCCTCTTGGAATATCATTTTATACATTTCAGTCTTTGGGGTATGTTATAGATGTTTACAAGGATAGGGAGAGAGCAGAAAGAAATTTTTTAAAATTTGCTTTGTTTGTTTCTTTTTTTCCTACTATCGTGCAGGGACCAATTGAAAGGCATAACCATCTTGCTATGCAATTATATGCCGAGCATGAATACAATTATAACAGGCTATGTTTCGGAATTCAGCGGATGTTATGGGGGTACATAAAAAAACTGGTAATAGCTGATAGAGCATTCGTGATAGTTAATGAGGTTTTTAAAAATTATGAGGTAAATGGATATTATGGCTTTGTAATTATTATTGGAGCTCTTCTTGCTGGAATTAGAGTTTACGCAGATTTTTCAGGGGGAATGGATATAGTAATTGGGGTGTGCGAAGCTTTAGGCATAGAACTTACAGAGAACTTCAGGCAGCCATATATGGCAAAAAGCATTAAAGAATTTTGGCAAAGGTGGCATATCACACTTGGAGCATGGTTCAAGAATTATGTTTTCTATCCAATATCCATGTCAAAGAGCTTTAATAAACTAGGGCAAAAACTGCGTCCCAAGCTGGGGAAAACATCAAAATATGTTCCACCAACTATGGCATCGCTGATTGTATTTTTAATAATTGGCATTTGGCATGGGGCAAATTGGAAATACATAGTATATGGATTTTGGAATGCATTCTGGGTATCTTCGGGAACTTTTCTGGCAGATTATTATGCAATTGCTAGGGAAAAGTTTCATATTAGAGCGGATAGTAAGAATTGGCATTTTTTTCAGATGCTAAGGACTTTGCTTTTGGTTACAATCGGAAGATTCTTTTCTCAAGCGGATAGTGTGGGAACTGCTTTTACAATGATAAAAGCAATGTTTAGCAGGGTGAATTTATGGGTATTTACGGATGGCTCATTGTACAAATTGGGACTAGATGAAAAGAATTTCCGCTTTTTATTAGTTGCTATAATGGGCATGTTTTTTGTAGATATCCTTCATGAAAAAGGAATACATATAAGAGAGCAAATTTCAGGCTTTTGGCTTCCTGTCAGGTGGGCAATTTATTATGCGGCTTTTTTCTTTGTTGTGATTTTTGGAATGTATGGTTCTGGTTATAATGCCAGTGATTTTGTATATATGCATTTTTAAATGAATGTGTAGTGAAGGTGGGAGATATTTGAATGAGAAAGATGACAGTTCTTGATTATTTAGAAGAAACAACTGCTAGGTTACCTGATAAAACTGCTGTGATTATTGAAGATAAAACATACTCATATAATAATCTGCTTAGTACAGCAAAGATTGTAGCTACATCAATAATACATGAATGTAAATCAATAAGAAGAAAGCCGATAATGCTTTTTATGGATAAAGGTTTTGAATGTTTGGCTTCTATGTATGGTGTTATATTTAGCGGCAATGCATATGTACCAATGGATATAAAGACGCCAATTGAGAGACTTGATAATATTTTGGATACTATGAATTCAGATATTATTATTACAACAATCAGAGAAAAGCAAATATTGGACAAAATAGGATATACAGGAGATGTTCTAATATTTGAAGAACTGATTACAAAGTATAATGGTAGGATTGAAGCGGGAGAATTATCTATTATACGCAAAAGCATTATTGATACAGACATCATGTATATTCTTTTTACTTCAGGCTCAACTGGAATTCCTAAGGGTGTTGCTATTATGCATAGATCTGTAATGGATTATATTGACGCTTTTATAAACGATACTCCAATTTGTGAAAACGATGTAGTAGGTAATCAGACTCCTTTTTACGCAGATATGTCTCTAAAGGACACTTATATGTCTGTGGCAGTTGGTGCAACTATATGCATTATTCCGCAAAAGTATTTTATGACACCTAAGAAGTTGTTGACCTACATTGATGATAATGATGTGACCATGATAATGTGGGTGCCTACTGCATACAGGCTTGTTTCACAATTTGACGGATTGTCCAAGGTAAGACCAGGCAAACTTCACAAGTTTGTCTTTTCCGGAGAGGCCATGCCTATACCGGTATTTAAATATTGGACAAGCTATTACCATATAGCTGAATGTGAGTACATTCAGCAATATGGTCCGACGGAAATCACAGGTGCCTGCACATCATACCATATTGCTGAAGAGTACGAGGATACAGATACTATTCCGATTGGTAAGCCTTTTAAAAACACAGGTATTTTATTAATTAATGAAGCAGGAAACATCATACAAGAACCAGGGGTTCTAGGAGAGATATGTGTTTACGGAACATGTTTGGCTGCTGGGTATTATAACAATAAAGTGAAGACGGACGAGTATTTTGTGCAAAATCCAGCCATTTCAGAGTATACATCACTGATGTACAAGACGGGTGATCTTGCAAAGTATGATGAGAATGAGAATCTGGTTTTTGTTTCCAGAAAAGATTATCAGATAAAGCATGGTGGTAAACGTATTGAGCTAGGTGAAATAGAGGCAGCAGCAATGGGAGTGAATGGAATAGATGGATGTTGCTGTATACATAATCGTGAGGACGATTCTTTATTATTGTTTTATGTGGGAAGCAAAGAAGAAAAAATGATAAAGAATGAACTTGGGAAAAAGATACCCAAATACATGATACCGACAGAATATAGATTACTTGATCAATTACCAATGTTACCTAATGGAAAAATGGATAGAAAATTATTAGATAATATGGTTAATCAATAAACGACAATTACTATCGCAGAAAGATGGTTTATTAGTATGAGAACAGTGAAATGTACTGATGGTACTGTTGTAACATATTGTGATTATGTAGATGACTATATCAATGCAATGAAGTTCAGTGATTATATTGTTGTCTCCCAAATTATGGATGTTTGTTATGAAGATAGAGTCAAACTCCAGAAGCAAGGATTTGTTTTTGCTGATAGAGCCATTAATATGCAATTTAGACTACCGAATGATATTGATGTAGATATTTCTGATAAACAAAAAAATAGCGCCTATTCTTTTGATGTCAGTACTGACTGGGATGTAAATGTTGTTTTGAACATCGTGGAGAATTATTTTGAAAACGATAGTAGATTTTCTGTAGGAGTGACAAATGAGACGAGAAAAAAAGAGTTAATACGTAATTACTTGGAGTATCTATTATTTTGTAATACTTTGTCACAATTACCTCCCGCCCCCGATAATTTAACGGACGGCAAAAACACTAGTGTCGGTAAATATTTTGCGACATTGATGCACAACGGAAGCGAATGCATAGGAGTGAATATTTGGTTAAGCTCTCAAGAGGGTGCCCGCATTATGCTTGGTGCAGTCCATCCATCATATCTAAACAGAGGTGTTTCGATTTTTTTATATAAACATACGTTGCAAGCGATGAGAAACGTTGGAATTAATCGCATTTCTGAATGGGTTTATAGTAGCAACGTAAATTCACTTAATCTGCATAGTTTATTATTTCAATCCGGATATAAATATGGTAAATGCAGAGATGTATGGATTTGGAGCAAAAATATTTAAAACAAAATAAGGGATAATGATATTTATGCTGGAAAAAGGAAACGATAAATCTAATATTTCTACAAATAAGAACACTAGTAAAAATGATATTCAACTCGATAATACTAGTAATTTATTATTTGATACTGATTTTAGGCAAATCATAGTTATTGGATATGGGAAAGTAGCATTTGAAATTGTTAAGTACCTGAAAAAATGTGCACAAAGTAATGAAATTGGAGTTGAATATATCGAGTATGAAAAGACAAAGATGTCAAATATTATTAAGTATTGTATAGATCAAGGAGTAAACTATTCAGTAATCCATGATAAGACTTTGCTTGGGGAAAAGCTGGCTAGTATAAAAGATAAGGCATTGATCGTGAGTGCAGGTAATAAATTTTTGTTTCCTGCCTCAATCATAGAAAAGAAAAACTTGGTGATTATAAATTTTCACAATGCTTATTTGCCTTATTATCCTGGAAGAAATGCAATAACTTGGGCTATATGGAATAATGAGAAATTTGTCGGAGCTACATGGCATTATGTTGTTGCTGGCGTTGATGCAGGAGATATAATTTGGCAAAGAAAGATTATTATTGATGAAAATACGAAAGCATATGAAGCAGCTGGGAATGTTATGAAGGCAGCACTACAGGGGTTTGAGGAAATATATCCGAATTTACTTAAAGGGAATGTAGCTTCGTATAAACAACAAAAATGTGAAAAAATGAATTATTCTTGGATGCTTCCCAATGGTGGGAGTATTTCTATAATAGAAGAACCTGAAAAAATCTATCGACTTCTTAGATGTTTTGATTATGGACTTGAGACTGTAGTAGGTAAGGTGACAATAGTTGATGGATGCAAGGAATATGAGGCAATCAGATATAATGTCACTGACATATGTAATATAGGTGAGACTGTTTTTGAGAACGATTGGTTCCACATCCCTATGAACGGAAGAATTCTAAATATTAAAGTGCGTAGATCTAATCTTGATAGCGAATCTGAGATTAGGCCATTATAATATCGTCCGTTTTTGGAATTGCAATTGTGGCGTTGCCTTCCGGTATTGTGACAGCGGGGTATCTGAATGCGCTGTCAAAAAGAAGCGAGGAGAAACCTACAGGCAAATAAAAACGCCTCACATTTTTCAAGGTGAGGCGCAAGATAATTGATTATCATTTGCTCTTTAAATCTTCAATCTGTTTTTTTAGGGCTTCGATTTCAGCATCTTTTTGAGTGATTTCGGCATCTTTTTGTTGCTTGAGGGCCTCAATTTCAGCATCTTTTTCTTCCAGCTGCCTGGTGTAATAGATGCGAACATCGTTCTGAGTACGATAGTAGTCCTCACGAGCCTGGCACTGGAGTCGGATTTTTTCTTCCTGAGTGAGGGTATAAACTGTTTCAGATGCCTCTTTTAGTATATCTTTTTCGGAAGCTAACATATTCAGTTCCTCCCATGTTTTTGCGTTGAAGAGTTTCGCCCAGTAATCAATGTTATGGGCTTTGTCTTCATCTGTTGCTAACTCTATCTGAGTTAAGTCTAGCACGCGGAGTTGGAGCTTGTCACTATAAATATGATGAGTCTTTTCGTTTATCAATTTGTATGACGCATAGAACTCAGGGTATTCTTCAAAAAGTGTGAAGTTTAAGATACCAATCTGGTATGCTGTTTTGGCATCCAGGTAATTTTCGCCGTGGTTAAGAGTGTCATAGTTCCTACATAGATATGATAGTGATCGCTCTGGCCAGTTTTGCTCGTTTATTACTTGCATTTCAAGGTTAATATTTGCGTTATCACCCAGAAGGACATTGATATCCAGGATAAATGTTTTTGCATCAATTGTTTCTCCGAGGACTATGGGGTTAGTAATTGTTACTGAAACCACAGAGTCAGATGGCAGGTGTAGCAGATCCTGAATGAGAACCTGTAAAACATGATTATTCCTTTGAAGCAAAGCCCTGAAGAGATAGTCGTTGGTCATCGGGATTTCCAAAGTGCCGGAAGCAGGCAGGGTGATACCTGCTTCGCTATTTTTGGTAAACTGATTAGTTTTATTCCGTTTTTCCATGTAGTAAAATAAATCCTTTCTGTTTGTAGAGTATGAATAATAACAATGTGGAAAAGGCATTGTTATACGGTCAGATGCTACTGCATCTGTAAAAAAATGCGATTAAATCCTGTTTCAAAAAGAAATGGAAATAAACCGTTAGAAAGATGTTCTTCGGGTGCATCGAGATGATGCTTGGACAATATATCACAATTAAATTTATTTTGCAATACACGGAATAAAATATGAGCAACAAACCGTAAAGAAGAGGTTATATTTCAGGAGTTTTTATGTTTGCTCAACATATTGTAAGTGAAAATAAAAAATATGATGAAATAAAAGCATACCTCAATTTTTTTGATGTCCATGCATGGGAAAAGTATACCGGTATTTCGACATGGCAAATAGAGAGTGATAACAGCAATAGTAATGGATATGAACCGGTCGCTGTACAACAAAGAAGAGAAGTTATGTTGGCGTTGAATATTTGTACCTACCATAGGCATGAGCAAATTGAGAAGAATATCAAAAAACTTATGACTATGAAGTTTTTTGATTCTAAAGAAGCAGATTACTTCGGGCATTTATATATCTTTATAGTGGATAATGAGGCCGGTGAAGGATCTGCTTTGGCATTAGAGGGCTATGTCAACAACTATCTTAAGGTTATTCCAAATAGAAATACAGGAGGATCAGGAGGATTTCAGAAGGGGCTTGAATATATCAGGGCTTATGATTCTGAGTTTACGCATGTGATTTATATGGATGATGATGCTGACTTTCTTCCGGAAACATTCTATAGGTTATATGCTCTTTTGACATATATGAAGCCTGAGTACTTTAACCGCTCTGTTGCCGGAAGAATGTTTTGCCTGGATTACCCTTCGGTTCAGTATACAGCTGCAGAGATTTGGAACAAGGGATTCCTGAAGCACGTTGCATTCATGGAAGATATGAGTGAAATGGCTGATAGGGATGCTGACGCAGATGAAGAAAATGATTCTATGACAAATACATATTCATCGTTGAATTATTCAGAAGAGGCTGATTATGGAGGATGGTGGTTTTGCTGCTATCCGTATGAATTTTGCAGGGAGAATGATGTTATGCCGTTTTTCATACACTGCGATGATGTGGAGTATGGCCTGCGATTTCTGGAAAAAGGGGGAGGCCGACCGATAATTCTCAATGGCATCCAGGTGTGGCATGAGAATGCGGTATATAGGCAGAATCCGATTATTCAATATTATGATATGAGAAATCCCCTGTTTGTGAACAAGAAATATGGACTTATGGATTATTCTGAGATGTTGGAGTGGTGGAAAGCAAGAATAAGCTCATTCCACGTTTGTGGAGATTATGCTTCAGAGTACTATACCATCCTTGCACTATTTGATTTTATGAAGGGGCAGGAGTGGCTATATAAGATAGATTCCGAATTACATCACAGGAAGTTGATGGATAAGCGTATCAGCAGATATAAGAATGCGGTGTTGTGGAGAATTGCAGAGAGGAGATTTAGGGAGAGGTATTTGTAGAGTTTGTGGAATAAACACCTCACCTTTTACAAGGTGAGGTGTAAAATACTTATTGTTTGTTCTTTAAATTTTCAATCTGCTTTTTTAGGGCTTCGATTTCAGCATCTTTTTGACTCATGATATCTTTGATGGCAGAATCTTTTTGCTGTCGAAGGGCTTCGATTTCAGCATCTTTTTCATCAAGCTGTTTTTGATAGAAGATACGAACATCGTTCTGAGTGCGATAGTAATCCTCGCGCGCAAGGCATTGCAGCCGGATTTTTTCTTCTTGGGAAAGAGAATAAACTGTTTCAGAGGCCTCTTTTAATATATCTTTTTCGGAAGCTAACATATTCAGTTCCTCCCATGTTTTTGCGGTGAAGAGTCTGGCCCAATAATCGATGTTGTAGGCTTTGTCTTCTTTGGTTGCTAACTCTATCTGAGTTAAGTCTAGCACGCGGAGTTGGAGCTTGTCACTATAAATTTGATGACTCTTTTCATTCATCATTTTGTACGAAGCATAGAATTCAGGGTGGGTTTCAAAGAGCGTAAAGTTTAAGAGCCCGATCTGATATGCGGTTTTTGCATTAAGATAGCTGTCTCTATGATTAAGTGTGTCGTAGTTCCTGCACAGATATGAAAGAGAACGCTCAGGCCAGTTTTTCTCATTTATAACCTGCATTTCAAGATTTATGTTGGCGTTGTCATTTAATAGGACGTTGATGTCAAGAATAAAGGTCTTTGCATCAATTGTTTCGCCAAGAACGATGGGATTTGTGATTGTTACGGATGTAATATAACCATCCGGAAGGTGCAGCAGATTCTGTATAAGTACCTGTAATACGTGGTTGTTTCTCTGGAGCAGCGCCCGGAAGAGATAATCATTTGTCATAGGGATTTCCAGAGCGCCGGAAGATGGCAGTATGATATCTGAACAGCCATTATCCGGGGGATTGGTAGTACTATTGTGCTTTTCCATGTAGTAAATTATTTTCCTTTCTGTTTGTTTTTTTGTCTATAGCAATGTGGAAAAGGCATTGCTATAAATGCAGCTGTGGCATGCAGTTGCTGTAAAATCGATTAAATCCTGTTTCAAATAAGAAATGGAAATAAACCGTTAGAAGGATGTTCTTCGGGTGCATCGAAACAATGCCTGAATAAAATAACATAAATGCCATTAAAGCGCAAGAAAAAATAAATTGTGAGCCAAACCAACTTGTGTGGAGCCATGATATAAAGGACTTTTTTGACTATGAGAATGAAAATATACCAATTTCTTGTTAATAGAGTACCGGGAATAAAGCAGAGATATCACCGCTATCATGATAAGGCTACAGGGGCAAAGAAACTTTTTTCCTGGTTGTACTTGATATATCTAAATGTGGGGTATCATGTATTCCGCATGGAATCGTTGGGGATTATTTCTGAGGCGCAAATCTATGAAAAAAGGTCAGTTCCTGTCCGCATGAGTGAATCTGCTCAAAATGCAGAAAAAAATCCACATCTGACAGTAGAGCAGGTCATTGATGTTTTAAAAGGTTATGATGTCATATCCTTTGATGTATTTGATACGCTGATTTTCAGATCGTTATCAAAACCTACTGATGTATTTTGCTTTGTTGGAGAGAAGTTGGGAATGCTTAACTTCCGTGATATACGTATGGAAGCTGAGTTTAACGCAAGACTTGAATGCAAAAAGAAGAACGGGCATATGGAGATCAGATTCTCCGACATCTGGGACAGGCTATCAGCTGATACTGGACTAGATAGCGAAAAGGGAATGAGGCTTGAATGGGAGTGTGAGCTTTCGCTATGCTATGCCAATCCATTCATGTTGGAAGTATGGAACAGACTGGGAAAACTTGGTAAGAAAAGAATAATAGTATCTGACATGTATCTTTCTCATGATCATATAGAGAATCTTCTTGAAAAGAATGGCTACACCGGCGCAGATAAGATATATATCTCATGTGAGTATGGCATCAGTAAAGCCGATGGTAAGCTTTTCAATCTTGTAAAAGAAGAGTACTCTTCCGGCAAGATGATCCATGTTGGGGATAATCTTATAAGCGATATTAAAAATGCCAATAAGGCAGGTATCGAAACGCTGCTTTATCCCATTATAAACAGAAATGAGCTTCTTTACAGGGCACAGGATATGTCATATCTTGTGGGCTCAGCATACAGAGGGTTAGTCAATGCCCAAATTTATAGTTGCCAAAATGTCTATTCCATGGAGTATGAATATGGCTATATTTATGGAGGACTGTTTGTTCTTGGGTACTGCGCATTTATCCATGACTATTATATTAAGGAGAATCTGGATAAGCTTTTGTTCCTGTCCAGGGACGGGGACATTTTATTAAAAGCTTATAAGCTCCTGTATCCGGATGACAATGCTGAGTATGCATTTTTATCAAGAAAAGCTGTTACCAAGCTTATGTATGATATGGACAGGCATGACTACTTCAGAAGATTTGTCTTCCATAAAGTAAATCAGGGGTATTCGATTAAGGACATCCTGGGCTCGATGGAACTTGATGAGCTTGCAGGAGAGTTGCCGCCTTCTATTAATGCCGGCGATGAGCTTACTGATAAGAATAGCTCTATTTTGCGCAGTTTTATCGAATCAAAATGGGATGAGGTCAGAGCTGTTTATAATTCTCAGGTAAGGGCAGCAGGATGTTACTATAAGACTAAGCTCTTAGGATACTCGCGGGCAGCAGCAGTTGATATAGGCTGGGCAGGCAGCGGTGCCATGGCTTTATACAGGCTATCAGGTGAAGCGTGGAATCTGGGATGTGATGTCAGAGGTATTGTTGCCGGGACGAATACTGTATACAATGCAGAGCCTGACGCTGCGGAGCCGTTCCTTCAATCAGGTCGTATGGTGGCGTACCTGTACTCGCAGTCCCATAACCGAGATCTTCTTAAGAAGCATGATCCGGACAAGGGCTACAATGTGTTCTGGGAGCTTCTTTTGTCATCGGATAATCCGCAGTTTGTGGGATTCTATGAAGGAGATGAGAGGAAGGGCGTCGATGATATTTATGATGCGGCGCTGGATATTACCATGCGCTTTGGCAAAAGGGATGTAGATCCTGACGGCGTTGCGGAGATTCAACGAGGTATCCTTGATTTTGTAACGCAGTATAAAGAACATTTTGAAGAGTATCCTTATATGTTCAATATCAGTGGAAGAGATGCGTACGCGCCTCTTCTGGCAGTTGCCTGCAAAAATGAGAGATATCTTCACGAGATTGAAAAGAAATTCGAGCTTGAGATAAATGTGGTTTGATGATGAAGAGGCATGTATGTGATGTCGGATTAACAAATATTCTCTGCTATGGTAGGATTATTATATACTTAACAATATTAAACAGAAACAGGAATGTTTTGGAGGAAATCTGCCATGGAGAGGAAACTTCCGGTAGGAATACAGGGGTTTGAGAAATTACGCACCGACAATTTTCTATATGTAGATAAGACAAAATACATTTATAAGCTGGCGCATAATAATGTACCCTATTTCCTTAGCAGACCAAGGAGATTCGGAAAAAGCCTGCTGCTTTCTGCTATGAAGGCCTATTGGGAAGGGAAAAAGGAACTCTTCACAGGTTTGGAGATAGAGGAACTTGAAAAAAATAATGAGGATGCATGGGCGGAGTATCCTGTTTTTTACTTCGATTTTAATGGTGAAAACTATAATGAAACATCTATCGAAACTGTTTTGGATGGAATGCTTTCCGATTGGGAAGAGGTGTATGGGACGCAGTATAATCAGCGTACATTAGGAGACCGATTTCAAAAGGTACTGGAACTTGCGGTAGAAAAGACCGGGAGAAGATGTGTTGTTCTTATAGATGAGTATGACAAACCTCTTCTGGATACGCTTGATCATAAGGAACTTCAAAATCATATAAAGGATGTTTTCAAGGGGTTTTTTAGCCGCCTTAAAAAAGCTGATGAATCTATACACTTCATTTTTATAACCGGAGTATCAAAATTTCATAAGGTTAGTATTTTTAGTGACTTAAATCAGCTTCGGGATATATCTTTAGATAGAGATTATGCCGCTCTGTGTGGGCTTACAGGCAAAGAGATTCGCGATACTTTTTGGCCTGAGATAGAGACGCTTGCCAAGTATCAGGAACTAACTGAAGAAGAGTGTTTTAATGCTTTGAAAATGAATTATGACGGATATCATTTTCATTTGTCAGGAGAAGGAATTTATAACCCTTATAGTGTACTGTCTGCTTTGTTCGCAAAAGACTTTGGAGCATATTGGTTTGAGACAGGTACCCCCACTTTTTTGATTCATCAGATTAAGGAAAGAGGGTTTGATCTTAGAAAATTTACTAATAATACTATATATACAAATGAAGCTGCTCTGAAAGATTATACCGGTGACACTTTAGATCTTGTTCCGCTGTTATATCAAACGGGATATCTTACAATTGCTGATTATGATAAGGTAAAGAAAAGATATACGCTGTGCTTTCCAAATGAAGAAGTTAAGTACAGTTTTATGGAAAACCTTATGCCGGCTTATGTCCCCAAAGCAAATGCCGGGAATGGACTGGATATATTTACTTTAGATGAGTATATCGAGAGCGGAAAGCTCGAGAATATCAAAGATTTTCTTACTGCACTGTTCGCAAATATTACATACACTATCAAAGATGATCCATTTGAACATTATTTTCAATCGGTTATCTATTTGGTGTTTACTTTGCTTGGGAAGATTGTGCAGTGCGAGATGCATACATATACCGGTCGTATAGATTGTAAAGTTGAAACATCTGATTATATATATCTGTTTGAATTTAAGAGGGATGATTCTGCTGAGGCAGCATTAAAGCAGATAGATACAAAGGATTATGCTCTTCCGTTTGTCGCTGATTCCAGAAAGCTATACAAGATAGGCGTATCATTTGATTCTGAAAGTCGAAAACTTATAGGCTGGGAAGTGGCTGAAAAAAACTAAGATGAGATGAGCCGGCGCGTCAAGCGCCGGCTCTACTTTTGCTTTAAATCAGACCTTCCTTATCATCCAGGAAAATCTCAAACAAATCATATCTTTCCAGAAACTCATAGGCAGCAAGAAGCTCGTCACGTAGGAGATTGCGAGAGTGCTGAAGATAATCAAGCTCATCTCTTATATACTTGTAGGTCTCGGTCGTGTGCATTGCATGGATAATGGCCTTTCCAAGTTTGCCACGTTTAAAGAGTATCTCTTTTATTTTGTTGTAATTCATAAATAAAATCTCCTTTCTATTTCATCGCAAACAATAGTTATACGAAAGATATAAAGGAGAGAACGTTTTCGTAGTAAGACGTATAAAGTAGCATTCAGAATGAAAAAACGGACGATAGTAACTGTTTTTAGGGAAGATTAATTATATGGGGTAAGAATTTAATTATTATTTAATAGAAATGTTTCTTCAAGAAAACACAATAAACACAAATGTGAGATATTAAAGGATACATGAAATGAGATAAATACGATTGTATATATCCCGAAAATTTAACGGCTCCGACTTGTTGCAGGAAGCCGGAGCCAAGAAAAGTGATTCAAGGATACTATCTTAAAGCTGTCCTTGTTTATATAATTATATACTATAGATATTAAAATATGCAATAACTACACAATAAGCATGAAAGGACAGTTCAAATTTAAAAAGAGAAAGAAATGATTTTATATAATAACGTGAAATTAAATAAACGAAAAAAAGTATAAAATAATAATAGTGACTATTGACTTTATAAAAAGCTAAATCTATACTATAGATATGTTTTGAAAAACAAAACACACAAAAAATACAATAATATGAAAAGGGAGAATGTGATTATGAAGAGACTTATTGCAATGGCCCTTGCAGCAGTAGTTGTTGCTACCTCTGCACCGGCAGTCGGAAATGCAGCTAACGTTGATGCAACAGTACTGAAGGCTGAAAGCGTATCCGTTCAGGAGAAGGATCAGCAGGAGAAGTTCGAGAAGGGCGAAGTTGCTACCGTTAAGGATGAGGACGTTGAAGAGAGCGTTCAGCTTAAGGATGGTGAAGTAACTGTTACAGCTGTTAAGTCTGATGCAAAGACTGTTAAGATTAAGGGCGAAGTTAACGGCAAGCCTGTATCAAAGATCAGTGCTAAGGCTTTCAAGAATTGTTCTAAGGCTACAACAATCGATCTTTCAGATGTAGAACTTACATCACTCGCTGGCAAGCAGTTTGCTGGTGCTAAGAAGGCTAAGACAGTTAAGATTAACGCTTCCAAGCTTAAGGCTAGCAAGATCAGCGCTAAGGCACTTAAGGGCTTCAAGGGTAAGAAGATTGTTCTTAAGGGCGTAAGCAAGAAGACCTACAAGAAGCTTGTTAAGAAGCTTCAGAAGAGTGCTCCTAAGGGCGTTAAGTTTAAGAGAGGATAATATCCATCTTTCATAAGAACAAGTATAAAAGAGACTGGCAGGGCTATTAAGCCTGTCAGTCTCATTCTTTATATAAAGTTTTTTGGGGAGGTTTGTTTTTTTGAATATTTCACTTACTAAACAAAATGCATCGCGTGTTTATTTTCTAATGATTCTTTTGGTTGCACCCTTATATATGACTAATGGATTCAATAATATCTTAAGGGCTAAGACCTACATTGTATGGCTGAGCATCATAATTGCAGCTGTCTTATTACTTTCTCTTTTTATAAAAAATATAGGAATTCAAATCAGAAATAAATCACTTGGAGAATATATTAAAGGCCAGATGTCTGAAGTCGGGAATGGCTTTAATGTTCTTGATGTTTGCGTATTGGCATTTGCGGTTATATGCCTTATTTCCGCTTCCTTTTCCGAATATAGGGATGCGGCATTCTCCGGAGATATGGCGTGGCATGTAGGCGCTCTGATGTTGATTTCCTTATGCGCATTATATTTCGCAGCTTCAAGGGGATATGAACTCGATATCGTGCCCTTTTTTGGCATGATGCTTGGAGGAACTATAGCAATGATTATTGCTATATTGAATGACCTTTGGATCGATCCTCTTAATGCCCAGATGAAGCTTGATCCTAACTGGCGCGATCACTTTACTTCAACAATTGGTAACACCAACCAGTTTTGCGGATACTTATCTATTATTATTCCCATAATGGTGATAATATTTGTGACTTCGGAAAATGGCTTCAAGAAAACAGCAGCAGCTATAGTACTGTTTTTTGCATATCTCAACATGTATCTTACTCATGCTGATGGCATATATGTTGGTGTGGGAATCGGCTATATGTTTATAATTGCTTTTTGCTTCCGCAAAGCAAGCAGGTACATGGGGCTTTTAATTAATGGAATATTATTTGGCGTTTCGGGTTTTGCCGCCAAGGTAATTATTCTCTATAGACCGGAGATACGTCTTGAAGATATTTCACCTATTCTTCTTGCACATAATGTTCATGTGATTATCGGCGGAGGATGTTTTGCACTTTTACTGCTTCACATGTATCTTGAGATGAAGCTTTCGAAAGAACAGCTTGAGTCCATTTTTAAGCGGGTATTTTGGGTATATATTGTAGTGGCGGTATTATGCTGTCTTGGCGCGATTGTTTGGGCTGTGAAAAATTATGATATGAACTTCCTAAACAGAAGAGGACTGTTGTGGTTTATTGCAGTTGATGGCTTTTTTACTCAGGAACTTCCACAGCAGATTATAGGAGTTGGCCCTGGATGTATAGACGCGATATCCATGGACTATTACTTTGAAATTGAAGAAGCTTATGGGGCATTCTATTTCATTGAAAATGCTCACAATGATATTCTTGAATATCTTTTCACAACAGGACTTTTGGGTGCTATTGCTTATCTTGGAATATATTTAAGCGTCATCGTGAGTTTTGTTAGAAGTCTTATTAAGAATGAAAATTTAGAGGGTATTGAGCTTTATGCAACTATTGGACTTGTTGGTTATATGGCTCAGTCTTTAATGAACGGACCTCATCCTTTAACCACAGCGATGTTTTTTGTACTGCTTACAATATACCGGGGGAGTAAATTACGGAAATCACAGATTTCCGACCTCACTTAAGGTAATTTTCCTCAAATTCCTCAGCTGAGCAGGGCTTACCGTAATAATATCCCTCAGCGTAGTTGATACCGATTTCACGAATCTTGTCAGCTTGTTCCTTGGTCTCAACGCCTACTGCACAGCTGATTATATCCAGTGACCGGGCCAGGGCATGAATGGATTTTAAAAGTAAAAGCGAATTATCATCTCTGTCTGCTCGCGATACTAGAGAGTGGGATATTTTTATTACCTTGAAAGTGCAGTCCAAAAAGTTGGACAGACGAAGTTCTCCGCCGCCAAAGTCGTTGAGGCAGAGAGGAAAGCCAAAATTGTAAAGATCAAGAAGGGCTTCCTTGGAGGTTTCTTCGGCGCTCAGCATAACACTTGTACTGATATCAAGCCCAAGGTTACCAACAGGAAAGTTCATATCCTTTGTGACTTTTTTCAAATGATTTATAAAGGTTGTATCCAGCAGCTGAAGTGCAGACAAATTGATAGATATATTGAGAGCCTCATCCCTGTTGCTGTTCCATGTGTTCATACGGCTTACGGCTTCGGTAACAATCCATTTTCCGAGAGAGTCCATGAGACCACATTCTTCCGCAATGGGAATCAGCTCGCCTATTGAATACTCAAAATCTGTATTCTGCTTAAGCCTGGGATATACCTCAGCGCCAAGCAGCTTACCTGTGGACATGTTAACTATAGGCTGATAGTGAAGGACGAAATCCTTCTCGGGGTCAGCCTTTTTAATTATGGATTCAAGCAGTCTGTGTTTTTCAATAGAGGCTACCAGTGCTTTGTCAAAGAATTTGTAATCATCCCTTATGGTGCTTCTTTTTACGGAATACATCGCGGCATCCGCGTAGGAGACGACGAGATTGACATCATCGGAGTCCTCGGGGTAGATAGCTATTCCGATACTTCCCGAAAGATTGAAACTGTAAGTATCAAGTGTGACAGGGGTATTGAAAAGCTTTTGAAGCTTCTCAGCTGCCTCAAGCACATCCTTTCTGCCGATAACATCCTCCATTACGATCATGAATTCGTCTCCGCCGGTTCTGAAAGGAATAAGATTTTTCGGAAGGTCTAGCATTCTCTGGCCGAATTCTGCAAGTACGCGGTCTCCCATATCATGTCCGTAGGTGTCATTGATAGGCTTGAAGTGATTTAAGTCTATAGCAAAAATCGCATAGCGCTGACCGCTCGCCGCATATTCTGAGGAGAGCTTTCTAAGATACATCGCATTGTAACGTCTGTTATAGATTCCGGTCAGAATATCGGTTGATGAAAGTTTCTGAAGATTTTCATAGGCAAACTGAAGGTCCTTTGTTTTTTCTTCGACCTGCTTTTCCAGAATCTGGTTCTGTTCTCTCTGCTGCTTTAAAAGCTGCTCATCAAGCATGGAATTATCATGCGTCGCAGACATTATCCAGTATCCCATGACTGCAATGAGTATGTAGAAAAACTCATTTTCCGACAAAAATCCAATAAAATAGAAGAAACCGTCAAGGAGCACCAGGGTTGAAACCAGTACCTTGAGAAAAGTTGTACTTTTTTTGCCCCGCTGATAATTGACTATATCAAAGGAATACCCGAATTCCGCCTGTGAATATGTGCCGTGAGCAATCATGATCATGAAAAGCATATAGAGAAGATTCATATATACGTTCTCAGGATCCCGTCCCATCGCTTCTTTGTATGTGTAATCAAAGTCAATGAGAATATAGAGGAAAATCCCCAGAGGAACAAAGCAGGTTCCCTTTTTTAGGGATAGTCCCGTCACCATGGTGAGCAGGAAAAACAGAATCATCATGATGAAGAAATTAAGAAAAATATAGATAAGAGCGCGTGCGTACTGTATTGGACTTGGATAAACTCCTCCAAGCAGAACGTCAAGGAATTTACGAAGGAGAACAAAACCTATAATGGTAATTGCAAAGGAGCTGTACGCAATCCTGTTAAGTGATGACCTGTTCAGTTTTTTGAACAGATATAACACAAGGGCTAATCCGAAGAAATAATTTGGGAATATGAAAAATATCGAGCCGATGGTTTCGATGGCGGGAGAGGGATTTACATACTCGAAAATGAAAGTCATCAGATCCCCTGCAACCCATGCCAGTATGCCAAGTCCAAGAAGCGTCATATGCTTTCTGTAGGCTTCAGATATATACGCGCTGATATAAATTACAGCAGCGGCAAGACAGGCTGTGATCGGGGAAAAAAGCGCCAATAAAAGAGAAGCCCCCGCAAAGGTGCTTACCACAAAACATCCATATGAGACCATAAGTGCAATCAGGATGGTCTTGTGAATTCTCTTCATCTTTTCCATAACTCAGTCACGTGCGCTCGTTAATGATATTACGTTTATATTATAATTCAGAAGAATAGGCTATTTATAAATATAAAATGAAAAGATTATTTAAATTATGCTAAAATTGCATAGATGGGAGACAGTGATAAAATGCGAAAGAAGAATAATCTTTTTATATACATATATCTTGGAGTTTCAGTAGTTTTATGTCTTATGCTGGCAACTAGATCGTCTTTTTTGTATCCTCTGAATAACTGGGACGATGCAAACAGCTATTTTTCCATGGGTAAGGCCATTTTCAACGGGAAAATGCCCTATAGGGACGTCTTTGATCAGAAGGGGATGTATCTGTATTTTCTTTACGGGCTTTCTTACCTGATTTCACATACAACTTTTATAGGGGTATTTGTACTTGAATGTGTGCTCGGATTTGCGGACGTGATTGCTTTTTACGGGATAATCAGACTGTTTGACGCAGGGAAGAAGCCTGACTCTTTGGAAGGAAAAGTTCTTTCTGCAATCCTGGCCGTACTGACCTTTGCGGTTATTGTTTGCTCCAGGAGCTTCTGGTGGGGCGGAGCGGCTGAGGAGATATGCCTTCCGTTCTATGCCGCGGGCTTATACCTTTCACTTGCATATTTTAAAAATGATTACAACAAGGCAGTCATGCCGTTTAAAAGTGTTTTTTATGGTGGAATTCTTGCGGGCTTCATCGCGAATATCAAGTTCACCGGACTTGGATTTTTCTTTGCATGGATGATGCTGGTGTTCTTTTCATTCCTTGCACATGGTGAATTTTTGAAGGGGATAAAAGCCTGTTTCGTTTTTTTGTTTGGGATGTTTCTGCCGTTTGTTCCGTGGATAGTATACTTTGGAATTCAGGGTGGTCTCTATGAGTGGTACTGGGGATATGTGTATGTAAATGTTTTTGTGTACACCAAGGTGGAGAGCGAAGTTCCGGGAGTTATGGGGCGCCTTCTCTATATGGCGAAGACACTGTACTGGCTGATTAGAGATGACTGGCAGTATTTTGTGCCGCTTATAGTTGGAATGATCTGGAGCGTATTTGGAGTAAAGTACTCAAAAAACAAGATAAATTTGCTGGCAAGACTAAATGTGCCGGTGCTTTTTGCTTTTATGTTTTTGGGATTTTTCGGAGGCGGAAGAGACCTTCCCTATTATTCGTTGCCGCTCGCTATCTTTGCGGTACTTGGCTTTTCATTTGTGGGAAATTTTGTTTCAAAGGCGGGATTTTCCGGAAAGATATTTATTCCCGCTATTTGCACAGCACTTGCAATGCTTTTTATTGCGAATAATTCCATGAACATTCCTTTCATGAAAGTGGATAGGGACAGCTATTTTATGTACAGATTCCGCGATGAAGTTCTTGAATCAGAGAATCCGACACTCTTAAATGTGGGGTGCCTTGATGCCGGACTTTACACTTTGTGCGATATTGTTCCAAGCTGCAGATGGTTTCAGACTCAGACTCTTAATGTTGACGAACCTGAAAATAATCCCTACCTCGAACAGGAGAGATATGTCAGGGAGGGGCTTATAGATTACGTCCTTGTGCGCGATCATATACCGGATTCCATTGGTGACCATTATGACCTTATCGACAAGGAGACTTACGGATGGGAAGGAGCAGAGTTTAATTATTATTTATATAAAAAGATAAAATAATATTTTTATAAAAAACACAGGCACGTTTTGTGCCAGAACCATAGTCATTGACAAATAGTGTCTGCATGTTGAAGAACAATAATACAAATGACAAAATATATAGTAGATTACTATTTCTTACGAGGAGGTAACACTATGAGGAAGAGACTATTTAAGGTTCTTGGTGCAATGCTTGCGACAGCTATGCTCTTTACGGCTGTTCCGGTTTCTACATTTATCGGTCCGGATAAGGTAAATGCCGAAGAGGACGAAGATGTCGATGAAGAGCTGAAAATAAAAGCTCCTGCCAAGGTAAAGAATATAAACGTGAAGAAGATGAAGAAAGTTGTCAAGATCACCTGGGGACGTGTTGCGAAAAATTGTAAGGGCTACGAAATACAGGTTTCTCCTTATAAGAGCTTCGAGATGCCGGAAGAGGATTATGATAGCGAAGAAGATATCGAATATGAGGAAATCCAGGAATTCACGAATGAAGGAAAAGGTAAAACTTTTGTAAGAGTGACAGGACTAAAAAAGAAGGGAACATATTATATACGTGTTCGTGCATTCAATGAGAATGATGAAGGCATTAAATACGGAAAATGGTCAAAGGTAAAGAAGTACAAATTCAAATAAGATGACTTTTTCCTAAAGATATATGTATTTTTTAATACTTATTTAATATCAATATCTTGCGTGAATTACTATAATAATAGTGAAAGGGGGCTTATGGCTCCCTTTCGTTTTCGGTTAACGGATTAACGATTTTTTCACAAGGATGTGATGATATGAGGATATTAGAGAACATTGCTTACGGATTAATGGGATTAGTATTTGCATGCCTTGCTTTTATTCTTGCGTGCGTGGTAAATCCCGATATTGGTGTATGGGTTGGTGCCCTCCTGCAGCCTGCGGATGAAGAAGAGGTTCAGGTGGACACTTCTAATAAGTATTATGTCGAGGTCCCGGACTGGGACTATATCTACGGCAATTCTGAAGAAACTGATTCCCACGATGTTGAAAGTGAAGAAAATTCTTCCTCCGGTTTAGGTGACATGATTACAAATGCAGTCACCGGTATTTCTGATGCCATTGCGGAGCTTGAAGCAACCGAGGTTGATAATCCTGCAGACAACGACGTTACCGTTGAGGATGTTGCAAACGCTGCCGATGCTATGGTTGACGTACTCACAGGAAAAGGAATTCATGTCGTTGTTGAGTCTGATGATAATAAGACCAAAGCAGAAGATACAGTCTCTTCGGATGGTTCAGACAATGCGGAAGCTGTGGCTTATGCTCCCGGAGTTCCCGCTGGAAAGAGCGGCTATGCAGCTTTTGATCCTGAGATAATTGAGCTTGATGATGAAGGTCTTGCAAGACAGGCCATAAACAGTGTGGATTACGGAGATCTGGGCGAAGGCCTCACCTTTGATTCGCAGTTTTACCCCTATTACAATATGCTAAGTGAAGAGGGAAAATCTCTTTATAGGCAGATATATGCGAATACAAGAGCTTTGAATCCCGCCTTCAGACCGGTTCAGCAGGTAACAATGGACACGATGCAGATGATAATCATGAGTGTTGTGTTTGATCATCCCGAGCTCTTCTGGCTTGATACAACTTTTTATCAGGAATATGACTATCAGGGAGTGGCTGTGAAGCTTCGCCTTCGATACTACGATAAGATAAAGGACATTCCTTCAGCGAACAGTCAGTTCCTGGCTGCGGCTGATCAGATTGTGGCAGGTGCAAGCGGGCTCCCGGATGATCTTTCGAAAGAGGTTTATATCCATAATTTGCTTGCGGAAAAGCTGAATTATAAGCATAATCCCCTCGATCAGAGCGCTTATAGTGCTATTGTCGGAAATGATACAGTGTGCGCGGGCTATGCCAAAGCGTTCCAGTATCTGATGCAGAGACTTGGCGTTCCGACTTATCTCTGTGCGGGCTACGCCGGACAGATGCATGCCTGGAACATAATAAAGCTCGGCGATAACTACTACAATGTGGATGTAACCTGGGATGACCAGGATCCTACGGTCTACGATTACTTCAATCTCTCCGACCGTGATAATTACAATCACAAGAGGATGTATAATTCGGTCTATCTGCCAGCATGCAATGAAGGCGTGTTCATCGCTGTGGCGGATTAAGGGGAAGCAATTGGCCGAGTCATGACATGGGATTATGTAAAACTTAAGGGAAAGTCTTAGCGGTTGGATTTATCTCCAACCGCTTCTTCATGGACAAAAAAATATGGCTGAACTATTATTAGTAAAGTAATAAAGGAGATGGAACAACTATGAATAAATTTCCGTTCAACAAAGAAAACGACAAAAATTTGATTTGGGAAGAGGTTAAGACCGAGCACATAATTAAGAATGAGTGGATTGATTTCAGACAGTCTGCCTTCAGGTTCCCTGACGGAACTGAATTTGAGCCCTACTACAGCTACAGCAGAAGAGATTATGTGGTAATTGTACCCTTTGATGAGGATGGGAATCTGATCTGCGTAAGGCAATACAGGCAGGGGATTAGACAAGTGACCACAGAGTTCCCGGCTGGTGGAATAGAAAGAAGTGACGGAAAAGAGTACAGAGATTTTTCACAAAATGGTGATAACATCAATTGTAGCAAAGCGGAGGAGGCACTTGAAGCTGCAAGGCGTGAACTGACCGAGGAGACAGGGTATGAGTCGGACGATTGGACACATCTCATAACAATTCCTTCAAATGCAACAATTGCTGATAACTATGCATATGTTTTCATGGCAAAAGGATGCAAAAAGGTCTCCGGGCAGCAGCTTGATGACACTGAATTCCTGAACGTTTACAGTATTAAACCGGAAGAAATTGATGAGCTTATAAAAAGCGGAGAGTTTCAGCAGGCGGTGCATGTGATGGCCTGGCTTATGGCATTAAGAGCGCTCGGACAAAAATAATTATTACTTGAGGAGGACATATATGAGGAATGCTTTAAAGGGACTGGCGGTAATAGTGGCCGGCATACTGTTTTTTATAGCCAGCCTTTCAGCTATAAAAAGCATAGGAAGCAGGAGAGCTGTAGCTTCGGACGAAAAATCAGAAAATACAGATATCGAAGAAGACACAAATGATTCCGCTGAAACTGCAGATACTACCCCCGAAGGAGACGATGATATGACAGAAATATCCACTAACTTTGACGAAGAACTCATTTCTTTTCTCGAAAAATCCGGATACAGCGATAAAAACTATATGGTGTCACCGGCATCCTTCAGAGCGGTTCTTGCTCTGGCTGTGGCAGGCGCAGACTCAGACACAAAGACGAGTCTAATAAAAGCTATGGGATTTGAAAACGAGGATGAGATGAATGAATGGTACAACAATGTACTTTTTGCGCCGGATACGGCAAGTGGATTTATAACCTTCAAAATGCTGAACTCTGCATGGCATAATACCGCATCAAAGGGCAGCATAAACAAAGCATATAAACAGAACATCAGGCAGCTGTATCATGCTGATGCGGAGGATGTTGCACCCGATAAGATCACAGATGCTGTTAACGACTGGGTTAATGAAGGAACTGAAGGCCTGGTTCCCAAGATGAGTGATGATCTTTCTCAGGTAGATATGGTCCTTGCAAATACAATCTATTTGAAGAGTAGCTGGGTAGAAAATTTTGAAAAAATGAATACGAAGGAAGGCGACTTTAAGAGCATAGACGGAGATACCGTTAAGAAGGATTTTATGGAGCAGACCGATCACTTCCGATATTATGAGGATGCTGATGGGAAATTTGTAATCCTGCCTATGCAGGGAGATGTCGATGTTATCTTTATGCTGGGAGACATTGAGGATGTTTGCGGCAAGATAGATGATTGCAGATCGGAAAATGTCCATATTAAGCTCCCCAAATTTGAGACGGAAGCATCTTTTGACAATAGTGAATTAACTGAATTCATGAAAAGCAGGGGAGCAGGGATTGCTTTTTCACCAGAGGCAGATTTTTCAGCTATGATAAGCGATTCGGAAGTTTTTATTTCCGACATTATTCAGAAGACAAAGATCAAAGTGGATGAAGAAGGAATTGAAGCTACTGCAGCGAGCATGATAGCAGTGCTTGGGGCGGCGCCTCCCGGTGAAAAGATCGAAACAAAGGAATTTATAGCCGATGAGCCCTTCAAATACTATATTGTCACAGATAACGATGATCCGAAGATACTTTTCTACGGGCAGATTGTAAAATGATGAAAAGGTTATCAATTTGTTATCGTTATTTAATAGAATTTTAGAATTATTCGGATATAATTATCATAACAACACTGTTTCTTATGGAAAGGGGAATTCTTATTATGAGCAGAGTATCAGAAGTTACAGGATTGCAGCAGCAGAGAATAATGAAATATGATCAGGTAGTAAAAAAGGGCGATGATGCTGAGATTCAGAAAATGGCGCTGGAGAACATGATGATGGCTCTCAATGATATTTCGCAGACTCTTGCCATGATCGCAGACAGAGATTCAGCAAATCAGCATGATACCTTTGAGTCGATGGCACGAAGCCTTGCAATGATGGCTGATGCGGGGAAAAAGTAACGTATCCGAATGCTTTAAAGATAATTCATTAATGCCGGCAAAACATGTCAGATACTGCATTTGACAAGTTTTCGCCGGCATTGTTTGTGATAAAATCTATACATTTTGACTATGCTTTATGAAAAAGGTAGACAAATAGCACAAACAAAAATCGATTTAACGTGTTAAAGTGTAAAAAATACACATAAAAAATAAAAAAACTATAAATTTTATGTTGAAAATTTCATAAAAGGGCGTTATCATAGATTCATAAGTTAATGAGCGCCGGTGAGATTAGAGAATGTGGCTTTTACAAATATACAGGCTGAAACCTGTTTGTTAGACATGTTCTTTTTTTGCGCCATTTTTTAAATAAATACGATTTAATAAATTGAGATAAGGCTGAATTTTAATGTATAGAGATTTTATAGATAAGATAGAAGAAAATCCGGTAATCGCCGCAGTTAAGGATGACAAAGGATTATCGGCAGCACTGAAGACAGACTGCGGAATCATTTTTATTCTATATGGTGACATTTGTACCATTGGTGAAATTGTACAAAAAATAAAAGATGCCGGACGAATAGCGATGGTTCATGTGGATCTGGTGACGGGCCTGAACAACAGTAAGGACGTAAGCCTTGATTTCATCAAGAACAACACTAAGGCAGACGGAATTATAACCACTAAGAGCAATCTTATACAGCATGCCAGAGATTTGGGGCTTTATTCAGTGCTCAGGTATTTCGTAATAGACAGTATGGCTCTGGTGAACATTGAGAAACAGGCTCAGTACGGATCATGTCAACCGGATGTGATTGAGATTCTTCCGGGAGTTGTGGTTTCAAAGATTATAAAGCGCGTCAACGGAATAAGCAGAGTGCCTGTTATTGCAGGCGGACTTATTTCAGACAGAGATGACGTTATGAATGCGCTCTCAAGCGGAGCGATGGCGGTTTCTACTACCAACAAAGAGGTATGGAACATGTAAATGTGCCTAAAGCCGAAACGGCTATATAAATAGACTAAAGGAGGATAAGAAAAATGGCAAAATATGTAATGGCTCTGGATGCAGGAACAACCAGTAACAGATGTATCCTTTTTAACGAAAAAGGTGAGATGTGTTCTGTAGCTCAGAAGGAGTTCACACAGTATTTCCCGCAGCCCGGTTGGGTTGAGCACGATGCCAACGAAATCTGGCAGACACAGCTTTCCGTAGCACGTCAGGCTATGCAGAAGGTTGGAGCTAAGGCTGAAGATATCGCAGCAATCGGTATTACTAACCAGCGTGAGACAGTTATCGTTTGGGATAGAACAACAGGTCAGCCCGTTTATCATGCAATCGTTTGGCAGTGCCGTCGTACTGCAGACTATGCTGAGCAGATGAAGGGCAAGATCCCCGGAATCGTTGAGAAATTCCAGCAGAAGACAGGTCTTAAATTTGACCCTTACTTCTCAGGAACAAAGATCCGTTGGATCCTTGAGAATGTTGAAGGCGTTCGTGAAAGAGCAGAGAAGGGTGAGCTTTGCTTCGGTACTGTAGATACATGGCTTATCTACAAGCTGACAAAGGGTAAGGTTCATGTAACCGACTACTCCAACGCTTCAAGAACACTCCTTTACAACATCAATACACTTGAGTGGGATGATGAGCTCTGCCAGATCCTCGAGGTTCCGAAGAGCATGCTTCCTGAAGTTAAGCCTTCAAGCTGCATCTATGGCGAATCTGATCCTGAGTTCTTTGGCGGCCCTATCCGCATCGCAGGCGCAGCCGGCGACCAGCAGGCAGCTCTGTTCGGACAGACCTGCTTCCAGGAAGGCGAAGCAAAGAATACTTATGGTACAGGTTCCTTCATTCTTATGAACACAGGCGAGAAGCCGATCTTCTCCAAGAACGACCTTCTTACCACAATAGCATGGGGACTTGACGGAAAGGTTACCTACGCTCTTGAGGGTTCTGTATTCGTAGCAGGCGCAGCTATTCAGTGGCTCCGTGATGAGCTTAAGATCGTTGATTCCTCACCAGATTCAGAATACTTCGCAACAAGAGTTAAAGATACAAACGGATGTTATGTAGTTCCCGCATTTACAGGACTCGGCGCTCCCTATTGGGATCCTTACGCACGCGGAGTTATCACAGGACTTACACGTGGCGTAAATAAGTATCATGTAATTCGTGCAACTCTTGAGTCACTTGCATATCAGAGTTATGACGTGCTTCACTGCATGGAACTTGACTCCGGCAAGCACCTTACATCCCTTAAGGTTGACGGTGGTGCTTCCATGAACAACTTCCTCATGCAGTTCCAGTCAGATATCATCAATACCAACGTTCTTCGTCCTTGCTGCGTTGAGACAACAGCTATGGGTGCTGCATATCTTGCAGGTCTTGCAGTTGGCTATTGGACAAGCAAAGAAGACGTTATCAAGAACTGGGCAGTTGATAAGGAATTCAAGCCCGAGATGGCTGACGAAGACAGAACAAAGGCTCTTAAGGGCTGGTCACAGGCTGTTGCAGCTACACGTGGATGGGCAAAAGAGTGATCCACACTGGGATGAAAAAGTTTGTATGAAAAGTTAATAATCGGTCCGCCATAGTGGCGGACCGCAATAAAAAGAAACGGGGGTAACCGAATATGTCAGTTTATATTGGCGAGTTTATTGGTACTTTATTACTTGTTTTACTTGGCGATGGTGTTTGCTGTAACGTTTCGCTTGAGAAGTCCGGCTTCAAGGGCGGCGGAGCAGTACATATCCTTATCGGATGGGGTATGGCAGTTATGGTTCCTGCATTTGCAATGAGCAATTTCACAGGATGCCCTTCGGCTTTTAACCCTGCTGTAACAATCGGTCTTGCAATCAGATCAGGTGACTGGAGCACAGTTGCTGGTCAGATCGTAGCTCAGATGCTTGGTGGTTTCTGCGGCGCAGCTATCCTTATGGTTCTCTATGGAGATCACATCAAGGCTACAGCTAATGATGATGTTGTTCGCGGATGCTTCTGCACAGCACCTTCAATCCCGAACCAGGTATTGAACTTCCTTTCTGAGTTCGTAGCTACATTCGTTCTTGTATTCACACTTGCTCTGATCCCTGCTGGCTCAGATCGTACTGTATGGGTACTTGTATACGGCGTAATCGTTGCTTGCGGTGCTTCCTTCGGAGGACTTACAGGATACGCAATGAATGCAGCAAGAGATACAGCTCCTCGGCTTGCTTATCTTGCACTTGCTCCCAGCTTTGGCAAGAAGAACGGCAACTGGAGCTATGGATGGATTCCTGCTGTAGCACCTATCTGCGGCGGTATCGTTGCATCTCTTCTTTACAATGCACTTGCAGCTGCTCACATGTTTGGCTAATTTCTAAATTTTTTAAAAACAGTAATCTTGTATTACTTTTCTTATTCAATAGGGATTATAATATGAAAAGAAGTTCCTATTCTGAAATGGAAATAACTTAATAAAGATACACTGAGGGATGGAGTCGGTATGAAACGTATGATGAGATACGCTTATTAACCGACTCCATTTTTAATGTAGCTAGGGCCGAAAGGCCTGTCTCCGGGGCGAAAAGGCAAGTGTACTATATGAGCCACGGAGAGCAACGGAGGCAGGCCTTTCGGCCTTAATATAATAAAGAAATAGGAGATAAAACTATGTTATATGATGTAATTGTCATAGGCGCAGGAGTTTCGGGAAGCGCGATTGCCAGAGAACTCTCCCGTTATGAAGGCAACTTCTGTGTCCTTGAAAAATGTGAAGATGTTTGTGAGGGAACATCAAAAGCAAATTCCGCAATTGTGCATGCAGGCTTTGATGCTGCTGCAGGTTCACTTATGGCAAAACTGAATGTGCGCGGAAATGAGATGATGGATGATCTTTGCCGCGATCTGGACATTCCATTTAAGAGAAATGGATCCATGGTTGTATGCATCCATAAGGAAGCACTTCCCGGACTTCAGGACCTCTACGACAGAGGAATCAAGAACGGCGTTAAGGATATGAAGATTCTTAGCCGCGAGGAAGCTCTTGAGATGGAGCCTAATCTTTCAGACAACGTAGAGGGTGCTCTCTATGCACCTACCGGTGGAATTATCTGCCCGTTCAAGCTTTGCATCGCTATGGCTGAAAATGCAAATGAGAATGGAGTTGATTTCAGATTCAATACTAAGGTTGAAGATATTAAGAAGAAAGAAGACGGATTGTGGCATATTCGCACAAACAACGGCGAGTATGTTTCAAGATATGTAGTAAACGCAGCAGGCGTTTATTCCGGAGTAATCCACAATATGGTATCTCAGGATGACGACAAGATTGAGATTATCCCGAGACGCGGAGATTACTGCCTGCTTGATAAGGAAGTTGGCGGACATGTAAGTCATACAATTTTCCCGCAGCCTACTAACCTTGGTAAGGGCGTACTCGTATCACCTACTGTTCACGGCAACCTCATTGTAGGACCTACAGCTATTGATATTGAAGATAAGGAAGGAACAAACACAACAGCAGCCGGAATCAATGATCTTATTGCAAAGGCTAATGACCATGTAAAGAATCTTCCTATGAAAAAGGTTATTACTTCCTTCGCAGGACTCCGTGCGCATGAAGCTCGTCATGAGTTCATCATCGGAGAGGTAAAGGGCGCTGAGCACTTCATCGACGTAGCAGCCATCGAGTCACCCGGACTTACATCCAGCCCTGCTATCGGTGAGATGGTTGGAAATATGCTGAAGGATATGATGAGTCTCACAGCTAAGAAAGAATGGAAGAGCACAAGAAAAGACATCATGAATCCTGCAGATCTTTCTGTAGAAGAGAGAAATGAACTTATTAAAAAGAATCCCGCATATGGCAACATCATCTGCCGCTGCGAGTCTATTTCCGAGGGAGAGATCCTCGATGCAATCCACAGACCTTTGGGAGCAAGATCACTTGATGGTGTAAAGAGAAGAACAAGAGCAGGAATGGGAAGATGCCAGGCAGGCTTTTGCTCGCCACGTACAATGGAAATCCTTCATCGCGAACTTGGACTTTCATATGAAGAAATAACCAAGAGCGGCGGGACTTCCAACATTGTAATGGAACGCACCAAACACCAGAAGGGAGGAGAGCAGTAATGACTTCTTATGATATCGTAATCGTTGGTGGTGGCCCTGCAGGCCTTGCTGCCGCTATCTCCGCAAGAAAAGCAGGAGTAGATAAAATTCTTATATTAGAGCGTGACAGAGAACTTGGTGGAATCCTTAATCAGTGCATCCACAACGGATTCGGACTTCACACCTTCAAGGAGGAGCTCACAGGTCCCGAGTATGCACAGCGTTTCATCGATCAGGTTCTTGATGAAAAGATCGAGTACAGACTTCATACCATGGTAATGGATATCTCAGCTGACCGCGTTGTTACGGCAATGAGCCGTGAGGACGGAATGTATCAGATAAAGGCTGGTGCTGTTATCCTTGCAATGGGTTGCAGAGAGCGTCCGAGAGGAGCCCTCAATATTCCCGGATATCGTCCGGCAGGTATCTTCTCAGCCGGTACCGCACAGAGACTTGTAAATATGGAAGGCTATATGCCGGGCCGCGAGGTTGTTATCCTCGGTTCCGGTGATATTGGACTTATCATGGCAAGACGTATGACTCTTGAGGGAGCAAGGGTTAAGGTTGTTGCAGAGCTTATGCCTTATTCCGGCGGACTTAAGAGAAACATCGTTCAGTGTCTCGATGACTTTGGCATCCCGCTTAAGCTTTCACACACTGTTGTGGACATTGAAGGAAAAGAGCACCTTACAGCAGTTACAATTGCTGAGGTTGATAAAAACATGAAGCCCATACCTGGAACAGAAGAGCGCTACACCTGTGATACACTTCTTCTTTCCTGCGGACTTATTCCCGAGAACGAACTTTCAAGAAATGCAGGCGTAGAGATGAATCCTGTTACATCAGGACCTGTTGTTAATGAGTCTCTTGAGACCAACATCCCCGGAGTATTCGCTTGTGGTAACGTTCTTCATGTTCATGACCTTGTTGACTACGTTTCTGAGGAAGCAACAAGAGCCGGTGCAAACGCAGCCAAGTTCGTAAAGGGCGGCGAGACAGCCGGAGATAAAGTGGTAGAACTTTTTGCTACAGACGGAGCCCGCTACACAGTTCCTTCAACAATTAACGTTGATCGCATGGATGATCTTCTTACTGTAAGATTCCGTGTAGGTGCTGTTTACAAGGATTCATACGTTAGTGTTTACTTCGATGATGAGCGTGTTATGCACAATAAAAAGCGCATCATGGCTCCCGGAGAGATGGAACAGGTAATACTTCAGAAGACAAAGCTTCAGGAAGCTTCTCCGAAGAAGATAACAATCAAGATTGAGGCGGAGGACTGATCATGGAAAAAAGAGAACTTACATGTATCGGCTGCCCCATGGGCTGCCAGATCACAGTAGAATTGGAAGAGGGCGAAGTTATAGCCGTAAAGGGCAACACCTGCGCCATTGGTGATAAGTATGCAAGAAATGAGGTTACTCATCCCGAGCGCACAGTCACAAGTACTGCAGTTATCGAGGGAGGAGACAAGCCCCGCGTATCAGTTAAAACTGCATCAAATATCCCGAAGGATAAGATTTTCCAATGCATGAAAGAAATTGATGATGCATGTGTTAAAGCACCCGTCCACATCGGCGATGTTGTGGTAAAAAATGTTGCGGGAACCGGAGTTGATGTTGTGGCAACAAGAGAAGTTGCTGCTAAGTAATTTGGAAACTTAAGAATATCTTAATATTTTCCGAAACATCATCTCGTTGACATTAATTTGTAAGTTAAATATAATTTTAATGGTTGTTGTATGGAGCTCATGTGGGGATTCTGCATGGGCTCTTTTTACGAAAAAAAGGAATGTTTTTTAGCAGGAGGAATTATGAAGAGATTATTAGCAATGATGATCGCAGGTGTCAGCACAATCACAATGCTTGCAGGCTGCGGAGCTAAGACAACAGACACAGCTACTGAGACTCAGACAACAGAGGCTACAGAGGCTACAGAAACCACAGAGGCTACAGAAGACACAGAGACTGCTGCAGCACCCGCTGAGACAGTTAAGATTGATAAGCTTACAATCGGTTTTGTACCTTCACGTGAGCCCGATGAGATCGTAACAGCTACTGAGCCCCTTAAGCAGCTCCTTACAGACGAGCTTGCAGGCCTTGGCTATGAGGTTGGTACAGTTGACATCACTGTTGGAACAAGCTATGAGGCAGTTGGTGAAGGCCTTTCAGCAGGCACTATCGATATCGGACTTATCCCCGGTGGTACCTTTGTTCTTTACGAGGATGGCTGCGATGTTCTTCTTACAGCAACAAGAGACGGTCTTTCAATCGAGAGCCCCAATGCTAAGGATTGGAATGACAACAAGCCCACAGAGCCCACAGAGGATCAGGTTACTTTCTATCGCGGACTTATCATTGCAGGTCCTTCAGAGGCAGGTCAGGCTGTAGCTGAGAAGGTTAACAACGGTGAGAGCCTTACATGGGAAGACCTCGACGGACTTAACTGGAGCGTAATGAACTCTTCATCTTCTGCAGGATATATTTATCCTTCACTTTGGCTTCAGGCAAACTATGAGAAGCATGTAACAGATCTTTCACACGCTGTACAGGCTGACTCTTACGGTAATGCATTTGCAAGACTTGCTTCAGGCCAGATCGACGTTGTTTGCTGCTATGCTGATGCAAGACGTGACAACGAGGACAAGTGGACAACAGATTACGGCAGAGAAGCCAGCATCTGGGATGAGACAAACGTAATTGGTGTAACAGACGGTATTTACAATGATACAATCAGCGTAAGCAAGACATCTCCTGTTATGGATGATGCTTTCAAGGCTGCGCTCAAGACTGCATTTATCAATATCGGCAATTCAGACGCAGGAAAAGAAGTTATCTCAATCTACAACCACAACGGTTATGTAGAGGCTAATTCAGCAGATTACGACGCTGAGAGAGCTGCGCAGGAACTTATCAAGTCTATGAACTAACACCGGTTTCAGTCATAATATAGTACACAAAGGGAAGGTGTTTTAGGATACCTTCCCTGTTTTATTGTGTTTTAGCCTTCCCCTTGGGGGGCGCTCGACTTCCAGGGGACGTCGGTTCAGCGCGGACCGAAACGGAGTGAAGACAGGTGTCAGCGCAGCTGACGGATGAGGGGATACAATAGGCCAGCCTAATATAATTGATTTTGTAAGAATTCAGGAGAAATATCATGATCAGGTTTGAAGATGTAGGAAAAAAATATCCCAATGGTTTCGAGGGCTTAAAGCATGTTAACCTTGAAATTGAGCAGGGAGAATTTGTAGCAATTATCGGACTTTCAGGTGCAGGTAAATCCACACTTATTCGTACCATCAACAGGATGCACGATGTTACGAGCGGAAAACTCACCGTGGATGATGTTGATGTGATGAGTCTGTCCGGAAAGCAGCTCAGAAGGTTTCGCAGAAAGATTGGTATGATATTCCAGTCCTTCAACCTGATCACAAGAACTACCGTAATCAAGAACGTTCTTACAGCATTTGTTCCGGATATGCCTTGGTTTAGATCTACCTTTGGCATATACACAAAGGATGAAAAGATGAAGGCGCTTGAGTGTCTTGATAAGGTTGGGATCCTTGACAAGGCTTTTGTTCGTGCAGATCAGCTTTCAGGTGGTCAGCAGCAGAGAGTTGCTCTTGCGAGAACTCTTGCACAGAGTCCGCAGATAATTCTTGCGGATGAGCCGGTTGCTGCTCTTGATCCTGTAACAGCTAAGCAGGTTATGGATGACTTTAAGCGTATTAACGAAGAGATGAATATTTCAATTCTTATCAATATTCACCACGTAGATCTCGCGCTTCAATATGCTACAAGAGTCGTTGGAATCAGAGAAGGAGAGATTGTATACGACGGTCCTGCCGGCGAAGTAGATAAGGAGGTACTCAGCCTTATCTATAAGGGAAAAGTGGATGCACAGGGCAATGTCCAGGATGAAGAGGGGTGATTACAGTGAGCATATACGATAAGATTTTCAAACCTAAAGTATATACACTGCCTAATGGGAAGACTGTGGAAAAGAAAGCATCAAGAATGCCGGTTTATTTTATTCTTGTTTTTCTTATGTGTGCTGTTTCCGTAAAAGTCACAGGCTTTGATATGAAGATATTATCCGAGCGAATCGGACAGTTTTTTGTAATTCTGGGAGAGATGTTCCCGCCTAACGTTTCTTATATTGAGAAGGTGTGGTCACCTCTTTTCGACACTATAAAAATGTCACTTCTGGGATCAGTTCTGGGAGCGCTTTTATCAGTACCATTTGCGATGCTTGCAAGTACTAACGTATGTCCCAATAAGGTGGTTGTATCAGTGATAAGAGTTATGTTTTCACTAATAAGAACTCTTCCCACACTGGTTACAGCGCTTGTAGCAACACTTGTTTTCGGACTCGGAACCCTCGCGGGTACTTTTGCGATTGCGGTATTTTCCTTTGCATATATCGGTAAGCTCACCTACGAAGAGATTGAGACGGTAGACATGGGAGCGTTCGAGGCTATGGAAGCTATGGGAGCAACAAAGGCGAGAGCTTTTATATCTGCAATTGTTCCGCAGGTGCTTCCGTTCTATCTCTCAAACTGCCTTTTTAACTTTGAGGGTAACGTAAGATATGCAGCTGTTCTCGGATATGTAGGAGCAGGCGGTATCGGTCTTATTCTTAATGAAAAAATCTCCTGGAGAGAGTATTCAAGCGTGGGAACCGTGCTTGTTGCACTTTTCATAGCAGTATTTATCATTGAGTCAATCAGCAGAATGCTTCGTAAGAAGCTTGTATAAGTTCACTGCTTAGAGGACTTGGTGAGTTTTTTAAACACGGTTGGTTTTTTAGGAGATAATTATGAATCAAAGAATTAAAGAAGCATATGAAAAGCGTCCACGTACTTGGATATATCATCTTGCTATTGCAATTATATTTGTCGGACTTATGGTCTGGAGCGGAACTGCTGTTGAAACTGCCGGAACCACTATGGATGGCGGAGAGATAGCCCTGAATATCATCAAGGGAATATTCCAGCCGGATCTGTCCTTCCTTTTTAACCTGACTACAAAAGGCGTTCCTTACCTGATGCTCGAGACTATATGTATCGCATTCCTTGGAACAATTGTCGGAGCTATACTTTCAGTTCCGCTTGCCTTTATATCAGCATCAAATCTTACACCTAAGCCGATAGCTTTTGCAGGCAGAATCATTATTATGGCTGTCCGCACAATACCGGCAGTTGTGTATGGTCTTATGTTTATCCGTGTAACGGGGCCCGGACCTTTCGCAGGTCTTCTCACAATGGGCGTGTGCTCCGTCGGAATGATTAGTAAGATGTACATCGAGGCAATAGAGGACCTCGATACTCGTGTTGTAGAGTCTCTTGATGCTGCAGGTTGTGATACCTGGCAGAAGATCCGCTATGGTATTTTGCCTCAGCTCTTACCCAACTTTGCATCAACAGCAATTTACAGATTCGATATCAACCTTCGAGACGCTACAATCCTTGGTATGGTTGGAGCCGGTGGTTTTGGTGCACCTCTTATTTTCGCAATGAATTCCTACAAATGGAACGAAGCAGGCGCTATCCTCGCCGGACTTATCGTACTAATTCTCATAATAGAGTATATTTCTACACAAATTAGAGTTAAACTAACAAGAGGATAAACCATGCGAATAATATTCACTTCAGACACACACGGACACGTCTTTCCAATCAACTATGCTACAAACAGCCATGAAAACTCAGGCCTTTTTGGCATAGCGGCCCAGATGAAGGGTGAGAAGGAAAAAGACGGTAATACACTGGTTATAGACGGCGGTGACAGCCTTCAGGGAACGCCGCTTTTAGCCTATTATCTTAGCCACATGGATGAGTATGAGCTTAATCCTATGGCTGAGGGCTTTAATGCCATGGGACTGGATTGCTACACATTGGGCAATCACGATTTCAATTTCGGTTATGAAGCAATCAGGGATTTTGCCAAAGCTATGAAAGCTACTCTTGTGTGCGCCAATGTAACGGACAAAAAAGGCGACCTTGGAATAAAGAAGCACATAGTTAAAACTCTTGAGGACGGAACCAGGGTTGGAATTACAGGTGCTGTAACAAGCTATGTAAACGTATGGGAGCAGAAGAAAAATCTCGTCAATTTTGAGATTGAAGATCCCGTCACTGTTTTAAAAGATGAGCTTGCTGAACTTAAAGGGCAGTGTGATATCACTGTTTGCATATATCACGGCGGCTTTGAGGAAGATATGACCACAGGCAATAAACTTTCGGAATCGGATGAGAACCAGGCCTGCAGGATTGCAAGAGAACTCGATTTTGACATCATACTTACAGGACATCAGCATCTGCCGATAGAGGGAATATTCCTGGATGGAACCTTCGGAGTTCAGCCTCCGGATAAGGCGATGAGATATTGCGTTATCGACGCCGATTATGTGGGCGACAGCGATGAGAAGGTTTTGAAGGGAAGTACCAGAACCTCCGGTGGATGGAGCGTTGTTTCATATCTTATCCCTGTGGAAAAAGAGTATGCGGATTTTGATAAAATACAGGCAGAGAATCCGGGACTCAAGGAGATGAACGAGAAGCTCCAGGTATGGCTTGATGAGCCCATCGGAAGCCTTGAAGAGGAGATTCTCCCCGAGAAGAAGTTGGATGTTGCTCTTAAGGGTAGCAGAGTTGCTGCAATTTTTAATCAGGTTCAGCTGGAGCTTACCGGCGCTGATTTTTCATGCACAAGTCTCTCAAATGAGCCGCTTGGACTGCACAAGGATATAACGGTCAGAGATGTACTTGGAATTTATCAGTTTGCAAATACTGAGGAGGTCAAGGAGATGACCAAAGCTGATCTGAGGGCTGCCCTTGAGAGATCAGCAGAATATTATGATTATGATGAGACTACCGGTGAAGTAAAAATTTCAGAAGCATTTCTTCAGCCCAAGGTTGAACATTATAATTACGATATCTATGCAGGACTCTGGTATGAATTTGATATCAGAAGACCTGTGGGCGACAGAGTGGTCGTTATGAGAAAGCTGGATGGAACAGAATTGTCCGATGATGAGACCTATACGCTGGTAACCAGTAACTACAGGGCGACAGGAACCGGAGGTTATTCGAGCATCGGTAAGGCTAAGACCATAAGGACCTATCCTGATGAAATGCCGGATCTGGTTATCGATTTTGTAAGGAGAAACAGCCCTGTAGGCAATATTTGCAACAACAAATTTAAATGTATTTACTAAATTCTGGATACATATTTAAACGGTCTGAATCAAGCAAGACATCCTTTGAGATTGATAAATAATCTCAAAGGATTTTTTTTCTATATTTTTGTATGGGGTGTTTATGAAATTTTAATAGATTCTTTAATGAAATATTGTTTTTAGGGCATTGTTACCCTATATATAAGAATGTTATCATTTATGTTAAGTAGAGAAATTATGTTTTAATTTTCTGCGCTTATGTAGTGTAATAACAATTTATGCGGCAGATTTCGTTATGAAGGAGCCAGAGTGTAAGGAGTATATGCCTTATGAAAATGTTTAACGCGAAAAGTTCATCAGCTGATGTGTCGGAAGCTACAAGAGGATTATCCGGACCGAAGTTTATTTTATTCACAAGTGATGCAAATCACTTTGATGCGAATGTAGCGGAGATTGAAAAGAAATATCCGGGTGTTCCAAGTATTGGCTGCGTAGCTATGGGCTACGACTCTTCGATTCAGGAGAGTGGGCTTATTGTTACTGCTTTCACTGAGGGCGTTAAGGTTAAGACCGGAGTTCTTGAGAAGGTATCCAAAATGCCTGCCCGCTATATCGGAAGGCTTGAAAAGGATATAGAGGAAATCAGACCGGGAAAAGAGAATACTGCGATAATCGATTTTTGCGCAGGAAATGATGCAGCGGTTCTTACAACTCTTCGCGGACTTATTGATAAATATAACCTTCAGGTTATGGGCGCGACAGGCGATGCCGGAAAGGTTTCCGTAAACGGCAAAATCTATGAGGACGCAATGACCTATGCGGTAATAAGAAATGAAGGCGGTAAGGTTAAAGCCTATAAGGAAAATATCTATGAGCCCAAGGATAACAGACAGCTTATCGCGTCAAAGACAGATAAGGCGAAGTATTACCTGGGTGAACTTAACGGTCGTTCCTCCAAACAGGTATACATGGATCTTACCGGCGCGACAAGCGATAAGCAGATTATAGACCAGACCTTCCAGAATCCTCTCGGAAAGATGATAGGTAATGATGTCTGCATCTGTTCCATCAAGGATGTATCGGGTAGCGGACTTATTCTCTACAGACAGATCAACGATTCGGATATCCTGACGCTCCTTGAAATGAGAGATCCCATGGAGGTTGCTCAGCATACGGTTGAAAAGATTAAGAACGATTTTACAAGGATTTCATGCATCTATTCCGTTAACTGCATCTTCAGATATCTGGTACTGAAGGAAAGAGGCGAGCTGAATACGTACCTTTCAAAAATTGCTTCGCTTGGACCTTCCTGCGGACTTATCGGATTCGGAGAGCATTATAATACACAGTTCGTTAATCAGACAATGACCTGTATAGTCTTTGAATGAGGGAGATAGAAATATGCTGACAGATATTTTTAAGAAAAAAACTGAAGAAATCGCAGAAACTGTTGAAACTCCGAAATCCGCATCGGATGATGAAAGGCGCGAATCCCTTATTTACATAGCGGATTCTGTTAAGAAATTCCAGCGCGAACTCGTGGAAAATGAAGTTACTTCACTTACAGAAATCCATGATATGGGTGAAGCTATTGAGGATGTAATTGAAAGCAATACTCAGCTTCATGATCAGATGGACGCATTTAATGAAATGTTTGCGGCAGTAAATGACAGTGCAGGTAAATTCGAGGACGTTAAGGTCAATATTCTAAATAGCGTGCAGAATGCTCAGAATAAAGTATCAGAGCTTAAGGACAGTTCAAATGAAGTGCGTGCCACTTTTGATGAAATGACACAAAGCTATGAAAACTTTAAGAGTGCGGTTGATCAGATTTCCGATTATATGAAGAAGATTATCGGAATCGCAACCCAGACGAATCTGCTTGCACTTAATGCTTCAATTGAGGCTGCAAGAGCCGGCGCTGCAGGAAAAGGCTTTGCGGTAGTTGCTACCGAAGTAAGAGAACTTGCTGATGAGATTAAGGTCATGATCAGCCAGGTTAATGCTTCTATCGAGGCAGCAGGAGAAGAGAGTGAAAAACTCTCTCAGAATATTCAGAACTCTATAGCAGCTATGGATAAGAGCATTGAGGAGGTTGACGAGACCAACGCTACCTTTGATGAAATTATCGAAAGTGCAAACGGAGCAAATGCGGTTCAGCAGGAGATTTCAGATACTGCTGATACAGCTTCCGATGAGCTTAACAGAATCGGCAGCAGCTTTTCGGATATCAATAGCAAGTATGATGCTCTTGTTAGACAGCTTGAACGCGTTAATTCCCTTGGAACAACAAAGAGCAGTGTATTTGAGCATATCGACAATCTGATTTCACAGATTGAGCCTATTGTAAAGGATAGATGAGTAATGAATTATTTGAGAAAGCACCGATAAGAACCGCATATTTGAAGCTTGCAATTCCTGTTGTACTCAGTATGGTGGTGTCACTTGTTTACAGTATGGTTCAGTGGCATTTTGGTTCATAGCAGCAAAATGTGATGGTTTGTCGGTTGATCCCCGTGACTTTGGTCTTAAGGAAGGTGAACTTGCAAAAATCTTTGCAGTAGGTCTTCCCGCATCGGTAACGAATTTTACTCAGACACTTGGAATTACACTTACTAATCGTGCCTTTTCGGCTACATGGGAGTCATTTCCGCTCAGCTCGGTTCGGATGTCATATCAGTGGTTATTGCAGCTGTTCTTTTTTGGATGGTAATAAAGCCGGAACTGGCTTCGAATTAGGTCGTGATCGCTATATAAAGATAAAAAAGGAGTCAGTCGGGAATTGTATCACAATCCCAACTGACTCTTCGTTTTTTTGTATGCGCTTTATTCTACAACTGTAGGATTAACAAAGAATGCTACATCAGCACAAGTGCCATTAAATTCGGATTTATAGAACTGTAAGGTTCCTGTGATTGATTTGCCTTCGTCTGCGCTGTAATCATAGACGTAATCAATTACATAGCCGTTCTCATCGAGAACAAGTGCCTTAATATATCCGGGGGTGAATTTGTCAGCTGAATATACTGTATAATCAATCTTCAGATCACCGTTATCTGTGCCGACAGACCAGTCACTTTCCCAGTATGCATCTTTAAAGCTGGAGTCAGGTATCTGGATTTCATCCCAGTGAATCTCACCGGTAGGAACATCAGTACAAGGAACATCAAAAATTGCTGTGTTTCCGGGACCTACAGCTGATTCATAAAGTGAAAACTCGCCAATATTTTCTCCGGAAGAACCCTTTGCATAACCTGTGCCGTCAAAAACAATAGCCTTGTTATACAGATTTGTTACGCCAACAATGAGATGATAATCATCTTCTGTGTAGAATGGTGTTACGGAGATTACAAGGTAATCCATACCGGTGGGAGAATACTGAACACCCCATTTTACTTTGTTGTAATCAGATTCAAGCTTATCAAGAGTTGCCTGTGCATCTGCATTCAGATAGCTTGCTGTATTGGCAGATGTATTGCTGCTTTCGCTATCTTTTTCTGTAGTCCCGGGATCGGAAGCTAAGGTGTTATCCATATCCTGATCGCCTGCAGTCTCATCCGTAGTATCATTTGAAGCTACATCGGAATTGTCATCGAATTTGTCTTCGGTGGCAACTGAGCTATCGATAGTTTCATCAGTAGTGTCGATAGGATCCTCAGGTGCATCGCTGGCAGCATCTTCCTGACCATCAGTTACATCCTCAGACTCAGGTGTGAGCAAATCGTTGTCCTCAGTAACGATTTCTTCTGTAGTCTCATCAGTGGCTACTTCATCATCATAGTTGGTATCCCCGGGATTTTCTGCTGCAGCATCTTTATCCTTTTTTGCATCCATTGCTACTTTTGCAACGTCATATGCGATTCCGACAAAACCACAACCTGTAAGGCTTGTGGTTATAGTCACAGCGCACATCCCTGTTAATAAAATCCTAACAATCTTATTTTTCATACTTTACTCCTTTTATTACAATGTATTGTTTTTTTGCTCTTATACCATATATACAGACTGGGTCATGAAAATGTTGCAGCCCCTTCATAAATTTTTTAATTATATTTCTCAGACTTACCGCATAATTCCGGCAAACGCCTTACTATCTTACCATATTTGGATGAGAGAAACTAAAAAAGTTGTTGACAATCTATTTCACAGACAGTATCATGTATAACAAGTTAATACTTTAAACCGATGAAGCGGAGATAAAGGTAATGATGCCTACACAGAGAGTCCGGGGTGGTGAGAGCCGGGTAAGAAACAAGTTATCAAATGGACCGCTGAGGGTACGATACAAAAGTGAGTAATTGCTGAGTATATCGTAACGTGATGGCATACGTCAGTTGCCGGGGATATGTTGGTATCCTGCTAAGCGCGTAGCATATAGCTATGAATTCAAGGTGGCACCGCGGATAATAGATTATTCGTCCTTGACAGAAATATATTTCTGTCAAGGATTTTTTTTGGCTCAAACCTTGTAATAGCAAGAAACTGAACAAGTACAATCCCTAAATACAAAGAATAGTTGGGGGAAGATAACGTATTAGAAATTCGAGCGATTTTGCGTGAGCAATCGGAGCGAGAATTTTAATATGTTATCTGACTCCGACCGGCTTAAAAGGAGGAAAGGAACATGATTAAAGAGGCAATCGTAAAAATCGTAAACAAAGAGGATCTCACATATGATGAGGCATACGCTGTAATGAACGAAATAATGGGCGGCGAGACAACTCCCACTCAGAATGCTGCATTCTTATCTGCACTCTCAACAAAGAGTGCAAGAGCAGAGACAACCGAGGAAATCGCAGGCTGTGCGGCAGCCATGAGAGACCACGCGACCAAGGTAGATACAGGAATGGATATATATGAGATTGTTGGTACAGGCGGTGACAACGCTCACAGCTTCAACATCTCAACAACCTCAGCACTCGTTGCGGCAGCAGGCGGAATGAAGGTTGCAAAGCACGGAAACAGAGCAGCCTCATCAAGCTGCGGAACTGCTGACTGCCTTGAGGCTCTCGGAGTTAACATCCAGCAGGATCCCGAAAAGTGCATAGAGCTTCTTAATGAAGTAGGAATGTGCTTCTTCTTTGCTCAGAAATATCACACATCAATGAAGTACGTCGGTGCTATCAGAAAAGAGCTTGGATTCAGAACTGTTTTCAACATCCTTGGGCCACTTACAAATCCCGGTTCACCTAAGATGCAGCTCCTTGGCGTATATGATGAATATCTTGTTGAGCCACTGGCACAGGTGCTTGTAAGCCTTGGTGTAAAGAGAGGCATGGTTGTATACGGAATGGATAAGCTTGATGAAATATCCTTAAGTGCACCCACCAAGGTTTGCGAAATCAAGGACGGATGGTTCAAGACTTACGTGATAAAACCTGAAGATTTCGGACTTACAAGCTGCACCAAAGAAGACCTTAAGGGCGGTACACCTGAAGAAAACGCCAAGATCACAAGAGATATTCTTGCAGGAGCCAAGGGCCCCAAGAGAGATGCGGTTCTCATGAACGCCGGCGCATCACTCTATATCGGTGGAAAAGCAGAAAGCTTTGCAGACGGAATTAAGCTTGCAGCAGAGATCATCGATTCCGGCAAGGCAACCGAGACACTTGAGAAACTAATTGAAGTAAGTAATAAATCGGTAGAAATGACTGCGTAAACCACCCTTCCCCTTGGGGGCGCTCGACGTCCGGTGGACGTCGGTTCAGCGCGGACCGAAGCGGAGCGAAGACAGGTGTCAGCGAAGCTGACGGATGAGGGTACAAGGAGCGAAAATGACAATACTCGACGAACTCGCAGAATACGCCCGCGTACGCTGCGATCAAAATAAAAAAACAATCTCTGCCTCTGATTTACGAAGAGAGGCAGAGAACCTCCCTAAAGGCGATTTCGCTTTTGAGAAGGCTCTGAAAAAAGAAGACATATCCTTTATATGCGAGTGTAAAAAAGCTTCCCCGTCTAAGGGACTTATAGCAGAGGATTTTCCTTATCTTGAGATTGCAAAGGATTATGAAAAAGCAGGAGCCGATTGTATTTCGGTCCTTACCGAACCCAAGTGGTTCCTGGGAGATGACAGATATCTTAAGGAGATAACACAGGCGGTCACTATCCCCTGCATAAGAAAAGATTTCACAGTGGATGAGTATATGATCTTCGAAGCAAAGATACTCGGAGCATCGGCAGTCCTTCTTATATGTTCAATCCTTGAGAAAGAGGAGATCAGAGAGTACATAAATATCTGCGATGAGCTTGGCTTATCCGCACTTGTTGAAACTCATGATGAAAAAGAGATTGAGAGTGCCATTGATGCCGGAGCAAGAATAATCGGGGTAAATAACAGAAATCTCAAGGACTTTTCGGTTGATACGACAAACAGCATGCGACTTAGAAAACTGATTCCGGAGGACGTGATCTATGTCTCAGAGAGCGGCATCAAAACCGCAGAGGATATAAAACGCCTTAGAGAAGCCGGAGTGGACGCGGTACTTGTCGGTGAAACACTTATGAGAGCGCCAGACAAAAAGGCAATGCTCGCCGAACTGAAATCCTAAAGAATAATGCCTTCCCCTAGGGGGCGCTCGACGTCCGGGGTTGCTACTCGTCCGGGGGACGAGTGCTTAGCAACGACCGGAGTGGAACGTAGACCGTCGGTTTAGCGCGGAGCGGAGCGAAGACAGGTGCCCGAAGGGCGGATGAGGGGCCTATGATAAAGACAAAATTTTGTGGTCTCACGAGACCCGAAGATATCCAAATTGTAAACAGGCTTAAACCGGATTACATCGGTTTCGTATTTTTCAAAAAGAGTAAGCGAAACGTGGAGCCGGAGGAAGCAAAAAAACTAAAGGAAAAGCTTGATTCTAACATAAAAGCGGTTGGCGTATTTGTTGATGAAAAACCGGAGTTCATTGCAGGACTTGCAAACGAAAACATCATCGACACAATACAGCTCCACGGAAATGAAGATGAGAAATATATTGGACAGCTAAAAGAACTGACAGCTGCAAAAATCATAAAAGCTTTTCAGATAAAAAATTATAACTGTACTAAAAACGGGACAGAAGATTTTTTGGAAGAAGTTCAAACATCCTCTGCTGACATGGTTCTTATTGACTCAGGACAGGGCACCGGCACAGCCTTCAACTGGGAAATACTAAAAAAGATCACAAGACCATACTTCCTCGCTGGTGGAATTAACACTGAAAACATCGAGGAAGCTGTAACAGACATAAAGCCTTACGCCATCGATGTCAGCTCAGGAATAGAGACTGACGGTGTCAAGGATGAGGAGAAGATGAGTTTTATTATATCAATTATAAGAAATGACTAACCTCTATCTTAAGCCTTCCCCCTGGGGGGAAGGTGCCCGAAGGGCAGATGAGGGGAATGGGAGAAGAACAATGACCAACACAAACGGAAGATTCGGAGTACATGGCGGACAGTACATCCCAGAGACACTCATGAATGCGGTAATAGAGCTTGAAAAAGCCTACAACCATTACAAAAACGATCCCGAGTTCAACAGGGAACTCACAGAACTTTTAAATGAATATGCGGGCAGACCTTCAAGGCTCTACTATGCTGAGAAGATGACAAAGGACCTTGGCGGAGCGAAGATCTATCTCAAGAGAGAGGACCTCAACCACACAGGTTCACACAAGATAAACAACGTTCTTGGTCAGGCGCTTCTTGCAAAGAAGATGGGAAAGACAAGACTTATCGCAGAGACAGGCGCAGGTCAGCATGGCGTAGCAACTGCAACAGCTGCGGCTCTCATGGGAATGGAATGCGTTGTATTTATGGGAGAAGAGGACACCAAGAGACAGGCCCTCAATGTATACAGAATGAGACTTCTCGGCGCAGAGGTAATCCCTGTAACTTCAGGTACAGCAACCCTTAAGGATGCGGTTTCAGAAGCAATGAGAGAGTGGACTTCCAGAATTGATGATACTCATTACTGTCTTGGATCTGTTATGGGACCGCATCCTTTCCCGACAATCGTAAGAGACTTCCAGGCAGTTATCTCAAAAGAGATAAAAGAACAGATTCTTGAAAAGGAAGGAAGACTTCCCGATGTGGTCATGGCCTGTGTAGGCGGCGGATCAAATGCCATCGGAACCTTCTACAATTTTATAGAAGATAAAGACGTTAAGCTGATTGGCTGCGAAGCAGCGGGAAGAGGCATTGATACCTTTGAGACAGCAGCTACCATCAATACCGGAAAACTCGGAATTTTCCATGGTATGAAGTCATATTTCTGCCAGGATGAGTACGGACAGATTGCTCCCGTTTACTCGATTTCCGCAGGACTTGATTATCCCGGAATCGGACCGGAGCACGCAAACCTTCACGACACAGGAAGAGCTCAGTATGTGCCTGTAACTGATGACGAAGCGGTTAACGCATTTGAGTATCTCTCCAAGACAGAGGGAATAATTCCTGCGATTGAGTCAGCGCATGCTGTGGCTCACGCAATAAAGATTGCTCCGACAATGAGCAAGGACGAGATAATAGTAATAACCATTTCAGGAAGAGGCGACAAGGACTGCGCCGCTATCGCAAGATACAGAGGGGAGGACATCCATGAGTAAAATAGCAGAGGCTTTCAATAATAAAAAAGCATTCATTCCATTTGTGACCTGCGGGGATCCCGACCTTGATACAACCAAGAACATCTTAAGAGAGCTTCAGAAAAACGGCGCTGACCTCATCGAACTTGGCATTCCATTTTCAGATCCCACAGCCGAGGGCCCGGTGATTCAGGGAGCCAACATAAGAGCACTGAAAAACGGCATAACCACCGATGACATCTTTGCCATGGTAGAAGAAATCCGCAGTGAGATAACGGTGCCTATGGTTTTCATGACCTACGCCAATGTGATCTTCTCCTATGGAATGGACAGATTTTTTGAAAAGTGCCAAAAGATCGGAATGGACGGAGTGATACTTCCCGATGTCCCTTTTGAGGAAAAGAGCGAGTTCGACAAATCGGCCGGCACCTATGGAGTCGATTTTATTTCAATGGTTGCTCCAACATCTGAGGACAGGATTGCGATGATTGCTAAGGAAGCCAAGGGCTTTATCTACATCGTATCAAGTCTTGGTGTTACAGGAACCAGAACCTCCATAACAACCAACGTTAAGGACCTCGTTGATCAGATAAGAAAGGTCACCGATGTTCCCTGCGCAGTCGGATTTGGAATCTCAACTCCCGAGCAGGCATCAAATATGGCAGAAATTTCAGACGGTGCAATCGTTGGATCCGCAATCGTCCGCATCATCGAACAGAACGGCAAGGATGCACCTGCCAAGGTCGGAGAATTTGTAAAGAACATGAAGAGCGCCTACAAGGCATCATAATAAATAATGCCTTCTCCTCAGGAGAAGGTGTCAGCGAAGCTGACGGATGAGGACATAAAATGAAAATTACACCTGACTTTACCGAAATTGAAAAGCTTGCCGCTACCGGAAAATACAACGTACTTCCTGTCAGCTGCGAAATCCTTTCAGATTTTATAACACCCATAGAGGCTATGAGAATCCTCAAGAAAGCATCAAAGCATGTCTATATGCTTGAGTCTGCGCAGGCTAATGAGACCTGGGGAAGATACTCATTTCTTGGCTATGATCCGACCATGAAGATAACCTGCATCGACGGGAAAATCGGCATCACGGATGAAAACGGAAATGAGACGACAGCAACAGGAGATCCTTCTGAGTGCCTTAGAAAAATCCTAAAGGACTACAATAGCCCCAGATTTTCAGATCTTCCGCCCTTTGCGGGAGGAATGGTGGGCTATTTTTCCTATGACTTCCTGGGCTATAGTGAGCCTACAGTCAGAATGAATGTAGAGGATTCCGAGGGATTCATGGACGTAGATCTCATGCTCTTCGACAAGGTTATTGCCTTCGATAATACTAAGCAGAAGATCGTACTTATAGCTAACATGAAACTTGATCCGTCCGCTTTACAGACGAATTATGATAAAGCAATAGCTGATCTTGAGAACATAATAAAGCTCCTTACCACAGGAGAAAAAGCGACTGAAGTTCGCGGCAGACTCCTAACTGAGATGACACCTCTTTTCAATAAAGAACAGTACTGTGAGATGGTGGAGAAGGCAAAGAGACACATATTTGAGGGCGATATTTTTCAGATAGTGCTCTCCAACAGATTTAGTGCACAGTATGAAGGAAGCCTTTTTGATACTTACAGACTCCTTCGAACAATCAACCCGTCACCTTACATGTTCTATTTTTCAGGAACCGATGTGGAGGTTGCCGGTGCTTCTCCCGAGACGCTGGTTAAATTGAAGGATGGCATTTTGCACACCTTCCCGCTTGCGGGAACCAGACCCAGAGGCGCTTCTGTGAAGGAGGACAAAGAGCTGGAAGAGGAACTTCTTGCTGATGAAAAAGAGCTTGCTGAGCACAACATGCTTGTGGATCTTGGAAGAAATGATCTAGGGAAAATCAGTAAATTCGGAACTGTAGAGGTTGAAAAGCTGCATTCGATAGAGCGCTATTCACATGTAATGCACATAGGATCTACAGTCCGCGGAGAAATAAGGGATGACAGGGATGCGCTTGATGCGATATCCTCCGTGCTTCCCGCAGGAACACTTTCCGGGGCACCCAAGATCAGAGCCTGCCAGATAATCGGTGAACTTGAAAATAACAAGAGAGGCATCTACGGCGGAGCTATCGGTTATATTGATTTCACCGGAAACATGGACACCTGCATTGCAATCCGAATTGCCTACAAGAAAAACGGAAAAGTCTTCGTAAGAAGCGGCGCCGGAATAGTAGCCGATTCCGTTCCGGAGAAGGAATTCGAGGAGTGCATGAACAAGGCGAAGGCTGTGATGAAGGCACTTGAGACGGAGGAATAATAATGATTTTATTAATAGATAACTACGACAGCTTTTCCTATAACCTTTACCAGCTTATCGGTGAGATAGAACCGGACATAAAAGTCATAAGAAACGACGAGATGACGATATCCGAAATTGAGGCTCTTAGTCCCGACAGGATAATCCTCTCCCCTGGCCCCGGAAGGCCTGAGGATGCCGGTATTTGCATGGAGGTGGCAAAAACAATTGCAAAGAAAATCCCGACCCTGGGTGTATGCCTGGGGCATCAGGCTATCTGCGCCACATATGGAGCTACGGTAACCTATGCCAAAAGGCTGATGCACGGAAAACAGTCCGATGTCAAATTTGACCTTGATTGTCCGATTTTCAAAGGACTTCCGGAAGAAGCACCTGTAGCAAGATACCATTCTCTGGCAGCGGATGATTCTACAATACCTCAGGAACTAATAGTTACCGCACGCACCACGGATGGTGAGGTTATGGCGGTAAAGCACAGGGATTATCCGATCTACGGAGTTCAGTTCCATCCCGAATCCATAATGACACCGGATGGAAAAGCGATGCTGAAGAATTTTGTTCTGTAAATATTTGCCGGACGGCTCTTACATTGACAAATTGTAAGCGGCCGGACGGCTTTTTGTTTATCTTCATAAACTAATTCTGAAACCTTTATTAAAAGAGTGAGATATAGGCCCTAATTCGTTGAAAACGCTCATTATAAAGAATATATTTGAAATAGGAGCCTAAAATCGTGATTTCGCAATGCTTTATAAAGGAGAGATGAACGATGTTAAAGAAGGTTTATAGGATAATTACAATTGCGCTCTCTGTCATGATGATATTGGGAGTGTTAGGTACGAACACTCTAAATTCAAAAGCAGCGTCACTTGTCATTTTTTTTAATATAAGATGGACGATTGGCAATATTTCCGGTGAAGGAAAAATCGAGAAAAACAATATAGATGTTTTTAATAAGTGGGATAGAAATGAGATAAAAAGTGCCAGGAATCTCACCATCTCCGAACAATACGGTGAGTATGTTTATGATTTTAATGAACAGATTAATACCGGAGAAATCGAGAATATTACAGTAAAGCTAAGTAATCAGAGTAAAGCGATTGCAATAAAACTATATAATTCCTGGTCTCAGGTATCTAATACTGATGCCAACGAGCATAGTCAGGTTGTGTGGAATCAATTCCGTGACGGAAACGGGGATATAGTTATAACACCGTCCTATAGCGGGAATTTCCGTTGCATAGGTTTTATGTCAGTCATGTCCGGTTCTACATCCCTGTCTATAGAATCAATTACGATTAATAAAAAGGCTGCATCAGGCGGGACTTCAGGCGGATCATCCGGTGCTTCTTCAGGTTCATCAGCTTCAACTGCTACGGATAATCAGAAACTTACGACGATTACTTATGATTGTACAAATAAAAATCTCAAAAGTAGTGGAAATAATGGAAATAAAGTAAAGTTTATAAACAGATGGTCTCAGGATGATGTTGGAAAAAATATAATTGAAGATGGAAAACTAACTTTTGTAAGAAACTGGCAGGAGACAGCTTTTGCACTGGGCAGAGAAATAGATGTAAGTAAGCTAAAGGCTTTGAATGTATATGTTGAAAATCAGGATCCGAATCTTAAGCTTGCATTTATGCTATACGATTCATCGGGTGATCATTCGTTTGTTCAGTACGATATGGATGAAAGCAGTGTCTATAGCATGGAACCAACTGGTGGAGCGGCATATTACTTCGGCGTAATGTCCAATACAGGTACCAGAACTGACGATTATTATTCACCCTACAGGAAGGTGAATATCACTAAGGTAGAGTTTGTGCTTGCGGATACGGTTAATCCGAACCTTGATTCGAGTGTTATTATACAGGTTGTTAAGGACGCAACCGCTGAGGCAAAAATAGAAGAAAAGAATGCTAAAAATGCAAAAAAAACAGTAAAGAATAATCCTTCGGCTGAAACTATAGCAGCGGCAAAGGAAGCAGCTCAGAAGGCTACAGATGCTGCAACTGTAGCAAGGAATGCGGCGCAGACAGCCACAGATCTTGCAGCAGGAACAAGCGACAGTACGGTTAAATCCAAGGCAACAGATGCTGCCACCGCAGCAACAGAGCAGGCAGCTAAAACGGAAAAGGCTGCTAATGATGCTTTGGATGCAGCCAATGCCGCACAGGAAAAGCTTGATAAGGCTGTAAAGGATGCAACAAAAAAAGCGGAGTCCGCAGCGACTTCAGCAAAAAAAGCAACAACAGCAGCCGGTAATGCAAAGACAGCTGTCTCAGGTACAGCCTCAACCACTACAATAGCAGCGGCCCAGAAGGCTGCAGATGCAGCGGAGTCCGCAGCAAAGACTGCTGAGGATGCGGCAAGTGCGGCAGAAAAGGCAAAGGCCGGGGTAAGTGATGAACTTGCAACAGCAGCTCAGAAGGCAGCGGATGCAGCGCGAGATGCGGCAGAAAAAGCTAAGGCTGCGGCTAAGGAAGCTGATGAAGCAGCCAAGACTGCTCAGGAAGAGCTTGATGCTGCGGCTGAGACAGCGATTCAAAATGCTAATACAGCAATAGATGCGGCAAATGCAGCAAAAGAAGCGGTTAATAGTGCAAAGGAAGCACTTGGAGAAAATGGAGAAAAAGCTACGGCAGGTTTAGTAGCAGATGCCAAGGCAAAGGCGGAAGTTGCTAAGACTGCGGCAGAGAATTCTATAGCAGCTGCTGAGGCTGCGGAAGCAGCGGCAAAATCCGCAAGTAGTAATGAAGCTGCAAATGCAAATAAAGCTGCGCAGGATGCGAAGGATGCCGCCAGTGAAGCAAGCAAAGCAGCACAGGAGGCAGAAACTTTAGCGAATACTGCACAGGAGAAACTGGACGAAGCAGCGGCAAAGGCAGCTGAAAATGCTACGGCAGCCGAGACGGCAGCAGCTAATGCAAACAGTGCGGCAGAGGTTGCGGAGGTTGCAGCTAATGCAGCAACTGCGGCAGCAAAAGCAGTAAGAACTAACCAGTCGGATGCGACAATAAAAGCAGCTGAAAATGCTGCTCAGACAGCAAGAGATGCAGCAAAAGCAGCGGCCGAAGCACAGAAGGCTGCGGAAGAGGCAGCCAAAAGTGCGGAAGGTCAGGCTAAGACAGATGCAGAGGCTGCGGCAGCTGCAGCGAAGGATACTGTAGAAAAAGCGGAAGCTGCAGCAGGAGATGCAGAACAAGCAGTAAGTGATGTAAGGAGTAAGCTTGCTGATGACGCAAAAGAGGCAGCTATTAGTGCGGCAGAGGTTGCAAAGGGAGCAGCAAATACAGCAAAAGAGGCGGCAGAAGCAGCAAAAAAGGCGGCAGAAGCAGCAGAGGATTCGGGAACAACCGGTGCTATAGAAGCAGCAGAAGCTGCAGCAGCGGCAGCCAGATCAGCAGCTGAAGTCGCTACAGAAGCTGCAGAATTAGCAGAAAAGGCAGCAGAGGCTACCAGTGATAGCACGGCAAAATCAGAAGCAAGCAGCGCAGCTTCGCTGGCAGCACAGGAAGCAGATAATGCTAAAACAGAAGCAGACAAAGCAGAACAAGCTGCAAGTAATGCCAGAGCTGATCTCGATGAAGCAGCAGGCACTGAGGCAGGAAATGCCAGAAATGCGGCAGGTGCTGCAATAAAAGCAGCAGAGGCTGCAATAGCAGCAGCTGAGAGTGCAGAAAGTGCAGCAGATGAAGCAGGAGCAGATCCATCTATAGCAAAACTTGCAAATGCTGAAAATGCTGCAAAGACAGCATCCGGTGCAGCATCTGATGCAAACTATTCAGCAGATGATGCAAAAGCAGCTGCAGAGAGTGCAGAAAAAGCAGCGACATCGGCAAATACCGCTACCGTAAAAGAAGATACAACAGCTGCAGCTAAGGATGCGCGGGCAGCAGCAAGCGCAGCAAAAGCAGCAGCAAAAGCTGCAGATGCAGCAGCGGCAGCGGCAAGGGCAATAGCTGCTACTGCAAGAGCAAAGGAAGCAGTTTGGGAAGTAAATAATAATAATAATCCGTCAGCATCAGCAATTAGTGCTGCAAAAGCAGCAGCAAAATCTGCTAAGACTGCAGGAGAAACAGCTTATGCAGCAGCTACTGCAGCAAAAGAAGCTGCAACTGCAGCAGAAAATGCTAAAGCCGGAGTAAGCTCTGATATTGCAAGCAGCATTCAGGATGCTGCAGATGCGGCAAGAAAAGCAGCAGAAGCAGCAGAAGCAGCAGCAGAGAAAGCAAAAAATACGGCATCATCAGTTGAAAGTGACGCAGATACAGCTGAAAAGGGTCTTTCTGACAAAGCAGCACAGGCAGCAAGGGATGCGGCGGAAGCAGCTAATAACGCGGCAGGCTTGGTGGATGCAGCGATTAAGGCTGCTGAGGAAGCAGCAAAAGCAGTTTCGGATAATCCTAATGAGGATACTATAGCAGCAGCTGAGGAGGCAGCGAGGGTTGCAGAAAGTGCAGCAAAAACTGCTTCAGATAAGTCGAAGGCAGCTACTATTGCTGCAGGTGCTACCGAAGATAGTACAGCTAAGGGCGATGCTCTTGATGCAGCCAAGACAGCTAAGGATGCGGCTAGTAAGGCCAATACAGCAGCTCAGAAGGCCAGGGATGCAGCACAGGCAGCCAGAGATAAACTGGACAAAGAAGCAAAAACTGCTGAAGAGGCTGCTGAGAAAGCCGAGGAAGAGGCTCGGATAGCTGCAGAAGAGGAAGCAAAGAGACTAGAAGAGGAGAAGAAGGCCGAAGAGAAAGCTAAAGAGGCTGAGGTAACTCCCAAGAGTAATTCGGAAGGTGATGGTAATGGTGCCGGAGGTGAAAATCCTCAGGGTGAGAATCCTGGCAGCACAGGAAATGAAGGCGGTGCCGGAGCCGACACAATTCAAGGCGAAAATGGTGAAGGAAATGAGCCCGGTATCGGTGAGAATGGAGAAAACGACGAATTCGGTGAGGATATCGATGACGACAGTAACGTCCTGAATACAGGTGGTAACGGAGGTGGAAGCGGCAATGGAAATGGAGCCGGAAACGGCAACGGATCCGGAACCGGACAGGGCACAGTAGCTGAGAGCACCGGTAATGGAGCAGAAGGCGGAGCCGCCGGCGGTAACTCAGCTCTTCCGATGATTGTAGACATAAGAGGTGTCACATATTATATCGGAACCGACGGTAATGCTATAGCTAAGAGGATTGGCAAGGTGAAGAGTGTTTCAATCAACAAGATCACTGTTAAAGGTGTTTCCTATCCTGTAACCGAAATCTCCGCAAAAGCCGGTAAGGGTAATAAACAACTAAAGCGTGTATCTATCGGCTCAAATGTGAAGAAAATCGGTACCATGGCATTCTTCAAGTGTAATAAGCTTAAGAAGGTTAAAATAGCTCCAAATAAGTCTCTGAAGGTAGGAAAAAATGCCTTCAAGAAGATAAGCGACGGAGCGGTTATCACAGTAAAAGGCAAAAAAGGAAAAGGCAAGGATAAGATTATAAAGAAGATTAAGAAACAGACAAATGCAACGGTAAAATAACCACTTTGGAAGGAACGCTGTCACACTCGTACAGGTGTGGCAGCCTTCTTCTTTATATGGTACTATTATTGCTGTACGTTTAGTTTTATTAAGAAGTTGGGAAAGATTTTACAGTGAGCAGTTTTAAGAAAAAATTATTTACAAAACTGGTACAGAATGCCGGCGAATATAATAAAAAGCATAAAAGCAGTGCAAAGCGCGTGACATATTTTACGCTGGGACTCATCGTTTTTTTGAGCATCCTGTTTTTTATACCTGAGAAGATTTGTGAGCTTCTAGGTCTTGTTTTCAAGAAAAAAGGCGTATTAATTTCAATAGCAATAATTGCAGCGTTGGCGCTTCTTTACGTATGGCATGCATCAGCGCCTCAGAAGAGCACAACCACTGTTCAGGAAAATGCAGAAGAAGTTGTGACATCGGAGGAAACACAGGAAGAAGGTACAACAGCTTCAGATGTAGCTCAGGAAGATAAGATTGAAGAATCATTAGAAGAAAGTAACGAGAGTGAGACTTCGGAAGTGCAGCCTGTAGCAGATACTCCCGAGACTGATGAGCCGAAATCCTATGTTACAGAGTCCGACCAACCTGCATCAGAAAATTCCGATTTTCCTCAGATTGACCTCACTGCCTACATAAAAGAAAATCCTGATGTTGTAGGATGGCTTGTCGTAGACGGAACCCAGATCAGTTACCCTATAATGCAGGCTGAGGATAATGAAAAATATCTGACCAGTAATTCCGACGGAGAGACTTCGGATACAGGTGCGATTTTCTTAGACAGCAGATCCAAATCCGATTTTACCGATTCAAATTCGATTATCTACGGACATAACATGAAGGATCGTTCCATGTTCGGAAGCCTTCGCGACTACAGATTTGAAAAAGGCTTCTATGATGATCACAAGTACATCTATGTTATTACTGCGGAGAAGATACTTAAATATCTGATATTCTGCTACATGGATGTGCCTAAGGATTATGTGATCTACGATTATGTTGGGGCTGCTTCGGATGAGTTTGTTGCGGACGCAGAACCTGTAAGACTTAAGTCCTACATGGATTCGGAGATTCCGGTTAAGAGTACAAGTAAAGTCATTACATTATCCACATGCACGGACAGTAAGGACACTCACAGATTTGTGGTATGCGGTGTTTTGGAAGAGGAGATTTCGGACTGACAGAATTTTAGGAATTAATGGTCTGATTGGAAACGTGTGAAAAAGAGTTTTTTGAAAATGGGGAGATTTCTATGAGGCTCTTAATACATGATCTTAATGACGAGGAATGGAATAGAATCGAAGACGATTACAAGGACTGGGAGATAATATCGGATAACGGTAGTATTAAGCCCTGTGTGGGCTGTTTTGGATGCTGGACCAAGACTCCCGGCGTATGCATGATTAAGGACGGCTATGACCGCATGGGAGTATTGTTCCACAAGGCAGATGAAGTCGTTGTTATGAGCAGATATACCTACGGCGGCTTTAGCAGCTTTGTGAAAAATGTATTCGACCGCAGCATAGGCCTGGTGCTTCCATATATGAAAGTGTTTAACGGGGAGATGCACCATGAAAAAAGATATCCCGAAAAGCAGGAAATCACTTTTATTTTCAGAGGGAAAGCTTTTACTGACACACAAAAAGAGCATGCAAAAAAGTATGTGGAAGCGGTGTGCAGAAATTTTCACGGAGATATCAAGGCACTTAAGTTTGAAAACATCGAAGAATCTGATAAAACATTCTCGGATAACGTAGCTGAAAGCAAAGAGAATACCAGCTCTTTAGAGACGGTATCAGAATCTCAAAATATTCTACTGATCAACTGCAGCTCAAGGGGCGATGATGCAAATTCTCTGAAATTCCTGAAATACTTAAGCGGCAGCATAGAATGCGAGACAGAAAGCATCAATCTTTTGACCTACTTAAATAAGTACGATGAACTTGCAGAGCTTGTTACTTCATATAAAAGGATTGTCTTCGGAATGCCACTCTATGTCGACGGGATTCCCTCTACTGTTTTGAGACTCTTGGAAAAACTGGAGGCGAACGTAAACAGAGACAAAAAGAAGATATATGTCGTAGCTAACATGGGATTCTACGAAAGCAGACAGATATGCAAACTCCTTGGCATGATGGAAGAGTGGGCTGAAACATGCGGATATGAATATTGCGGAGGAGTTGCAATAGGTGCAGGAGAGATGATGGGACAGATGATGCGCATGCCTGATCCCACAAAGGGACCGGCCAGAAATGTCGCGCTTTCACTTAAAAGGCTTGGACAGGCTGTAAATGAAGGCACTTCTATAGAGAATATCTATGCGGATGCATATAAGTTTCCGCGCGTGCTGTATCAGATTGCAGGGAACTCAGGCTGGCCAAGATCAGCCAAAAGAAACGGACTTAAGAAGAAAGACCTGCTTAAGAGGTGGTAGTGTAAGATATGCAAAATTTGGTTTTTAGTTTAAATGCAACACTTCCGATTTCCTTCCTTATGACACTCGGAAATGTGTTCAGGAGACTTGGAATAATAGATGATAACGCTGCGGCGTTTATGAACAAATTTGTATTTAAAGTTGCACTGCCGGTTCTGCTCTTTTCGGATCTGGCAAAGCAGGACTTTATAGGGACCTGGAATCCGGGCTTTGTACTCTTTTGTTTTGTCACCACAATAGTCAGCATACTTTTTATAAGTTTGTTGTCACGAATATTTGTAAAAACGCCCTCCAGACGAGGCGAGTTTTTACAGGGCGCTTATCGAAGCAGCGCAGCGCTTCTTGGTATCGCTTTTATTCACAGTATCTACGGCGAATCCAGCAGTGGAATGGCACCTCTGATGATCCTTGGAAGTGTGCCATTATATAACATCTTTGCAGTTATTATACTGACAGTGACAGCTCCGGAGGACGAGAATGTATCGACTGACGGTAAAAACGTGGGACGCTCGTCAACTGATAGCACCACATTGGTAAAGAAAACCATACTTGGGATTATCAAAAATCCCATCATCCTTGGAATATTGACGGGACTTATCTGGTCTGTTTGTAAGCTGCCCGTTCCCAAAATCATGGACACCGTAGTAAGTGACGTCGGCGCACTTGCGACACCGCTGGGGCTCATGTCGATGGGTGCGACCTTCGATTACAGAAAAGCTTTGCAGAATGTAAAACCCGCACTGGTGGCAAGCTTCATCAAGCTGTTTTTACTGGTTATGATATTCATGCCTGTCGCAATTCGTCTTGGTTTTGCGGGAGAGCAGCTGGTGGCGATTCTTGTGATGCTAGGTTCAGCCACTACAGTCAGCTGTTATATCATGGCGAAGAACATGGGACATGAAGGGACGCTCAGCAGTAGTATAATAATGATAACTACCTTTGGCTGTTCTTTTTCCCTTACGTTTTGGCTCTTCGTATTAAAAACGCTTGGGGTTATTTAAACCTTAGGTTACAAGTAAACTATCGCTTACAGAGGTACACCGATTGCGAGTTTTTAATGAAACAAAGATAGAAAAAAGCAGATTAACATCAACACAGATAATTGTGCTTGGCTTTTTGCTGGCAATAGTGGTTGGTTCATTTCTTCTGATGATTCCGGCAGCAACGGCAAGAGGCGAGCACACTGACTTTATCACCGCTCTGTTTACGGCAACCACTTCAATATGCGTTACCGGTCTTGTGGTGGTCGACACCTTTTCTCACTGGTCATTTCTTGGACAACTGATAATCCTGATATTAATTCAAATAGGCGGATTTGGCGTAATTACGTTGTACTCCGCGATAATGATGCTTATGAAAAAGAAGTTTTCCTTAAGCACCAGACTTCTGATACAGGACTATTACAATCTTGATTCTATTCACGGACTGATCAAATTTCTCATAAGAGTAATAAAGGACACCTTTATTGTTGAGGGCATCGGAGCTGTTCTTTATTCATTTGTCTTTATCCCAAAATTCGGTTTTTTCAAAGGAATATGGGTGTCGGTCTTTAACGCAGTTTCGGCTTTTTGTAATGCCGGAATGGATGTAATGGGGGCCAATTCGCTGATAGATTATCAGACCAATATCCCGGTGAATGTGATCACTATTACACTGATCGTCCTTGGTGGTCTGGGTTATGTTGTATGGTTTGATTTTATTGAAAACCTGAAAAGATCGGTAAAACACAGATACAATATCAGAACCTTCTGGAAAAGGCTTGGCGAGCATTCCAAGCTTGTAATCAACCTGACGTTGTTTTTACTGATATCCGGAACCATTCTGGTTATGCTTTTTGAGTGGGATAACCCTGATACAATAGGAAAAATGACAGTGGGGAATAAAGTCCTTGCAAGCTTTTTCCAATCGGTGACCTTCAGAACAGCCGGCTTTGCCACTGTTCCCCAGGAGTCGCTTACACCTTCGACCTGTATCGTGGGATGCATGTACATGTTTATCGGAGGATCCCCTGTGGGCACAGCTGGAGGAATAAAGACGGTTACAATCTTTGTGGTTCTCCTCAATGTCTTTTCATTTATCAGGAACAGGACAGAGCCTGTTGTGTTCAGCAGAGCTGTCTCGGAAAAGCTGATCAACAAGGCAAGTGCCATCGTAATGTCAAACCTTATGCTGACAATGGCACTGATGATCGCACTTATGCAGGTATGTGATGCGCCGGCGCTTTCCGCAGCGTATGAGATATTCAGTGCAACAGGAACCGTAGGTCTTTCCAGGTCGCTCACGGCGAGTCTTAATGTGCCGGGAATGATAGTGGTAATGATCGGAATGTATGCAGGAAGAATAGGACCGATTTCCATGGCGCTGTTCTTCAGTACAAGGCGCTCGGATAAAAATGATATCAGATTTTCAAACGGACACTTTATAGTAGGATAAAAGGAGAGAGGACTGATGAAGTATAATTCTTTTGTGGTATTTGGTCTTGGAAAATTCGGCCAGGCAGTGGCCGATAAGCTTATAGAGAGCGGTGCGGATGTTATGGTAGTAGATAACGACGAGGACATCATCGATTCCTATTCCGCCAAGGCGACAACAGCTATTGAGGCTGATCTTACGGATCCCGCTGCCATAAAGGCGCTTGGCATATCCAACATCGACTGCGCTGTGGTTGCCATGGGTATGAGCCTTGAAGCGAGCATAATGTGCACGATGATATCCAAGGAGTGCGGAGTTAAGTGGGTTGTTGCCAAATCAAGTAACGAGAGAATGGGATCTGTTTTATCCAAAATCGGAGCAGATGAGGTTATCTATCCCGAAGAGGAGAGCGGTATAAGAACGGCAAGAGGGCTTATTTCCAGCAACTTCCTTGAGTATTTCGAAGTAAGTGATGATATATGTCTGATAGAGATGCTGCCCAAGGAAAAGTGGGTGGGTAAGTCATTAAAAGAGCTTAACCTCAGAAAAAAATATGGTATAAACGTGGTTGCAATAAAAGACGGTGTTGTCAATGAGTATGTGGATCCTGATGCTCCGCTAAAGGCGAAGGAGGCACTGCTCATGCTGATTCATAAAAAGAACCTTTCAAAGCTTGATAAAGATATTGTCTTATGAGGAGAGTAAAGTGAAAACAGTTTTTATTACAGGAGCGACATCCGGAATAGGGCAGGAATTTGCCAGAGTGTATGCGAAAATAGGATATAGGCTAATCCTCACGGGAAGGCGCACGGATCGCCTTGAAGCCATGCGTACAAAAATCGGTGAAAACTGCAAAGTTATAACAACGGATCTATCTGATGAGAGTCAGTGTAAAAAACTCTTGGAGAGTATTTCCGAAGAACATATCGATGTTTTCATAAATAATGCGGGTTTCGGGACAGCGGGATCTTTTCTTGAAACTGATCTTAAAAAGGAAATATCAATGATAAAGGTCAACGATATTGCCATGCATATTCTTTTCAAGGGTGTGCTTCGCAAAATGAAAGCGCAGGGAACGGGGACAATCCTGAACGTAGCTTCATCGGCAGGCCTTCTTCCGGCAGGCCCTTACATGGCGACCTACTACGCATCCAAAGCGTATGTTGTTTCGCTTACCAAAGCTGTTGCGAGAGAGCTTAAAGAACAGGGAAGCGGCGTTTATGTTTGCTGCCTCTGCCCGGGACCGGTGGATACTGAGTTTAACAGTAAGTCGGATGTGATGTTTGCTCTTAAAGGTATATCCGCTAAACAATGCGTAAAAGAATGCCTTACGGGTATGAAGAAGAGGCAGACAGTAATAATTCCGACTCTTGGGATGAAGCTTGCTATTGCTTTTCAGCATTTCATTCCGGAGAGTCTATTGATAATGATCACAGGAAGACAGCAAAAAAAGAAAAGGCGGTGATTATTATGGCAGTTCAGGGACAGACAAAGGAGCGTACAAAGGATAAAGTTAAGGAGCCGCGTCAGTTCAACGTGGTCATGTACAACGACGACTTCACCACTATGGAATTCGTGGTGGAGATTCTAATGGATATATTTCATAAGGACGAGGTCACAGCTCAGTCCATTATGCTTGGTGTCCATAAAAAGGGACAGGCAGTTGTTGGAAAATATCCTTACGACATCGCATCAACCAAGGTGAACGCAGCCCTGATGCGGGCGAAACAGGAGGGCTTTCCGTTTCGCATGAGCGTGGAGGAGGCATAATATGAATCTATCTGCAGAAGCTATGCTTGCACTTCAAAATGCGGTGGAGTATGCAAGTAGTAACCAATATGAATATGTGACACCGGAGCTGGTGCTCCTTATGATGCTTGATGATGAGGCATTTCGCGAGGCTTATGAGGAGTGCGGCGGTGATATTCAGGCTCTTTCGAAGAACCTTATGAATTATGCGGCAAAATACATTGAGAAGGTAAAAGGAAAAGAACCTGTGCTCTCTCTTTCCACGCAGCATATGATTAATTTTGCGGGACAGAGTGCCTATTCAAGCGGCTGCTCCGAGGTCCATATAAGGCATCTTATCCATGCAATCTGGAATCTTGATAACAGCTATGCAGTATATTACATGGAGCAGGATGGGCTTACGGAAGCTGAACTGCTTGAGGAACTTTCATATATTGAAGATGAGAACGTAGACTATGGCGGCAGTGCCTCTACAGGCGGTCCCGAGCGCGAGGAGGATACGGGCAATCTCAAAATATTTGCACCCTGCCTTAATGATACTTTGGAGGATGTGAATCCCCTTATCGGTAGGAAGGAAGAACTTGAGAGAACCATCCAGATTCTGTGCCGCAAGGACAAGAACAACCCGCTTCACATCGGGGAACCCGGAGTCGGTAAGACAGCAATAACCTATGGACTTGTGGAGCTCCTTAGGAAAAACGAAGTGCCGGATGCAATAAAAGGTGCCAGAGTTTTTGCATTGGATCTCGGAGGTATGCTCGCCGGAACACAGTACAGAGGTGATTTTGAGAAGCGCTTCAAGAAGGTATTGTCAGAGATAGGAAAAGAAGAAAAGCCAATTATTTATATCGATGAGATACATAATCTTTCAGGTGCCGGCGCAGTTGGAGAAGGCTCTTTTGATGCATCGAACATGCTTAAGCCCTATCTTGCAGATGGACATATCAGATTCATCGGGGCGACAACCTTTGAAGAATACAAGAAGTATTTCGAGAAGAACAAGAGCCTGGTCCGCCGTTTTCAAAATGTGGAGATAAAGGAACCCTCAGAGGAGGAGAGCATCCGAATACTTGAGGGACTAAAGGATAAGTATGAGAACTATCACGGCGTAATATATGAGGATGAAGTTCTTCCTTATGCTGTGAAAATGAGTGCAAAATACATAAATGAAAGATATCTTCCGGACAAAGCGATTGACATTATCGATGAGGCAGGATCCTTCAGAAAGCTTCATCCGTTAAAGGCTAAGAAGCAGATTGTTGATAAGGAAGTAATTAACGAGATTCTCACCAAAATATGCAGGGTGCCTATTGAGACTGTTGAGACAGATGATGTTACAGGGCTTGCAACTCTTGAGAATAGACTTAAGGGCAAGATTTTCGGTCAGGATGAGGCTGTATCACAGGTTGTAAATGCCGTAAAATTCTCTAAGGCGGGTCTATCGGAGGAGAACAAACCGCTTGCAAGCCTTTTATTTGTGGGACCTACCGGAGTCGGAAAAACAGAGATTGCAAAAAGGCTTGCGGATGAGCTTGGTGTCAAACTCATTCGTTTCGATATGAGTGAATACGGCGAGAAGCATGCGGTTGCAAAACTAATCGGATCACCGGCAGGCTATGTTGGCTACGAAGAGGGCGGAATACTCACAGAGGCCATAAGGAAGAGTCCTTCTGCCGTTCTTTTGCTCGATGAAATTGAAAAGGCTCATCCCGATATCTATAACGTCCTGCTTCAGGTCATGGACTATGCGACGCTTACCGATAACCAGGGACGAAAAGCCGACTTCAGGAATGTCGTCGTTATTATGACCTCAAATGCAGGGGCTAACAAGCTTGGCAAAAGCGGCATAGGCTTTGTCAGCGAGGGTCATGACAACAGCGTCCTCATGGAGGAGGTTAAACGCGTCTTCCAGCCCGAGTTCAGGAACCGTCTGAGTAAAGTTGTCGTATTTAACAGCATGGATGAGGATATGGCAAGTCTCGTGGTAGACAAGAAATTATCCGAATTAAAGGATCAGCTTTCCGTGAAAAAGATAGTATTTTCTGCAGATAAAAAGGCCAAGGATCTGGTGATAAAGCGCGGAATCAGCCAGGAATTCGGAGCAAGGGAAGTTGACCGCGTAATACGAAACGATATCAAGCCACTTTTCGTAGATGAGATTCTTTTCGGCAAATTAAAGAACGGCGGCAAGCTAACACTCACCGTAAAGAGTGGGGAGTTTACAGTCCGCACATAAAGCCTTTGATTTCAAATAAAGCCTTCCCCCTACGGGGGAAGGTGGCACGAAGTGCCGGATGAGGGAAATTTTATGAATTACAACGTAAACATAAACGGAATAGACGTGCACGCAAGCTACAGTGAAGAATCCTTGCGAAAAATATTCATTCCTTTATTGTCAGAACTGACTATATTGCAAAAAGAAAAGGACAGGAGAATCCTTGTCCTTCTGGCAGCGCCTCCCGGAGCCGGTAAGAGCACTTTATGCAGCTTTTTGCAGAGCCTGTCTGAGAAGTATGAGGAATATACCGATATTCAGGCAATCGGAATGGATGGTTTTCACAGATACCAGGATTATCTCCTTACACATAACACAATTCGTGACGGTAAGGAAATTCGCATGGTCGATATCAAAGGAGCACCGATAACCTTTGATTTGGACCTACTTACAGCGCGTATAAAGGATGTCGTCAGCAAGGAAAAAGTAGGCTGGCCCACTTATGACAGGCACCTTCACAATCCGACTGATAATGCGATTACAGTAGAGAAAAACATCGTACTTCTCGAGGGGAACTATCTTCTGCTTGATGAGGATGGCTGGCGCGAGATTAAGACTTATGCCGATTACACTATCTCTATCGCCGCAGATGAAAATATGCTACGTGACAGACTTGTGGACAGAAAGGTTAAGAGCGGCAATACACTTGAAGTAGCAGAAAAATTTGTGGACTTTAGCGACATGGCTAATGTCCGTCTGTGCCTTTTAAAGACCATGAAGGCCGATCTGGAGCTTATAGTAGACGAAAATGGGGATTATCAGTGCAGCTGATTCCCCATTTTTTATGCTATTGCTATGCTATCAGCAAAACTGATAAGTTCCGATTCAATCTTTTGATAGTCAGATTCCTGCATATATCCAAAGCTGTCAGTAGTAACGGTTTTTGCAATACATCCGATTTTTGATTCGATCATCTCAATAATATAATCCATGGTAAATTCTCCTTTATAATTTAAATGTTCTATTATCTTCCGCAAGGGCAGGTGATGTATCTCTTAATGTGAATTCCGAATAAGTTAAGAATGTTAATAATCATTGTCATGGTGATTACCTCCTTCTATGTGAAACTCATTAGCTGTTTTCCTTTTGTTGAGTTAATCATATCAGTGTGAACATCACAGAATTATCACACTGAGGAAAACTTACATTTTCTTTTTGATGCCGGAAGTTTGCGATATAATATTCTTATGCTGAAACGATTCTCGCAATAAGAGAGGAGTCCGTATATGAATAAGCAGCCGGCGTCAAATTTTGAAAAAGAATTCTTTTGGAAAGAACTCCTTTTCAGGCACGAAAAAGGGGGTGCTTGTCAGGAACCCTAAATTAAAACAGCAAAGAAATATATTCGTTATAATACAATGCCATCATGTGAGAAGGAGAGAACGGAATGGGTTTAGGACAAAAATATAAAAAAGTAAAAACCGCAATTATCGGTTGCGGAATGATCAGCGATATTTATATCCGAAATCTGAAGGAGATGTTTGATATCATCGATCTCGTTGCAATAGCCAATCGCTCGATGAATGGTGCCAAGGCTAAGGCTGAGAAATTCGGTATAGCCAGGGTTATGACAATAGATGAAGTTGCTGCTTCTGACGATATTGAACTTGTTGTGAATCTGACACCTGCTGATGTTCACTATGAGATAGTAAAGCAGATGCTTGAAGCAGGGAAGCATGTCTACACTGAGAAGATGTTTACCACAAGCCTCGAGGAAGCTGAGGAACTTATAAAAATATCAGAAGAAAAAAATCTGATGATAGCGGTAGCGCCTGATACGGTTTTAGGTGCCGGAATTCAGACCGCCAGAAACTATCTTGACTCCGGGATCATAGGAGAGATAACAAGCGGATTTGTCAGTGTCAACCGTGACCAATGCCTGATGTCTGAGCTTTTCAGATTTTTGCAGCAGGAAGGCGGTGCTATTCCTTATGATGCAGGAATATACTATGTTGGTGCGCTTATTGCACTCCTTGGAAGTGTGAAAAGAGTTACAGGCTTCGGAGCACCGGCCCTGATGCATGATAAGCAGCTCTTATATGTCAAAGGTAATCCGGATTCCTGGCAGATCCCCGGAACAAATGTACTTTGCGGAGCGCTGGAATTTGAGAACGGCGTGCTTGTATCACTTCATTTTAACGGAAATAATGTTGGCGGAGAGAAGACCAGATTCGAATTATTCGGAACGAGGGGCAACATGGAAATAGGTGATCCCAATAAGTTTGACGGTGAGGTTATCATATCACTCCCTGAAAACGAGCCGATAAAAATGCCCTTCACTCATGGCTTTGATGGTAAAAATATGGTTGGAGAGCCTATGCCTTTTGACGGCTACGGTCACCGCGGAGTGGGCGTTGCTGAGCTTGCTTATGCCATCAGACAGGGAAGAAAGAACAGACTTAGCAAGGAATATGGTTATCACTGTATGGAGGTTTTGCTTGGACTTGATGAATCCATCAGAACGGGCAAAATCTATGAACTGAAATCAAGAGCGGAGGTTACGCCATTAAAGCCGGGGTACTATTCCTCTATGTTTGGAGGGCAGGTGAGAGCTGATGCGGAACTGTCGCTTATATAAAAGGCAGCATATATCTGGAAAAATACTATGGAGCGGGCAGGGATAATCTGATGAACTACACTTACTTGGTCGAATGCGCTGATGGGTCTTTATACTGCGGCTGGACTAATGATCTGGAAAAGCGAATCGCCGATCATAATGCCGGAAAAGGCGCAAAATATACAAAACCCAGACTTCCGGTGAAGCTCGTGTATTATGAGACTTTTGACACAAAAGAAGAAGCCATGAGCAGAGAGTGGCATATTAAACATTTGCGCAGAAATGAGAAACTGAAGCTGATAAACTGCACCATGACCGATAAAAAATAGTTCTTTAGGGGAGAGGAGTCAGACGTGTACTGTACTAATTGTGGAAGTGAGATACAACCCGGACAAAAGTTTTGCGGCAACTGCGGAGCTGCTACGCAAAATTCGAACTTGTCGGTGCAAAACCCGAGTCTACATGTGCAAAATTCAAGTCCGTCAGTGCAAAATCCGAGCATAACGGAACAGAAGGACACATTCTATGTTCGAAAGCTCCCTATGGTTATGATAGTCGTCCTGACTTTAAGTCTGATTTTTACTTCCCTTGTCATGGGAGCCGGCAGCATGACGCTGGCAATGCTTCTATCATGTGCGCAGGGGATTATATTGATATTTCTTATATACAAACTGGACAGCATCGAACCTGAACCGATACCGCTTCTTATCAAGCTGTTTCTATTCGGAGCTATTCCGCTTCCGATTGTTGTAACTATAATTGAGTCGGGAATTCAATATGTTGTGGATATATTAACTCCTCAGGGATCTCTGATTAACAGCGTCCTGGTAGCATTTCTGGTTGCGGCTTTTTCGGAAGAAATTTGTAAATATGCTGTATTGAAGAAGCTGACCTGGAAACATCCTGCATTTAACTACCGCTTTGACGGAGTGGTTTATTCGACCACCGTAGCTATAGGCTTCGAGGTTGTTGAGAATCTTTTATATCTCTTTACTTCCGATGCCGGAACAGCGTATCTGAGGGCAGCTTTTCCCGGCCACTGTATCTTCGGAATTTACATGGGTTATTACTACGGACAGGCCAAGAGCCTCGAACTTAGCGGCGACGAAAGCGCAGCAAAGCAGATGAGGACAAAAGGCGTCCTTATTGCAATGCTTATTCATGGTATCTACGATACCGTAGCTATTTCATGCAGCGCATCAGAAGATGGATTGTTTATCTTGTCCGGTATGCTTGTGCTTGTTGTGATAATGTGCGTTTTAAACGTTAATGCCTATAAAAACATCAAGAAGTATGCGCATGAAGACAGACCGGTGTGATGTAAAAATGAGTAATAATATGCAAAACTATAAAAAGGGTGCAATGGAAGGAATGAACCTTCCATTGCACCCTTTAATGTTGACTCGAATAAATTATTGTGATATCGTATCAAAGTCTTAATTCATTGGTGGGGTCGCCAAACTATTCAAAAAATAAAACAAATATATAAACGTTCGAAACATGGTGGTTTTTTGCCCTTTTTCCGAATAAAATATAAGGAGAAGATATTTGATTAAAGATTTAGAAGAGTATGAACATTTAACAATTACAAATAACTTTATTTTCTGCAAAATTATGCAGTATTATCCTGATTTATGTAAGGAATTGGTTGAACTTATTTTAAACAGGAAAATTGGAAGCATAGTTAAGAATGACAGCGAGCATACTATAGAAACGAGCCCGGATGGCAAGGGTGTTCGCTTGGATGTGTATTTTGAAGATGATCTTTCTTGCATGTATGATATTGAAATGCAAGTGATCGATAATAAGGATTTGCCACGCAGATCAAGATTTTATCAAAGCATTATCGATAACAGAGATCTGGAAAAGGGGTATGATTACACACAGCTTAGAGATAGTTATGTGATATTTATATGTCCCTTTAACATCTTTGATGAGTATGGCTACCATATTTACACATTTCAGGCACGTGCAAAGGAAAACACAAACATTATTTTGGAAGATGGGACATCAAAAGTATTTGTTTGTGCAAAAGGATGCAGTGATGATGTTTCCGAGAATATGAAATTATTTTTGGATTATCTTTCCGGTGAACTTAGCGACAATAACTTAGTTAGAAAACTGGATGATGCTGTCAAGTTTGCCAGGAAAAGCAAAGAATGGAGGGCAGAATATATGCTTACACAGCAAGACAAATTGATAATGCAGCACGAATATGAAGCTCTTCTATCTGAGAAGGACGAAGCCTTGGCAGAGAAGAACGAAGCTTTAGCAGAGAAAGACAAAGCCATAGCAGAGAAGAATGCTGAGATTGCCAGGCTTAAAGCACTCTTGGATAAAAAAGAGTAAACTTAGTATAGTCCAAAAACTATAAAAATCAGGGTGTAACGGAAGGAATGAACCCTTCGCTACACCCTGCATTATTATATAAATACTTAGAGAGAAAACAGTTTATTTACCTTTCAGGATGCAAGAAATCATAGGTCACTTTTCCGTTTTTGCAAGCTATAAGATGTTCTTCGGGATCGGTCTCATCGAGAAGAATTACATATACATGCCTATCATATTTTTTATAAGCAGCATACAATGTTTCACTTATATCTCTCATTGCTTCAACCATGTAATCCCAGGTGGGCTGGTACGTTTCGTCTATTGCAGCCAGTTTTACAAGGTCGTTCATTCCGGTATACCACATCTCAACAACTATACGGTCATCATAGGTTCTGAGATTGTAGCCGCTGCTTTCATCATCATCACAGCTTGATTTAAGCAATTCGTCGGTATAAGCAACAAGTTCATCTAGAGTCATAGCGTCCACTTCAGGACTGATTTCCACAGTGGTTTCTTCTGTTACTGTCCCTGCAGCTGGCTCAGATGCGGATGTTTTTACAGTACCTGTCATTTGATTAGCGGCTAAAACCCTGACTGACGGAGCCATTACTAGTGACATCATTATTGCCAAAGCCGTAAATGTAGCAAGCTTCTTATTGATCTTAACCATAAAAAATCCTCCTAACGCCTAGTCTTTTTCCACGTTACTTATAAATCAATTATATTTTGCAAAGTCTTTTTTTAGCCATAAAAATCCTATTAAATACGCCTGAAAAAGATTTTATATATCAGTAAAAACACCAATAACTGAAACTAAATTTTTTACTTTTGCTCTTTTTCCGAATAAAATAGGAGGAGAGGATTTTTTAGAAAACCAATAAAACACAAAAACTCAACTATGGATGTTGTATTTGGGAGCGATTAAGGAGTCGTTATGAGAGTAACCGGCGGACTTGTTTTTGATAATAATTTCAGATTTGTGGAAAAAGATATATTTACCGATGGCGAATTCTTTGTCGATGGGGCGGCTGCTGTGAAGGAATCAGAAGCAACTTATGATGATAAGGCTGTTGATGCATCCGGATGCTATGTTATTCCCGGTCTTGTGGATATTCATGTCCATGGATGTATGGGAAGTGATTTCTGTGATGGAAGTTTGCAGGCTATAGAAAAGCTTCTGACCTACGAGGCATCCTGCGGGGTTACAGCGATTTGCCCGACAACCATGACTGTTTCAAAGGAGAAGCTCCTGAAGGTGGCTGATGCTACCCGGGAGTTCTTTTTGCATGCTGATTCAAAAGATAATACCGAAGAGTTTGCTAGGAAAAAATCACTACAAAATAAGGCACATTTCATTGGAATTAATATGGAGGGCCCCTTCATCTCGCCTAAAAAGAAGGGATCTCAGGAACTGTCGGATATTATCGCTCCTGATGTGGATTTTGCCAGAGAAATGATAAAAAGAAGCGGCGGAAAAATAACACTGATTGATATCGCTCCCGAAACCGAGGGAGCCATGGATTTCATAAGAGAACTCGCTGGGGAGGTGACAATCTCCATAGCTCATACGGACTGCGATTACAATACGGCTATGAAGGCAATGAACCTTGGGGCTCATCATGTCACTCATCTCTATAATGCTATGAGTCCATTTCTCCATAGGGCACCCGGAGTTGTAGGAGCTGCAGCAGATGATCCTGAGTGTATGGTAGAACTCATAACAGATGGAGTTCATCATCATCACAGCGTGGATCGAAACACCTTCAGACTTATTGATAAGGACAGAATTGTTCTTATAAGCGACAGCATGCGTGCCACCGGACTTCCGGACGGAAGCTACGAGCTAGGCGGTCATGAGGTGCATGTAGAGGGCAAGCGTGCCCTCCTTTCAGACGGAACCATCGCTGCCAGCGTAACTAATCTCTATGACTGTATGATTACTCTTGTTAAGGAGATAGGAATTCCGCTTGAGACAGCAGTGCAGTGCGCTACCATCAATCCCGCAAAATCAGTTCATGCTGATGACAAGCTTGGCAGCATAACTCCCGGAAAATATGCGGATTTTCTTCTTGTTGATAAGGACACACTTGAGCTTAAGGCTGCTTTCTGTAAGGGAAAATGTGTTATCTGATGTATTTTAATATATGGATATAGGCACTAATTATGAGATAATTGCCAAGATGCAGCCTGCTTTTGCTATATATTGGTAGTATTCTACAGACAATAAACCAAGATAAAGCTGATTTCAGTTATATATTGGTATTATTTTTGCAAATCTGAACCAAGATATAACCGGTTTTAGAAATATCTTGGTATTATTCTGAATACTATGGACCAAGATAAAGGCGATTTTAATAATATCTTGGTGATATCGAAGTAATCCCATACCAAGAAAAGCTACAAATAGCCCATATATTGGTACTGGTTCCCCTCACCCCCAAAAATCACAAGACACTTTCAACAATAATGTGCACATTTTTAGTATCACAAGCGTAAAAGGATATCTAAAACAGCTTTCGGTACTTGCAGGTCTTATTGCGGGCTATAATGGAGATAAAATAATTTTTTTATAGTATTTATACATAAATTCTTTATCGTTATTTAATATAATCACCAATTGATTTGATGTACCATATATTTATAGATATTTTGCCCTCAGTGTCGGAACGACTCCTTTACAAGGAAGGTGAACGTCTTGAAAAATATACGGAGATCAAGTCAAATCTTCATAGTTTTGCTATGCACCTTTATGGTGTTTATTAGCACTACTATGTCTTCAAACAGCGTAGCGGCAGCTTCAAAGAAACCACTTATCGTGGGTGTTCCGGCTGACCGCTGCCCTATGTATTATGTTGATCATCGGACAAACGAAATTGTCGGTATAGGGGCTGATCTTCTGCGTAAAGCAGGAGATGCAGCCGGCTATGAAGTACAGTTTAGGGCAATGCAGGAAGGAAATATTAAGGCGGCCCTCGATAATGATAAGTATGACCTTGTCATGCCGCTTGGAAGTGCTATTTCAAGCGAGGGTGGTCTGCAAAGTGTCATAACGGATGCCTTGGTAGAGACGCCGATGACACTTGTTACTGTGAGTAATCCGGAACTTCCTGCATTTAACAAGTTAAGAGTAGGTATGCTTAAATCTCAGGCAGGTATTGCGGAGACACTCAAACAGACTGTACCGGGAATGGATATAACTTTATACGAAGATGTTTCTGAATGTGTGAGCGTGCTTAAGGCGGGAAAAGTTGATGCACTTTTGAATAATGCATATGTATGGAGCTACCTGCTTCAAAAGCCATTCTATTCGAATCTGAGGGTTCATCCGACGGAAGTCATTTCCATGGGAGTTTATGCAGGCGCGCCTGATACTTCAAATAGCCGTAAGATTATTGAGAAGCTGAACAAGGAAATAGCAACGATTTCAGATAGTGAAAAGCAGGCTATTATTCTTGATTACACGACAAGAAGGCTATACAAATATAATCTTTTGGATTATCTGTACGCGTACAGAGTTATTCTGGGATTATTCTTTATAGTTGTCGTGGTTGGAGCCATTATGTACTTCAGACTCAGAAAAGCCTACAAGATCGCAGAGGAAGCTTCCAGGGCTAAAACTCTGTTTCTTGCAAATATGTCCCATGAGATCAGAACCCCCATAAATTCAATTATGGGTATGGGGGAACTTGTGCAGAGAGAGACGAACGACAAAAAAATCAAGCAGTACGCATTCAATATAAACAGTTCTGCCAATGCGCTTCTGTTCCTTGTGAATGATATTCTTGATTTTTCCAGGATGGAAGAGGGCAAGTTAAAGATAAAAAAAGAGTCCTATCATTTATCGAGCATGATTCACGATGTCAATATGATGATTACAGAACGTGCAGAGAGCAAGGGACTTTTCTATAATCCAATAGTTAATCCGAATATTCCCGATGGGCTTATCGGCGATGAATCAAGGCTGAAGCAGGTCCTGATAAACCTTCTTACAAACGGTGTGAAGTACACCATGGCAGGCTTTGTGGAGCTGAATATAGACTTTACAAAGGTTGAAAATGATTGCATCGATTTGAAAATTCACGTCAAGGACTCAGGCATTGGAATGAAACCTGAGGAGCTTGATAAACTGTTTAGTACCTTGGAGAAAATTGAAGAAGGCAATAGAAGATCCCTTGAGGGGATAGGGTTGGGCTTGAGTATTGTCAAACAGATTCTTGATGGAATGGACAGCAAGCTTGAAATTAAGAGTTCGTATGGCGTAGGTAGTGAGTTTTCCTTTGTAGTAAGACAGAAGGTAGCCAACTGGGAGAAGATAGGGGCATATGACAAAATTGATGAGGAAGTTGCTACCGGACAGGGCAATTACAGTCCAAGCTTTATTGCTCCCAATGTAAAAATCCTGGCAGTTGATGATAATGAACTGAATCTTAAGGTTGTTACAGGGCTTCTGGAACGTACAAGGATGACAGTGGATACTGCCCTTAGTGGAAAGACGGCTCTGGATCTCCTTAGCAAAACGAAATATGACATTTTGCTGATAGACCACCGTATGCCCAAGATGGATGGTGTAGAGCTCCTGAAGCATATCAAATACGATGCTGATGGAATAAATTATTACAGCGTTTGCATAGTCCTTACAGCTAATGTTGTCAGCGGAGTAAGAGACATGTTTATTAAGGCCGGTTTTGATGATTATCTGGAAAAACCGGTTAACGGAAAACGTCTCGAGGATATGCTGAAGAAGTATATTCCGGCTGAGAAAATAATTACTCCGGGAAACGTCGAGGCTAATGCTATTGAACAAAATATTGGTAATGGCTCGGAAGAAACTGAAGGCAGTGACGATAATAACGAAGAACCTCCGGTAGTCAGATCCGACACTAAAAAAGTGCTTAACAGTCTGGAGAAAGAGGGCTATATCGATATCGAAGCAGGAGTGGACTACGCCGGAACGGAGGAATTGTTTGTCGATACACTTCGTTTCTTCAGGGACAGCGTGGATAAGAAATCGGATGAAATAGAAGAGCTTTACTTTAAAGAAGAAATTGAGGATTACACAACAAAGGTTCATGCACTAAAGAGCTCCGCCAGAATAATCGGAGCGAGGGACCTGTCCGAAAAAGCAAGACTTCTTGAGGAAGCCGGAAATCGCGGAGACCTTGATTACATTAAAGATAATAATGGCGAATTGCTTGAAGATTATCGAAAGTACAAGGAGGTACTGAAGCAGTTGTAGTGTCTGTGAGAGGATAAGCAGTGAAGGCAAATACTTATCGGAACAAGAAATACAACCTGCTCGGAGTGGGAACCATTTCATTCGGTATTGCAGTCAATGTGATTATTTCCTATGTGTCCTATAAATTGGACTTGCCGATTTTTCTCGATACAATAGGAACCATAATTGTTGCTGCAATGGGTGGACTGTTTCCCGGGATAGTGACAGCTGTAGTGACCAATTTGATCTGCACTGCATTTAATGACATTGCGGTTTATTTTGGATTCGTAAACACTCTGGTTGCTATCTATGTAGCATGGTTTGTAAGAAAAAGATCGTTTCGTAAAATTCAAAATATAATCCTGTTCATACTGGTTTCGGGAAATATAAGCGGCGGAATCAGCGTGCTTATTCAGTGGGGCCTTTTTGGAGGCCCTCAGCAGGACTACACTCTGAGAATCCTTTCTGCGATCGGTGCAGAAGATGAATTTTACAGGTTCTTTATGTCTCTTGTAATAAACATCTGCATGGATATTATTGACAAGAGCATTTCTATAGCAGCAGCGCTTGCGGTTATTCATTTTATTCCATCTAAAGCGCGGGATATCATGCAGGAGATGGGATGGAGACAGCGGCCACTGTCGCCTGAAGAAATCCGGGAGATGGATGAGCATGCAGGTAAAACTCATCATTCCGTGAAAAGGCGAATGACGCTTATGCTGCTGGCGATTTCTGTTGCGCTTGTTGCAATAATCAGTGAGCTTGGAATAAGACTCTATTTTGATAATACAAAACAAGAAAGAATGCGGGTTGCAACTACTGCAGCCGATTTTGCTGCGTCCGTTGTTAATCCTGATATGATCGACTCCTATATTGAATACGGGAAAAACATGTCCGGTTATAAAGAGACCGAAGAAATGCTCAGAAAGATTAGGGAAAATGCAAACGGAGTAGATTATCTTTTCGTTCTTCAGTACAGAGAAGACGGCTGCTACACCGTTTTTGACCTTGGGGATGAGAACGGCAACACAAACCCTCCGGGATCTGTTCTTCAGGTTGAAGCTTCAATGGCACCATACCTGTCACAGCTTCTTGCGGGCGAGGAAATAGAACCGATAGAAACTGATACCATCAATAAATGGGCGCTTGTTACTTACAGTCCTGTCAGGGACAGATTCGGGAAAACAGTTGCCTATGCGGGTGCTGTGGTTTCTCTGTCATATATGGCAGATTATATGGGTAATTTTATCCTGCGTGTACTTCTTAGTATGTCAGGATTATTCGTGCTGATTCTCGCCTATGGAATGTGGTATACAGGCGCATTTACAACCTATCCGATAAATAGCATGGCTCTTTCAGTAGAGGATTTTATAGGTGCTGGTACCGACCAGAAAAGACTCGATGCAGCCGTGAGAAAATTGCGAGCTCTTGATATTCATACAGGCGATGAAACAGAAAAACTCTATAAGGCTATCTGTGACATGGCACTTAATCAGACAGAGCAGTTCAGAAGTCTTCGCAGATTTTCCGAAAATACCGTGAAAATGCAGGATGGTCTGATCATAACGATGGCTGACCTCGTCGAGAACAGAGATTCCGATACCGGAGCACACGTCCAGAAAACAGCAGCCTATGTGAAGATAATAGTTGAGGGACTTAAGAAAAAGGGATATTACGCTGAAAAAATTACACCGAAATTCATATCAGACGTTGTTCGAAGTGCGCCTCTTCATGATATCGGAAAAATAAATATCCCCGACAATGTGCTTAATAAACCGGGAAAGCTTACGCCTGAAGAATATGAGATTATAAAAACGCATACCACCGCGGGCAAAGAGATTATGGAGAAAGCCATAAGTACGGTGGAAGGCGCGAACTATCTTAAGGAAGCAAGAAATATGGCAGCATATCACCATGAGAGGTGGGATGGAACAGGTTATCCCGAAGGCTTACACGGTGAGGTGATTCCGCTCTCTGCAAGAATTATGGCAGTTGCGGATGTTTTTGATGCGCTTACTTCTCCCCGGGTTTATAAACCGCCGTTCACCCTGCAGGAATCCCTTGCGATGCTGCAGGATGGTGCCGGAACACAGTTTGACCCCAAGTGTGTGGAAGTGTTTATGGATGCCCTGCCTGAAGTTAAGGTAGTGCTTAGAAAGTACAATGAAAATGTGAATATGGAGGTTGCCGATGAGTAAGAATTCTTTAAAAACAAGGCTAGCGGCAGCCTTTACAGCATTTGCATTATTCCTTACCATAGCGGCGAAAGCTTCTGTGGCAGTAAGTGCTGCAGGAGATACCGGCGATGGGGAAAGCTATGATTTTATTTCGGATGCCGCAGTAACTGCACAGAATTCTCTGGATGAATACTCGCTGTATGGTGGCGGATACTCTGCTACGGGACAGATTCCCGGGGTATCTTATACTGCGAAACTGTATACTGCTGAAAAAGGCCTTCCGACCTCAGATGCCATGTTTTTACTTGGAGCAAGTGACGGTCACGTGTGGATTGGCGGCTACAGCGGAATAATAAAATATGATGGAACAGAGTTTACGAGACTGGACACTTCTGACGGACTGACCAGTGCGAGAGCGTTTTTCGAGGACAGCCTTGGCAGAATATGGGTTGGGACAAACGATAACGGAGTTGTAATACTCGATGGAGAGAAAAGGACCTGGCTTACATACGATGACGGTCTCCCTTCATCTTCCACAAGGGAGTTTGCAGAGGATAATGCCGGTAATATTTTTGTCGGAACCACAGCCGGTGTCTGCTATATAGATAAAAATATGCAGATACATACTTCTGTAGATGAGAGATTAGCGGATGAACGTGTGCTGAAGATGGATTCTGATAGTACGGGAAGAATCTATGGACAAACATCAAGCGGTATTGTTTTTGCGATAGATGACTGCGCGGTCAGTGAGCTCTATACCAGTGAAGAACTTGGACTCGGGAAAATAACAAGCCTTGCAGCAGACCCTTACAATAATGGTAAGCTATATTTCGGAACAGAAGGAAGTAACCTGTTTTACGGGGACTTTGGCCTCAATGCCAAAGCACTAAAACGTATATCGGTATCACCACTTGAGGGTGTTCATTGGCTTAGCTATGACTGCGGACGTGTATGGGTAGCTTCAAGAAGCATAGTGGGCTATATTGGTGATGAAGGTCATTTCCATGCTCTTCGAAATATTCCTATGGACAACAACATCGAGATGATGACTTCGGATTATCAGGGGAATATGTGGGTTGCATCTTCTACCCAGGGTGTGATGAAAATTGTGACAAACAATTTCATGGATCTCACCTATGAGGCAGGAATGGAAGAGGCGGCAGTAAATGTCACCTGTCTTATAAAAGGTAATATTTATACCGGTACGGATGAAGGTCTGAAAATTATTGGTAAAAATATAGGACAGGTAAAAAATTCGATTACATCTTTTGTCGGAGAAACAAGAGTCCGTGATATCGAAAGAGATCTGCTCGGAAATACCTGGATATGCACATATTCAAACGAGAAGGGACTTATCTGTGTCCTTCCGGATAATACTATTACTTCGTACACCGTAGAGAATGGCTTGCCTCATAACCAGGTGAGATGTATTGCCTTTAGTCCCGATGGCACAGCTGTTGCGGGTACAAATGACGGAATTGCCCTAATTAAAGACGGTGAAGTGGTAAAAACATTTACCGCGAAGGACGGAATAAAGAATTCTTTAATACAAACGATTTTTGTCGATGATTCCGGGATAATATTTGCAGGTTCGGACGGCGGAGGAATATATGTTATAGAGGGTGATAAGGTTTCGCATCTTGGAAGAGATGACGGGCTTACAAGCGATGTCATAGTTCGAATTATGAGAGATGACAGGCGCGGTGTTTGCTGGATTCTTACCTCCAATTCAATAGAATATATGAAGGACGGAGAAATAATTCCAATAACGACTTTCCCTTATAACAACAACTATGACATTGCATTTGACGATAAAGATAACGCATGGGTTTTATCCTCCTATGGAGTATATGTTGTAAACGCAAATCTTATGCTCAGGAATGAAATCAGTGATTACAGATTATACACTGTTGAGAACGGACTTCCTTACGGAATTATGGCCTATTCCTTTGCTACTAAGGACTATACGGGCAACCTTTATATTCCCGGAAGGAACGGTGTTATCAAGGTCAATATCAATGACTATTATGAAGAAAACGAAAAAGTTAAAACCGGTATAAGTTCTGTAGTTTGTGATGACAAGGAAGTTCCAAGGAGTGAGGACGGATCATACAGGATACCGGCTTCAGATGGAAGAATTCAGATTTCTGCCTCTGTTATGGATTACACAATGCTTAATCCTCTGGTAAGGGTATTCCTCGAAGGCGGGCAGGATGGTGGCATTACTGTGCTTAGGAGTAAGCTTTCACCACTTGAATTTACAAATCTCAAATATGGCAATTACACCTTGCACATTCAGATATTGGACACCAGAACCGGCGACATTTTACAGGATGATACCTACACAATTATAAAAGAGGCAAAATTTACCGAGCTTTTCCTGTTCAGAATGATAATGGCTTTGATTGTCATCGGTATTTTAGGGCTTTTAATCTGGAGAATATCGACACATTCAGTAGTGCAAAAACAGTATGCGGAGATCCTGAAGGCAAGGGACGAGGCAGAGCAGGCAAACAAAGCAAAATCCAGATTCCTTGCAAACATTTCCCATGAGATCAGAACACCTATAAACACAATTATGGGAATGAATGAGATGGTTCTGAGAGAGGATTCAACAGGAGTTCCCAAGGGATATTTTATGTCCATGATGAACTATGCTTTTGATATTAGAAATGCATCGGAATCCTTGCTGGGACTCATTAATAACCTGCTTGATATTTCAAAGATCGAATCCGGAAAAATGCACCTGGTGGAGCAGGAATACGATACTCAGGAGATGCTGCGTTCAATCGTATCCATGATACGTGTGAGAAGTACGCAGAAAGAACTGACCTTTGATGTCATCGTAGATGAAATCCTGCCGAAGCGCCTGTACGGTGATTCCGGGAAAATAAAGCAGATAGTTTTAAACCTTCTTACAAATGCGGTCAAATATACAGATTCAGGAGGCTTTGCTCTGATTGTGTCCATGGATGAACGTGAGGATGATATAGCTGGTCTTCGCTTTTCGGTAAAGGATACAGGAATCGGTGTCAAGGCCGAGGATATGGAAAAGCTGTTCACAGCATACGAAAGACTTGAAGAGGAGAAAAACGCAAACATTCAGGGAACAGGACTGGGACTTGATATTTCCAGACGTTTCGCCGAGCTTATGGAAGGAAAGCTATGGTGCGAAAGTATTTACGGTGAGGGCAGTGAATTTATTCTTACCGTGAAGCAGCGCATAGTTGACAATACTCCTCTTGGAGCATTCATGGAGCATGACGAAAATTCGCCTAAGGGACCTTATATTCCTAAGTTTATAGCACCTGATGCAGATATTCTGGTGGTTGATGATAATCCCATGAATCTCAGTGTTATGAAGGGACTCCTTAAAGCCACAAAGGTATATGTGACGACTGCTTCGAGTGGAGAGGATGCTCTGGATAAGATAAAGGATTCCTCCTTTGATGTGGTACTTCTCGATCACATGATGCCCGGGATGGACGGAATAGAGACGCTACAGAAGATCCGTGAGCTAGAACCCGATCTTCCGGTATACGCACTTACCGCAAACTCCATTGCAGGAGAGGAATTCTATCTGTCGAAGGGCTTTAATGGATATCTTGAGAAACCGGTGGATACTGAAATCCTGGAAAAAACCATCATGCGTCATCTGCCTGAAGAGAAGATGGAAAAGCCGACAAATGACTATGTGGTGGAAGAGATTACTGAGATGCCTGAAACCATGCAGTGGATATACAGCACAGAGGGCATAGATGTAGAAGAAGGTATTAAGAACTCCGGCGGTATTGCATCATATATTTTTGCTCTTGAGCTTTTCCTTGAAACAATTGACGGTAACTCAAAGGCATTAAATGATGCGCTTGAAAACGGAAACATAAGGCTTTACACGATAAAGATACATGCACTGAAAAGTTCTGCGCGTATTATTGGAGCAAAGGCACTTTCCGAGCTTGCATTTAAGCTTGAGGAAGCGGGAAATAAGTCGGATACTGATTTTATAGATGAAAATAATGATAAGTTCATGGTGGAATACCTGGCATATAAAGAAAAGCTTGCAAAGCTAAAGCAGGGAGATACCAAAGAGGAAGAGGAAAAGGAAGAAATATCACCTGAAGAACTTGCAGATGCTTATGCCGCTCTTTCTGATGTCGTTCCGCAGATGGATTACGATGCGGTTGAGATGATTCTTGAGCAGCTTTCACATTATAAGCTTCCGGAAGAAGACGAGAAAAAGATGAAAGAACTGGAAACCATGATGAAGAACTTTGATTGGGACAATATGGAAGAATTGGTAAAATCATTGTAGTAAAGGGGAAAAACAATGACGACAAAACGGATGCTTTTCATAGGAGATAAGGAATCATTCATTATTCGTGTCCTTATTGGCAAGGTCAGGGATGCGGGGGTGGACTGCGTGTTTGTTCCGTGTACTGTGAACAGTATAAATGAGAATTGGCAGGATACGCAGCTTCTGGCATTTTACATCGATGATGCTCCTAAGTCTAAGGAAGAAGTCATCCATTTCCTGACAGACAGTATGGAAGAAAGGGGTGCTGAGCTTATCCTTATCGGAGAACAGCTTGATCTTGAGTATGTTTCAGATCATATTCCTGAAGAACTGGTATACAGAACATTTTCACGACCGGTTGATAATCAGGAATTTGTTGATGCCGTAAGTGATTACTTTACGAAGGTCGATGCGGGAGAGTTCAGGAAAAGCATACTCATAGTAGATGATGATCCCCAGTATTTATCTCTTGTGAGGCAGTGGCTTAAGGAAGATTACAAGGTTGCTATGGCTAACTCCGGACTGCAGGCCATAAAGTACCTTGGGAAAAACAAGGTGGATCTCATACTGCTTGACCATGAAATGCCGATCACAACCGGTCCCCAGGTGCTTGAAATGCTCAGAAATGATGAGGAGACAAAGGATATTCCTGTGATTTTCCTCACCGGCAAGGGAGATAAGGAAAGCGTAATGGCAGTTGTTGCGCTAAGACCCGAAGGATATTTTTTGAAGGATATTAAAAAGGGAGAACTCCTTGAAAAACTGGATGAATTTTTTATCCTCCACAGGTAGTTATGTTAATAGGAGTAGTAGGATATGTTTGAATTTATAAGGGCATATCAGCTGGATATCATGCAGTGGCTCTGCGCTGCATGTACGACAATTGCATTCCTTTTGTTTATTACAAGATTCCTCGACAGGCGGAGAAAGTGGATCCTCATAGCAATGGAGTTCACAGCAACTTTTCTCCTCTTTTTCGATCGTCTTTCCTACGTATACCGTGGCGATCTTTCGCCTAAGGGTGTTTTTTTGGTGCGCATCAGTAATCTTTTGGTGTTCTTTTTGACTTCACAGGTGGTTTTTGTATTCAATATTTATCTTTATGATATTTTGAGAAACGTGGAGGGCGAAATACGGATTCCGAGAAGACTGCAGTTTTCAGGAGCGGCAGCAGCCTTCGGGATGATCTTTTCCGTGATAGCACATTTTACAGGTTTCTATTACTACTTTGATGAGAACAATGTCTATCATAGAGGTCCGGGATTTCTTGTGTGTTACATTGTTCCCGTAATATGCCCAATCATCCAGTATACAGCTGTCAGAATGTATAGAAAGAGAATAGCCAGGCTTATTTATATAGCACTTACGGCATACATTTTTGTTCCGATAGTAGTCGGGATTATTCAGATATTTGCCTATGGTGTTTCCATCGTAAACATGGCAATGGTTGTGGTATCAATCCTTATGTATGTGTTCTCTTACCTTGACATTAACGATACGGTTGAGAAGGCGCAGCGTGTTCAGATGCACGAACTGCGTGAGGAGAGGCGGAGTATGAAGCGCCTCTTTGATCAGACAGCGACAGCTTTTGTGACAGCAGTTGAAAAGAAGGATTCTTTTTCAGTGGGAACTTCCGAGCGTGTTGCGGATTGCGCCAAAAGGATAGCGGAGATTTACGGGAAAAGTGCTGAGGAGTGCGATGAGATATATTACGCAGCGCTTCTGCATGATGTCGGTAGAATAGGAATCGCTGATAATCTTATTGATAAGAATGAAAATTTAACGGATGAGGAGCTTCAAATTGTAAAGCAACAGCCGGTCATCAGCAGTGAAATATTATCCAGTATCAGGGAGTATCCTTCTCTAAAGACCGGAGCTCTTTACTGTCATGAAAGGTATGATGGCACAGGATATCCTGATGGCTTAAAGGGAAAAGAAATTCCTGAGATAGCAAGGATAATAGCGATTGCTGATGCTTACGGCGCCATGATGGCTCCGAAAAGCTACCGCGATGCTTTACCTTATCTCACCGTGCGTGAGGAACTTATCAAGGGATCAGGCACGCAGTTTGATCCGGATTTTACCGACATTATGGTTAAAATTCTGGATGAAGATAGCAGAAGTGAAAGTCAGGAGGAAATTAAGCTTCAGAAGACGCTTAAGTGCAGGAAGTACAGAGACAGTATCTCCGTGGGAATTCCGGTTAATACAAAGGAGAGGGAGATCATTTTTTCCTCCAAGAGGGCAGGTGGAGATAGTAAGAGCTTTTCAGCCCCTTCAATTATTCTGTTCGACTCCTATGACAGAATTGTGCATGACAATCAGAAAGCCATAGAGGCATATCATTATCTGGAATTCGGTGAAATATGGTTTGACGGGCATTATATCTCCACAAGTGCGAGAGAGGTGGAGATAACCGAGGCAGAGAAAACAGCATTAGATGGAAAACGTAAATACAGCATTCAGGCGGCAAAATTTGAGGATCATTTGTCACTGCAGATGATTAGCCCCGAGCACATTTTTAATGTTATTGTTGCACTGCCTGATAAATCAAAGGCTGTTTATATCGGTATCACCGGTGAAAACTGTGATATAAATGATATCGAAGTTCAGCTCACAGGAAGAGAGATTAAGGAAGGTGATATAAGGAAAATCGTTGGTGATGTAAGCTTCATCGAGAGGATGGAATCCGATGTCCCGAATGTCCAGGTAAACGGCTTCCGCAGCGCATCTACTCAGGGGATAAAGGTTGAAGACGGTCTTAATATCAAATTCCATAGCATGACACTTCCCGATGCGGATCTTGTGTGGCATTGTCCTTACATAGTTCTTTTCTCCTCCGAGGATGGAAACATAGGAGGAAGCGGGTATAAGGAATATGCGCTTATTAAGATAAACGGCGAGGAAGAGGAAGTAGAGACCAACGCCCGCAACAAATTTATTATGAAAAAGAAGGACACCTTCCCAGGGTGGGATGTCTGGAAAACTGAAAATAAGGCAGGAATTGAGAGTGAGATAAACTTTATTAAGCGAGGAAACAAGATTACAACGATTACTGAGAATCTTGGTATCTACATAGAAAATATCACTGAGGTATCGGGAATTGGAGAGATTGTTTACGCGGCTCTGACCGGCGATGAAGTCGCCCTGACTGACATCAGAATAAGATAAAAAATGGCACAGACGCCTCTAAGAGGAACTGTGCCATTTCTGCGTTTAAACATCAGTCTTCAAATGATACATCAAAAAGACCACTTGTGATATCTGCTTTTATGTACTTTTCTTTATTATTGTCTGTTCTGAATTTGCGCTCTGTTATAGTGCCGCCAACCTTGATGGTTCCGGAGGTTGCATCTATATTAAAGTCGTAATCGTCCTTTTTTCCGGCAATACCAAGCTTCATATCACCTGAAGTGGATTGAAGATCAGCTTTGTTCACCTTGAATTTCTCAAAGACCATAAGACCGCTTGTCATATCGGCACTGAGTTCATCTGTTTCGCAATCTGTAAGGTGCATATCTCCCGAAGTGAGTTCGAGGCTCAGTTTGTCAGTGATGACTTTATCGAGATTGATGTCACCTGAAGATGCGGATACCCTAAGATCCTCGGACTTTATGTTATCAAGCTTTACAACTCCTGAAGATACGTCGACTTTTCCCTTGATATCAACACTGTCGACAGCTATTGTGCCGGAAGAAGCCTCGAGCTTGGTATCGATTATTCCGGCATTATCGGGAACGGTGATCTTGTAATACTGCTCGCCATTTCTGTCTAAATTGAAGCTGAGAAGAATTCCGTTGTGTGACGGCTGATTTATCTTAAGCTTCTTGCCTTTTTGATCTACCTTGGGGATGTTGTCCTCATAGGCGCAGTACTCAAGCTTATAGGAATCGCCCCTTACAAGATATGTGTTGATTGATGCTGTATCCACGTCCAGCTCGTCAAATTCGGAAAGCTTTATAGTATCTTTTACCAGTTCTTTATTTGCTCTTGCGCTAGCGCCGTTTGAGCCAATTGCGATAATGGGGCTGGCACCGAGAAGTATTCCTGCGCCGAGGATTATCGCACCGAAAGCTACCATCACACCTGCTACCATAAATACAATTCTATTATTCATATCGCGTCTCCCTCACTTTCTTATTTCTAAAAATCGAACGGAAAAATGCTTTAACAAATATAATAAGTGCATAGGTAAGTGCTATTCCAAGACCTGCCATGATCAATCCTGCACCTATTGTGAAGAACTTCTGGCCTATTCCGGGAACCATCACGCCCCAGAATATGGAAGCAAAACCTGCTGCTGCAATTGCAACTGCTGTAATTACCAGTGATAAGAGTATGGCCAGTAATGCTATGCCAAGTGCAAACACAACCGCAACTGCTGCAATTCCAAGGGGCAGTGAGAGAGGGAGAGATATTATGCCAAGTATTGTGAGCCATAAAACTGTGGCCTTTCCCTTTACTGTCTTTTGCTCCTCGGTGTTCTCTATGTGCTTTTGCGTGCACTGTTCGATAATACTTTTGGCAACTTCCTTGGGAGTTCCGAGCTTTGCTACAACATCCTCGTCTCCGGTAAGTTCCATGTCGGAAATATATCCATCGTAATACTCGATAGCATCCAGCCTGTCGTCGACAGGGATGAGTCTTAATCTGTTATCGAGTTCATTTAAAAATTGTTCCTTGTTCATTCTGTCATCCCCTCCTCAGAACTCTTGGCGATGTCTGATCCTGTCCCCTTTATCAGACCGTCGATTTTGTCTTTGTACTCGTTCCACTCGCCTTCATAGAATCCAAGCATCTGTCTGCCCTCATCCGTGATTGCGTAATATCGTCTGTTTCGCCCCTGAAATGGAGCATCATAGGTTCTTAGGCACCCTGACTTCTGAAGCCTTCTGAGAACCGGATAGAGGGTTGATTCCGAAATATCCACCACCTGACGCACCTTTTGTGTCAAAGTGTAACCATATGAATCTTCACTTCTAACTATTCCCAGAACGCAGGCATCAAGTAGTGGTGCTGTTAATTGATACGTCATGCTTGTCGCTCCTTTCTACTGTTTTTTTTGATCATACAATATTATATAACGTATAGTATTATAAATGTCAACACATTATATAAAAAATAATAATATAACAGGAATAAGGATGAACTGTTTTGGGAATGAACATAATATGTTATTATATTGGTAAGAGGCAAAGACGCTTACATCAGTGGCGTTCTTTGCCTTTTTGTTTTACATAGTGTTTTCTCGCATGGAGGGCTTCGTATGGCAGCATTTGACAGAATATTGTCCGGGATTCCGGAGATGGATAAGGCACTTGATAACATAAGACTTGGAGACAACGTGGTTTTCAGAGTTTCAGAACTCTCGGAGTTTAAGCTTTTCGTGGATCCATATATTGAGCAGGCAAAAAAGGATAATCGTAACATTATCTATTTCAGGTTCGCATCTCATGAGCCTTTAGTGGAGGACTGCCCGGAGGTCAAGACTATCCATATTCCGCTGTCGCATCGCTTTGAGACCTTTACCGTTGAGATACATAACATTATAGATAAAGAAGGTAAGGACGCCTTCTATGTGTTTGATTGTCTCTCGGAGCTTCAGATTGCCTGGGCGACCGACCTTATGATGGGTAATTTTTTTAGAGTTACCTGCCCGTTTCTATTCATTCTTGATACAGTGGCCTTTTTCCCGATTATAAGAGGTAAACATTCATATCATGCTGTTAATAAGATTCTCAATACAACTCAGCTTTTCCTTGATGTTTATTCGGATACCAGAAATGTCTATGTGAGGGCGGAGAAGGTCTGGAACCGCGACTCGGAGACTATGTTTCTTCCTCATATCTATAAGAAGGAGGAAGGAACCTTCAGACCTATTCTGGATGGTGTCCAGTCAAGCCGGTTTTACCAGGTGCTTGATAATTTCCAGAGGCCCGGTGAGGATCAGTACATCGACTTCTGGGACAGATTTTTCAACATGGCGAAAATGCAGTACGACAATCACATGGACATCGAGGAGTCCTGCAATATGATGTGCAATATCATGATGACCCGCGATGAGAAGATGAGGCAGATGGTGAAAAAGCACTTTAGGCCGGAGGATTATTTCAACGTTCGAAGTCACATGATAGGTACCGGACTTATCGGAGGAAAAGCCTGTGGAATGCTGCTTTCAAGAGCAATCATAAGGAATATGGCTCCCGAAATTAACGAGGTATTGGAGCCCCATGATTCATTTTTTATAGGTTCTGATATCTATTACACCTACATCGTCGACAATGAATTTTGGGATATCCGTGTCAGACAGAGAACGGAAGAGGAGTACTTCTCCCTTGCGGAGGAATTTGCAGATAAGCTGAAGACGGGAGTTTTCTCGGAGGACCTCAGAACTCAGTTCGGACATATTCTGGAGTACTACGGGCAGGATCCGTTTATCGTAAGATCCAGCAGTATCCTTGAGGACGGTTTTGGTAATGCTTTTGCGGGAAAATATGAATCGGTATTCTGTGCCAACAGGGGTACTCTTGAGGAGCGCCTATCGGAGTTTGAGAATGCCATAAGGACTGTATATGCGAGCACCATGAGTCTGTCAGCTCTTGATTACAGAAAAAGAAGAAGGCTTGATAAGAGAGATGAGCAGATGGCATTGCTTGTTCAGAGAGTTTCAGGCTCCTATTACGGGCAGTACTATATGCCCTGTGCGGCAGGAGTCGGCTATTCCTACAGCCCCTACAAGTTCCTCTCGGGCATTGATCCCAAGGCAGGAATGCTGAGACTTGTCATGGGACTTGGTACCTCAGCTGTCGACAGAACCATGGGTTCCTATCCTCGTCTCGTTAGCCTTGATATGCCTGAAGCGACTTCAGCCGTGACGATAGCGGAGAAACACCAGTTTTCACAAAGGGCGGTCGAAGCCGTGGATGTGGGCGAACACACGCTTAAGAGACTTGAGCTTCGCGACATCGAGAGCAAACTTCCAATGTATCTTATAAATACGCTCCTGGAGCATGACTTCGAGGTGGAGGATTCACTCAGGGAGCGTGGAATCTACCGCGATGTGAGATTCATTTCCTGCAGAGGACTTGTGAAAAAAGAGCAGCTGATGACTCAGATGCAGCAGCTTATGCAGGTTATCCAGAAGGAATATGAGCACGCAGTGGATATCGAATTTACAATGAACCTCTCAGAGAATGGGGAATATTCGATAAACCTTTTGCAGTGCAGACCGCTGCAGATATTCAAGGATACTGCGGCAGTTGAGATTCCTGAGAATATTCCGAAGCAGAACATTATTCTCGAGAGCATAGGAGCATCGATGGGACTCTCCAGAAGCGTTCCAATTGACCTTATCGTCTACGTGGACCCTAAGGCTTATTACAACATGCCCTACGCAGAGAAGTCCGGCATCGCCAACCTCATCGGGAAAGTCAACTGGACCTACAGAGAACAGGGTAGACACATGATGCTCATCGTGCCCGGCAGAATCGGAACTTCATCACCTGAACTCGGAGTACCCACAACTTTCGCTGATATCAGTGAGTTTGAGGCTGTTTGTGAAGTTGAGGAAAAGGAAGTGGGCTACAATCCCGAGCTCTCCTACGGAAGCCACATCTTCCAGGATCTCGTCGAGGCTGACATCCTCTACACCGCTGTTTTTGCGAATGAAAAGACTCTTGCTTTCGCTCCGGATAAGTTCTCCGCATATAAAGATATCTCCTCTGATTTTATAAGTGATGAGAAAAATAAAGACATAGCAAGGGTCTACGACCTCAAAGGCAGCGAACTTACTTTGTACTACGACCTCGAGAACAACAGATTGCTATTGGTATAGATCGTAAATAAAAATTTCTTCCCCCGGTAAATAATTTGAACTTTTATTACGATATATAAGTATAGAACAAATTATGAGGGGGATCACATGTACAAACACAGAATTACTTCACACATTTTATCAGTATGCTTTTCCTGCATGCTTTTTATTACTGCACTTTTCTCATCAAATATCACCGTTAGGGCCGACGCTGCGCCTACATCCTACAACCTCTGGATCGGCAGTACCCAGATCACAAGCGCCAACATGGCTTATATAAAATGCGGAACAGGAAGTGCTTCATTTGATCCTTCCACCAATACTCTTACCTTTAATAATGCAACGGCAATAAGCGGCACCTACAATGGGAAAATCGCTTCAAACTGCATGGTCTACACAGAAATCCCTCTTAAAATTCGCGGCAACGCAAAACTACTGGCTCCCAATATCACAACTATGATAATCGGATCCTACATGGCTGCGCTCGACATACAAGGTAATTTTGATTTTAGCGGAGGAAAGAACGGCTTCTTCTCCACAGACAAAATAACAATTAGCGGTGGTAATACTTCTATTACAATAAAAAACGCTGACAAAGCGATATCAGGAAGAGGAGGAGTTCTGGTAGATGGCGGCACATTGGAATTCACCTCTGTCAATCAGGGAATTTATACGGACACAGGAGCGCTTGAACTCCTTAGCGGGAAAATAAGCATCAGTGCGAAAGAATCTGTAGTACTGGCCTATGATAACAATGACATAAATATAGCAAGTGACCTCATATTTGAAACACCCAAAAACTTCACAATTAAGAATATAAAAGTCGGCGATAGCAGCTATAACGTGATTGCGGACGATGCAGGAAATATTGCCAAAGAACTACGCGCAGCATCAGCACAGCCTACAACCTACGGAGAAGATCCGATTCCTGAGCCTGAAACAAAACCGGAAGATAATACGAGCAAAACAGGACTGCAGCCCGTAGAGGAAGTAAAGAAAGTTGAAGAACCTGCACCGGGAGGAAAAGCGGAAGGAACAGCCTTTACTGTGGAGGAAAAAGCGGCTGAGTTTGTAGTGACTTCCTCTGTACAGGAAAATCCCACGGTAGATTATAAATGTACTATTAATAAGAAAGCAAAGAAGATAACCATTCCCGAGACGGTTACTGTAGACGGAATTACATATAGCGTTACGGGTATTGCAACCAAGGCATTTAGCGGATGCAAGAACCTTAAGACTGTAACTATAGGTAACAACGTAATAAACATCAGAGCGAATGCATTTAAAGGTGCAAAGAACCTTAAGACCATAAATATCAAATCTACAAAATTGACCAAAGACACTGTTGCTTCAAAAGCTTTTAAGGGCACACCTAAAAACGTGACAGTAAAGGTTCCGAAGAAACTGAAGAAGACCTATCAAAAGCTTTTCATAAAGAAGGGCTTGGCAAAAAACGCTAAGATCAGGTGATCTCTATGGATGATTCAAAAAGAAGCCATGACTTTTTATGGATAGTGTTATTTCTTATTGTATTCATCAACGGCTTTGAAGCAGGCGGATATCAGGCAAGTCTGTGGAACATCGGGAAAAACTACGACTTGTCGGTTACAACCATGGGCCTGTTTGCTTCTGTTGAGCTTTTTGCGACAATGCTTGCACCGTTGATTCTCGGAGGATGGGCAGACCGAACCGGAAAAGCGAAGTGCATTACAATTCTCTTAGCTCTTCAGATCACGGCAGCAACTTTGATATTCTTTACGGATGCGGAGAAATTCTTCATCGGTGGAGTGTTCTTCCTGGGACTTACCACCAGCGCTCTTCAATTTATTTCCATCGCAGCCCTGATTGACGCATATCCCATAAGCGGAAGTAAGAAGATAGGCTACATCACATCCATGTATGCCTTCGGTGCACTTACGTCGCCGCTTATCGTTAATTATTATCTTGGAAAAGGCCTAAGCTGGCGTACACTTTTCGCGCTTCTTGCAATAGGAAGCACAGTATCTCTGATAGGCCTGTTTAAAACTAAGAACACCGCGAATGAAACAGCAGTAGCGGGAGATTCCGCGCAGAGCAAGAACTCTGCCGGAGAATTTATCATTGGCGGAATTTTACTTTTGTGCACAATCATGTGTATCTATGTCGGTTTTGAAAACGGCTTTGCCTTCTTCGTCGATACACTGTTTACCGATGTATTAAAATCAGGAATCGGGAAGTATGCTCTGTCACTTTTCTGGGCTGTTATGATTCCTTCGAGAGTTATCGTCGGCCACTTCTCGAAGTATGCGCGGCAAATTCTCCTTACTGCCACTGCTGCAATTCCGATTATCACAATAATCCTAACCAATTCCGAAAACAGCATGCTTGTACTTTTACTTTGCATACCGCTTGGCTTTGCGAGTGGGGCAATCTATCCCTGCGTACTTAATATAATGAAAACTATGGCAGGGAAGAAGACAGCAACAGCAACCGGAATGATCACCACCGCAACAGGTATCGGCGGAGTGGTATTTACAGCCCTCACGGGAAAATTCGGGGATCTTTTTGGACTTCGCAAAGCAATTATGTGTCTTGCGGGCTTCTTTATAATATCTTTTTTGTCAGCATATTTCGCAGGGAAAATTCATAATAGGAATAATATGTAATTCTCAGAAGCATTTTTATATGTAAATTTTTTGTAAACAATTTTTTTCTTGTTCTTTAAAATGCCGGTTAAATCACATCGGTTTCCGCGCTATTTCTGCGCTAACAGAATTCATTTAACAAAAAAGCTCGATAATAAAAGAGGAAACTCATAAAATTCATGTATACTTGAATATATATGCAAAGAGCGCATGAATTTATTTTTGTATGCCTTAATAATTGTATAAAGTGATGAAATTACTAAAAAATGCTTGCTATAATCATAGAAACGTATTATATTGTAATCGTTTCATGTAATTATGATTATGTTATGGAGAAGAAAAATGTTGAAGAGGTCTAGCAAAGTAATTTCATTCATGCTCGCTATCGCGCTTATGGTAGGAGCGTTCAATGTAAATACCCTTAGTGCGGAAGCAGCAACAATTCAGGGCTATGCTAATGTGAATTTTATCTGGTCCGGAAATGGTGACACTCCTGGTGAGTCCATAAAATACGGAAATTATAACAGGGAAGTTCGGCCCAGATGGAAAAGCACAGGTGATCAGTCACAACCGGCAAATAATATATACTTTGCGAGCAAGCATAAAGAATATTATTTTGAATTGGATGATGAATATCAGGGCTATGATGTATACGAAATCAGGATAAAACTGAGCCGTCAGAATACTCCGATTTCCCTGGCATTGCATGATGAAATTACACTGCGCGATGGCAATAATGATACTCACAAAAATAAGGCAGATCTGTATAATCAAAGCATGAATTCAAACGGTGAGATTATTGTAAAGCCTGATTTCTCCGGTAAGTTCAAATATATAGGCTTTGTATCCCAGGTAGCAGGAACAGTAATCGGAATAAACTCAGTTACTGTTGTAAAAAAGAGTCATGGGGATCAGTCATCTACATATTCCGGAACAACAAATACTTTAAAGTATTCTGCAAAAAAGAATATGGCATTCTACAATAGGTATCCTAATGAGGATAATAAGTATTGGGGTAACAAGACTGTCATAACGGACGGAAGTATTTATTTCGGAAGAGATTATCAGGAATCTTATTTTGACCTCGGAGAAGATATTGATATAAGTAAGCTTGTCAGCATAAAAGCAAAAATATACGGTTGGGATACTTCTCTTAGAACTCTTACATATATTTTATATGATAAAAACTTCAATCAAATATGGTGCAGATATGATATAAACGGAACCGGAAACTTCGGAACTGAACCTGTGGCCGGAAAAGCCAGATACTTTGGCGTAATGTCAAATAATGATGATTACGAAGGGAATATATACTGGTCAACAAAAAAGGTATCCATCAGTGATGTGGAATTTGTTATGGCAGATAAGCCCAACCCGATCATTGATCCCAGCGCAGAAATTTCTGAAGCTCAGAGTGCATACACGGAAGCATACTATGCATACCTGGAAGCTTTAAATGCTACAACAAATGTTAAGAATAATCCTACTGCAGATACTATTTCAAAAGCGCTTGAAGCAGCAGATTCAGCTAATAAAGCAGCAAGCAGAGCTAATGCAGCTGCAATGGCATTATATGATATTGCCTCTAAATTAACGGATTCAGATGCAAAAACCAGAGCAAATAATAATGTATATTATGCCTGTTACTATGCTGATCTTGCTGAAAGCGGAGCTATACAGGCTAAATCAGCAGCAACTTCAGCAAAGAAAAAGTTTGATGATGCAGCAACAGCAGCAGCACAGGCAGCTAATGATGCAGCAACAGTTGCAAATAATGCGGCAAGCGCGGCCCAGAGAGCAGCAGATTCAGCAAATGCGGCACCAAGTGCAGACACAATCAAAACAGCAGAAACAGCAGCACAGGCAGCAACAGATGCAGCAAAGGCAGCTGACACAGCTGCGAAAAATGCTAAAAATGCAAAAAGTGCAGCATATAGCAAAGATGCTCAGACAGCAGCTGGAAATGCATATACAGCAGCGAAGAATGCCAAGGATGCAGCTAATACAGCAGCGAAGAATGCAAAGGATGCTGTAAAATCAGCTAAGCAAAAACTTATTGATAAAGCAGAATCAGCAGAGGCAGCAGCAACAACTGCTGCAGATGAGGCAAACATAGCAGCACAGGCAGCAAGAGATGCAGCTGCAGCAGCAAATGCAGAGTCCGAGAAGGAAAAACCTTCCATAGAAAAACTGGAGACAGTAGCAAAGAATGCTGAAGATGCAGCAGAGGCAGCAATAAACAAAGCAAAAGCAGCAGCAGAGGCAGCAACAGCAGCAACAAAAGCAGCAAATACAACAGATTCTACAGTAAATAAGAATGCGGAAGATGCGGCAACAAAGGCAATAAATGCAGCAAATGCAGCTACAGTATCTGCAGATGCAGCAAAGGCAGCAGCAGATGCAGCAAGAGTAGTAAAGATTGCTAAGGAAGTAAGTGATGCAGCAAAGGCAGCAAAGGATAAGCCTTCAGCAGATACAGTAGCGGAAGCAAGTGCAGCAGCTAAGAAAGCAGAAGATGCAATAACTGAGGCACAGGCAGCTGAAAAGGCTGCAGAGGAAGCCATAACTAATGCAACTGATGCTGATACAAAGAAAGCAGCAGAAGATGCTAAGAAAGCAGCAGAAAATGCTGTAACAAAGGCTACAGAAGCTAAAAAGGCAGCAGAAAAAGCAGCAGAAGAGGGACAGGGAAAACTTGAAGCTGCAGAAAAGGAAGCAGCGGAAAAGGCAACTGCAGCAGCTAAGGCAGCAGACGAAGCAGAAAAGGCTGCAGTTAATGCTGAGAAGGCAGCAGAGGAAGCTAAGAAGAAAGCTTCTGAAGCAAAAGCAACTCCTACAGTAGATACGATAAAAGCAGCTGAGGAGGCTTCAGAAAAGGCAAAAACAGCTAAGACTGCAGCAGAGACAGCAATGGCAACAGCAGATGCAGCAGCTAAGGCAATAACTGATAAGAATAATTCTTCAAAGAAAGATGCTGAGACAGCAGTAGGCCTGGCAGATACAGCAATAAAAACCGTAGAAGAAGCTCTGAAAGTAGCAGCTGATGATATTGCAGCAGCTAAGAATGCTCTTGATGAAGCTGAAAAAAAGCAGGCAGAAAGTGCAAAGGCAGCAGCAGAGGCAGTTAAAGGTCAGGCGGATTCAGCAAAAACTGAAGCAATCAATGCAAGAGAGGCAGTTGATGCTGTTGATCCCACAGAAGGTCAGATTAATGCAGCTAAATCAGCAGCAGATGCAGCAGTTTCAACTGCAGACATGACAAAAAAGACTGCTTCATCCTTAACAGATATAATTAACAGCATTTTGAATAATCCTTATATATCGGATGCTACAAAGGATGCCGCAAATACAGCAAAGACAGCGATAGGGGATGCAACCACAGCTGCCAACCAGGCAATAGAAGAAGCTTCAGAGACAAGACGTGTTGCAGAAGAAGCTCAGAGTAAACTTAATCAGAAGGCAACAGAAGCACTCCAGAAAGCACAAACAGAAGCTGCGGCAGCAAAAACAGAAGCAACTAATGCAGTTGACGGAGCAAAGGATGCTGCAGAAGCAGCAAAGGAAGCTGCTGAAAAAGCAGAAGCGGCTGCAAAAGCTGCGCAGGAGAATCCGTCAGATTCAACATTTGAAGAAGCAAAAGCAGCAGCAAATGATGCTAAAGATAAAGCCAATAAGGCCAAGGATGCAGCTAATGATGCAGTAAATAAAGCTGAAAAGGCAAAGGAAGCAGCAGAGGCAGCAAAGACTGCAGCTCAGTCATCCGGTGATGCAGCAACGATAACTTCAGCAGGCAAGGCTGTAGATGACGCCACAAATGCGGTTTCAGCAGCAACTGCAGCTAAGAAGGCAGCAGAAGCAGCAGAGGCAGCAGCAAAGGCAGCAGAAGCAGCTATAGCAGCAAATGAGGCAAAGGCAGCTGTGGAGAAGACTCCTTCTCAGGCAACAATTGACGAGGCAAATACTGCAGCAATAAATGCAGAAGAAGCAGCAAAGGCAGCAGAAACAGCAGCAACTGCAGCCAGCGAGGCAGCCGGCAATACAGATGATGAAATTGCCAAAGGAGCAGCAAATACAGCAGCTGGAGCTGCTAATACAGCGGCAGGAGCAGCAAATACAGCAGCACAGGCAGCAAGAGAGGCGGCACAGGCAGCACAGAACAATCTTGAAAAGGATGCAGTAGATAAGGCAATAAGTGAAGCACAGGCAGCAGCTGAGGCAGCAAACGAAGCAGCTAAAACAGCAAATGAGTTGGTTAATAACACAAATGATAGTTATTCTCCTGAGGCTGTAACAGCTGCGGAGACGGCAGCAAAGACAGCATATGAAAAAGCAAAAACAGCATATGAAAAAGCACAGGCAGCAACAGATGCAGCAGCTAAGACAAATAATGAAGATTATAAACAGACATTAGCAAAGGCAGCAGAAGAAGCCAGAAAAGCAGCAAATGCAGCATCCCAGGCATCAACTGCAGCATACCAGGAAGCAAAGAGAGCTTCTCAGGGTGCAGAGATCAGAAAAACTGTAGATGAGACAACAGCAGCAGCCGATGCAGCTGATGCAGCTAAGGTAGAGGCGCAGAATGCACAGAAAACAGCAGAAGATGTAGCAAAGAAGGATGATAATGACATTACTGAAGATGCAGTAAATGAAGCTTCTAAAGCAGCAGAGAAAGCAAAGACTGAGGCAAAGACAGCATCTGACAAGGCTAAAGCAGCTGAAAAATCAGGAAATAAAGCAGCTGAATTGATTGATACAGCTAAGAAAGCTATAGATCAGGCTGAAACAGAGGCAAAAGCATATCCTGATAGTGAAGATAAAACAGCATGGCTTAATAAGATTGCTAAGGCAAAGGAGGCAGCTGAAGCAGCTGCTACGGAAGCGTCCAATGCAGTAGCTAAAGCGAAGAAAGCAGCTAAGGATGCAGCAGATGCAGCAGAGAAAGCAGCTGAAGCAGCAAAGGATGTTCAGAAAAAGTATAACGATAAGCTGAGTGCAGAAAATGCTGCAGCAAGACAGGCAGCACAGGATGCAGCAGATGCAGCTAAAAAGGCAGCAGATGATGCCAAGGATGCAGCTGATAAGGCAAAGAATCTTGCAGATGATGCAACAAAGAAGGCAGAGATTGCTGATAAAGAGCGTACAGCAGAAAATATAAAGGCAGCAGAGGATGCAGCTGACGCGGCTAAAAAAGCAGCAGAGGCAGCAGCAAAGGCAGCTGAGAATGCAGCACAGGCAGCAGCAGATGCTAAGAAGACAGCAACTGATGCAGGAAATAAAGTTGCTGAGGGTACAGCTAATACTGCAGCAAATACAGCCGGAAATGCTGCAACAACTGCAAAAGAAGCATCAGAAGTAGTACAGGCAGCAGCAGATGCTGTAAAGAAAACAAAGGAAGAAGCGGAAGCAGCAAAGAAGGCAGCTGATGAAGCAAAGCAAGCAGCAGACGCAGCTAAGAAAGCTGAAGCTTTAGAGAAGGCACAGACAGCAGCAGATGAAGCAACAAAAGCAGCTGAAAAAGCAAAGACAGCAGCTGATGAAGCAGCAAATGCTGAGGCAGAAGCTAAAAAGGATCCTTCAAAAGATACAGCCCAGGCAGCAGCTGATGCGGCAGACAGAGCACAGCAGGCAGCAGAAGACGCTAAGGATGCAGCAGACGCAGCACAGAAAGCAGCTGATGAAGCAGCTAAGGCAGCTGAAGGATTAGACGACACAGAAGCTACAGATGCTGCAGCTAAGGCAGCAACAGATGCAGCTAAGGCAGCTGAAGCTGCGGCTCAGGCAGCTGAGGATGCTAAGAGAGCAGAAGATGCAGCAAATCAGGCCGTTGAAGCAATCATATCTGATGAAGACAAGAAGGCTATTGAAGAGGCAGCCGAGGAGGCGGCTAAGAAGGCAGCTGAAGAAGAGGCAGCAAAGAAGGCAGCTGAAGAAGCAGCTCAGATAGCCGAGGATGAAAAGAAGGCAGGCGAGAATGGTCAGAATACTGATCCTTCCTCCAAAAATGATCCTGCAAATGGTGATAACGGAACAGGCGAGAATGGCACAGGTAACACCGGCGCAGGTGAGAACGGCACAGGTAACACCGGCGCAGGCGAGAACGGCACTGGTAACACCGAAACAGGTGAAAACGGAAACGGCCAGGGTACTACTCCCGAAGGTTTGGAGAACGGTGGCAACAACGGATCAGGCAACGGCACAGGTGCCGGAACCGGTGAAGCAGCAATTCCTCAGGATGTTGCCGGGAACAACGGTAATTCCGAAACAGTTCCCGAAAAATCTGAGAACTCAGAAAATGCTAATGAAAGTAATAACGGTCAAGCTAAGTCTGGAAGCAAATGGAGTACTTCTGATTATGAAGAAGATGATAATGAATTTGATCCCGATTTTGCTGACTGGGATGAGGACGAGAACTTCGAATTCAATGGAGTCCTTCCGGCAACTGTTACAATAAGAGGCATCACATACTATGTTGGTGCTGACGGAAGAGCTACAGTTACAAAGATTGGAAAGATTAAAAAGGCTTACATTAACGCTATTACATTAAATGGTGTTAAGTATCCTGTAGTTCAGATCAAGGCAAATGCCTGCAAGGGTAACAAGACTCTTAAGATTCTTAAGATCGGCAAGAACGTAAAGAAGATTGGTAATAAAGCATTCTTTAAGAATACTAAACTTAAGAAAATAACAATTAAAGTTAACAAGTCCCTCAAGGTAGGAAAGGGAGCCTTTAAGAAGCTTGCCGGTGGTGCAACCATCAAGGTCAAGAGTGTTAAAGGAAAAGCTAAGGCTAAATTTATTAAGAAACTTAAGAAGCAGGCAGATGCTAAGATAAAGTAATCATCTAAATAGCATAAGAAAAGACGCAGATAGAGAAATCTATTCTGCGTCTTTTTGTAATACTAGCTAATGAGATATTGACACCTTCCGGGTGACGGAGGATACCTTATTTATCTTCATCCAAAGGGAACGGAAAATCCTGAATCTCTGCGAGCGCATCGGAGAAACGTTTTGTAAGGCTCGCCTCATTATCCAGAATGTATCCAAGCCTCTGGCACCAGATTTCGTAAAGGATATTCACCATTTTTTCCGGATCATAGCCCAGATCGTTTAAAATGGCGCGCTCCTGATCAAGTAAATCATGGTAGTGCTTAAACTGCGGATCATCCTGAAGATCGTCTTTTGCTATATTTATAAGAGAATTGATTTTTAAGATATCCATAAGGTAGTCTCCTTGTTTCTCTATATCTATATTTTAACCCTTTTCATGCTATAAAAATCTAAAAGTTATCTTAAATTAAACCAAGTAAGCTTTTGAAAAAAGGGCGTAAAAAGACTATAATTTGTATATTCGGTATAGAAAGAAAATACTATATGTAGTGGGAGGAAAAAACCAAAAATGTCAAAGACAATTACACTGACAATCAAAAAGCAGAAAAATATCGCGCTCATAGCTCACGATGGTAAAAAGGCTGAGCTTATCGAGTGGTGCAAGAATAATGCGGAACTGCTGAAGAAACACTTTTTATGCGGCACAGGAACCACAGCACGCATGATTACAGATGCGACGGATCTTCCGGTCAGAGGTTACAATTCAGGCCCTCTTGGCGGAGACCAGCAGATCGGAGCTAAAATCGTTGAGGGTAAGATCGACTTTGTAATATTCTTCTCTGATCCCCTGACAGCAGCGCCTCATGATCCCGATGTGAAGGCTCTCATGAGAATTGCCCAGGTGTATGACATACCTTTTGCAAACAACAAGGCAACAGCTGATTTCCTTATTCATTCAACACTTATGGATGAGGAGTATGATCACGACATTATAAATTTCAAGCAGAATATTGAGCATAGAGCAGAGACCTTGCTCTGATGCCCGGGAGGAGAAGGAAAAATGGCATCAGGTACACTTAGATATTATTCACTTGCCCAGGGGGGACAGGTTAACATCAATTATTCTATTCCGGCAGATACTCCGGACTTTATGGTGGCAGAGAATCCGAATTTCAAGCGCCCCATGAAGACCTTGTATCTTCTTCACGGCTATTCCGGAAATGAGAGCGACTGGATTTACAGCGGTGTCGCTGAGGATTTGGCTTCTACTTATAACCTTGCGGTTATCATGATTACAGCCGGCAACAATTTTTATCTGGACAGAAAGGCTACAGGCCACCAGTACTGCACCTTCGCAGGTAAGGAAGTGGTGGAATTTACAAGAAAACTGTTTGGCTTATCTGATAAAAAAGAGGACACTTTCATTGCAGGTCTTTCCATGGGAGGCTTCGGAGCCCTTCACACAGGTCTTGCTTTTCCTGAGACCTTTGGAGGAATTGTGGCACTGTCTTCCGCACTCATCATTCATGAGGTTGGAAACATGAAGCCGGGAGAGGGCAATGATGTAGCAAACTACGAATATTACAGCGAGGTATTCGGAGATACAACCAAGGTAGTGGAATCCGATGCCAATCCGGAGGTTTTGTACAAGCGCCTCAAGGATGAGGGTAAGAGTATCCCTCCGATTTACATGGCGGTCGGAACAGAGGATTTCCTCTACGAGAACAATCAGGTGATGAGGAAATTCCTTGAAGACAATGATGCAAACATGAAATACGAAGAAGGTCCCGGAATCCATGATTGGAAGTTCTGGAACAAGTATATTTATAACGGAGTTGAGTGGGTTCTTAACACAGTCGGATAATTGGGGAAAAGTCTGTTGGGGGTTGTATGGAACTGTACTATAACATGATCGTTAATATCGGCTTTCTGATTCTGATTGCCAATATTTTAGTCAGGATTCCGGTAGTAACACAGATAATCTGCGAAGAAAAAAAGCACACGCTTTTAGCCAAGCTGGTGCTTGGAGCAATCTTTGGCGGCTTTTGCATTTTTTCGACCTGTACAGGCGCCCAGGTTCAGGGCGCCATACCCAACACCCGTGTTCTGGGTGCCCTTGCGGGAGGTCTCTTATGCGGACCTACCGTGGGGATTCTTGCAGGGCTCATCGGCTCTGTTCATCGTATCCTTTTTGATATTCATGGTGTGACCACCTTCGCCTGCGCACTTTCCACTTTTATGGAGGGCGTTCTTGGCGCTTTAATCTACACCTTTTTCCAGAAAAGAAATATTGATTTTGAGTGGTACTTCCTTGTGATGATAACCGCTGCCTGCGAGTGTCTTCACATGGTTAACCTTCTCATTTTCGTAAAGCCCTTTAGCCTTGCGGAGAGCATTGTTAAGGTTATCGCCATACCCATGGTGGCATTTAATTCAGCCGGAATGGTGTGGTTTTTCTCCGTGTTCGAGGATGTCTATACGAAGCAGAATCTTATAGCGGCGGATAAGATGAGGCTTGCTCTGAATATTGCGGACGCCTGCGTATTGAATATCAGGAAAAGTCGTATCACCGATGATGATTATAAGGAGATGGAGAAGACTATCAGCGGCTTTTCCAGGTGCAGAGACGTATTCTTCTTGCCTTACAGTCAGAAGAACAGGCTCTTTGAAAGTGAGTATGAGTTCAGTGAAGACTTTGTGGAGGGCATGGAAAAAGAGTGCACCACGCAGCTGATTTACAGGAAGGAAAAACGTCCCTTCGGTTTCAGGCAGGCACTGGTTGCTTCCGGCTGCCGAGTAACAATGGGAAATGAAACCTGGGGATACCTTGTTCTGGTATTTGAAAGACGATATTCATCTCCGGAGGCTGCGGAATGTCTGGTATCTGCGCTGGCAAAATTCTTTTCAACCAATTATGAAGCCTATCAGGTTGAGTACCAAAAGAAGATGCGAGAGCGCGCAGAGTTTAGGGTACTTCAGTCGCAGATAAATCCTCATTTTTTGTTTAACAGTTTAAATACTATCTCCTGTTTTTGTAGAGAAAAGCCCGACTATGCCAGAGAGCTTTTGCTGGCGCTAAGCGTGTACTTCAGGCATAACCTTAATTCGAGTAATGACTACATGATAGATATCGCTGCTGAATTTGAGCAGGTGGATGCATATCTGATGCTTGAGAAGGCCCGATTCGAGGATAGGCTCAGAATAGAGAAGAATATCGAGGAAGATATTCATATGCAGGTTCCGACGCTGATCCTCCAGCCCATTGTTGAGAATGCGATTAAGCACGGAGCGATGAAAAGAGAGATCGGAGAAGTCAGGATAGATGCCGGAATGGACGGCGAGGAGCTTTTGATAAAAATATCCGATAACGGCCACGGCATTCCCGATCAGGTACTCCGTGCTTTCAATGATAAAACGACCAAAGGTAAATACGGACTCCTTAATGTTGACGGAAGACTTCGCAGCATCTACGGAGAAAAGTACGGTCTCGCAATCGATTCATCACCTGAGGGCACAACCGTTACAATCCGTATCCCACCCAGGACACTAATTTGATTATATGCCTTCCCCCTCTGGGGGCGCTCGACGTCCGGGGTTGCTACTCGTCCGGGGGACGAGTGCTTAGCAACGACCGGAGTGGAACGTAGACCGTCGGTTCAGCGCGGACCGAAGCGGAGCGAAGACAGGTG
>NZ_ATVV01000003.1:0-250918 GCF_000420905.1 Butyrivibrio sp. AD3002 | reverse complement strand
GGGTAATCGATTTTCGTGAGGGGCTACCTTCGTGAGGGTCTTTTATGAGGGTTGCTCGTGAGGGGCAAACTTGAGGGGCTGGTTTGAGGGTTATTCGTGAGGGTTTTACCTAAAAAAATAAGAAACAGGATTGATCATCAACGTGTTTGTTGGTTAATCCTGTTTCTTTTTTGAAGGATCATTGTCCTTCTTTCTCCCTTCTCGTATGATACTTTTTGCGGAAAATACATCAAAGAAGGAGGATACATGAATAGTATCACAGATTTATTAGACCTTGAAGATGGCGACCTCTGTATCACAGGAACCCAGATTCAAGGTCACACTAAAACTCTCACCATTGAAACAAAGCCCGTAGCTCATTATTGCCCTAACTGTGGCTACAGGATGTATTCAAGAGGTGTCAAAAAACGAAAGGTCAATCATCCTATTCTTCAGGATAGCTACTCACTTGTAATTATTCTGAAACAAAGAAGATGGCGCTGTACAAATCCTGAATGCCTTTATGACATCAGTGAAAACTTCAAGTTCGTTAACAAACGCCGCCGTACTTCAAACGCTACAGATATGTTGATTGTTAGCGCCTACAGAGATCTTATGGAAACATCCGTCTCTATTGCCAGGAAATTTCATGTTTCAGATTCTCATGCTCACGAAGTCTTCGACAGATATGTGAAGCTTGACCGTCTGCCGCTGACAGATGCTGTCTCCATTGATGAAGTCTGCATAGATATGGATGAACACTGCAAGTATGCCCTGGTCATACAGGACTTCCATACTGGAGATCCAATCGACCTGCTACGCAGCAGAAGAAACGATGTCACTGAGCCCTATTTTTCAGCAATTCCGATAGAAGAACGATTAGCTGTAAAATATCTGATCTCTGACATGTACAAGCCATATATCGCCTATGTAGAGAAATATTTCCCCAATGCAATCCCTGTTGTGGATTCCTTTCATGTGATTCAATGGATAACCCGCCTGATAGACAATTATATCCGTCAGCTGATAAAGAAGTACCGTCAGCGTGACCGCGAACTTCAGGACAAGCTTTCTATTGAACGTCATGAACCAGTCTCTCTTCCGGTCTCTGACGAGGTATACATTCTGCAGAAGTACCGGTGGTTAATCCTGTCCAATCTATCAAATATCCGTTACCATCATGATCTTCGTATGGATCCACATTTCCACAGGCTTATGAACACATTTGATTATGAAGACGCTCTATTCAGAATAGATCCCAACCTTCAAGAATTCAGGGATCTTAAAGAAAAGTATGTGCAGTTCAATTCACGCAACAGCGGCAATCCTCATTCAGCAAGACTGGAAATAGCTGTGCTGATAAAAGAATACAGAAGTTCCCGGCATGATATATTCCGCGATTTTGCCTCACTTCTTGAAAAATTTGAAGATCCCATAATCAATTCTTTCATAATGGTTGAAAAAATGGGAAATGGAAAAATCTATGACAGCAGGCTTTCCAACGGTCCTATTGAATCAATAAACAGGAAAATAAAGGATCTGAAGCGCATGGGCAGAGGCTTCAGAAACTTTGAACACTTCCGCAATAGGTTTCTGTATTCAACCAGATCCGCTCCTATACTTAACGGAGTATCGGATTATAACCCTGTCGTTTACTTTGAAGAAGATGAATTTTAGGAGGACTAACAAATGCTTGATTATTGTGCTTTCAGTAAAGACCATAAATGTATCAAATGGGAGGATTATCAGATAATGCTTCAGGAGATAGAAGAAGCAGACTCACTTTGCCATGGCAACTGGATAGAGATAGAAAAGCAATACAACTACATCCTGGAGCTGCAGGCAATCCTTGATGAACATGGAATTGATTATCCTATTTTACTGTAACTTATTAGAGGGTCTGGAATCATAACTCCAGACCCTCAAGTTTGCCCCTCATGAATGACCCTCACGAACGCCCCTCACGAATAACCCTCACGAACTCCACTAAAAAAAGGGCCAGCCCCTCACGACTGACCCTCATTAACTTTGGGAAACCCTCACGAAAATCGATTACCCAATAAAAGACCGCATAGTTAAAGCCAGGAAAGCATAATTGCTTTTCCTGGCTTTATTCTTGATTTTCTCAAAATCTGTTTCATCTCTTTATCTTGCCGCTGGATGTTTTTTCAAACTCCTGATTTCTAAAATCAATACCATATATTCTTTTATATATCGGAAGTTTCTTATTTAATTCAGAAATATATTCTTTTATATCTTCTCTATTTGCTTCATCACAGAAAATCTCAATACAAATTCTGTCATTCTTATCGAACACCTTACATTCCTTCACAAAAGAACATGCATAAACTAGTTGCTCAAGCTCTTCAGGGCTAACATTTTCACCACCGGATAATATGATTAGATTTTTCTTTCTTCCGGTGATATAAATGTATCCATCCTCGTCTATGTATCCAAGATCTCCTGTATGAAGGACACCATCTATAAGGCTATTCTTCGTTTCCTCCTCGTCCTTATAATACCCCTGCATGACTCCCGGACTTCTGACGCAGATTTCATCATCAATTATCATAACATCAACCATAGCATCTGCACGGCCTACTGATCTCAAATGATTTTTACAGTCAAAATTGAAGCTAATATTTCCGCAGGTTTCGCTCATACCATAAAACTGACCAAAGCTAATTCCATTTTGCAAAAACACTTCAACTGTATCAAAATCAACAGGTGCGCCTGCCGTTACGACCAATTTGGCATGTCCAAGCCTTTCTATATGTCCTCTCTTGATTGTTTTTTTCCATAGTTTTAACGCCGCAGGCGTTACTACTGCGCTATCTATCTGTTCGTTTTCCAAATCCATAAGTATATTGGCCGGATTTACGCTAAGATATGTAGTACATCCATTCTCAATATTAGTAATCCACCCAAGTATTCCTCCAATATGGTAGAAAGGAAAATTAGTGTACACCTTAAGCCCATCACAACTATCAAATGGTGAATTTGAGTCAAACATCGTTTTGGGATATTTAAAAATATTGCCTGCTGTAAGCATTACACCTTTGGGTTTACCAGTCGTACCGGAGGTAAATATCAATAGCGAAGTGTGATCTTGCTCTGTATCACTAAAATCGGTCAATTCAACATACCCTGTCTTATCAGAAAGAAGTTCCGCCTTTTTAACTATATTCACTCCCAAGTGACTAAACTCTGATGCATTTTCATCTTCAACTATCAAATCCGTAATATCTGCTTTTTCTATCTCATAGCATATATTCTCAACACTTTCACGTTTATTGAGTGGAACGACAACTGTTCTACAAAATAATAAAGCTCCCAGTATTACCAAGTATTCGTATGAAGTATCCAGATAAAGACCAACTCTCTTTTCAGGCATCTTACCAATACTTTTTTCAAGAGCTGCTGCACATATCCCCATATCTTTATAAAAATCCAAATAGGATATATATCTTGAGTCATCTCCATTCAAAAGCTTAAACGCACACCTATCACTATACTGTTTACATAAGCCTATAAAATTTACCATCTGTGTTATTTCCTTAAATTACGACAATTCATGGTGAGACCAATCCATTGCATTTACAATTGCAGCGCGTTCCTCTGTTGGCTTTTTCCTTGCTCTGATTTCTTTACAGGGAGTGCCAACATAAACAGTCCATGGCTTAAGCTCACCCTTAACAAGCGAATTAGCTCCTACAAACGCGCCTTCTCGTATAATAGTTCCCGGTAATATGGTGCAATTTGCTCCGATATATGCATCATCTTCGATTATTACATCGCCGTAGCTTATTTTTCCTGCATCTCCGGGTAAATGTTCAATCGAATAATATCCATCAAACTCATATGTAGATGTAAGCACCTTCGTACCGGGTCCCAGGAATACCCTATGCCCTATATCTGTCTTTGCGCCACCTTCTATAAGTACATTCCAGGTGAGTGTCGAATATTTTCCAATTCGCAGTTTTTCACCAGCATCGATAAATACAAAATCAAATAACTGGCAATTATCCTCCAGTACAGCATTTCCCGGATGAATCATCTTACATAAAGGATAAAGTCTTGCGTTTTCACCGCAAAATGCTAACTTGTCCCGCAGATTTTCACCCATGAAGTCAGTTCCATCAATATGTGCTTCTTTCATTTTTCCACCCTCATAGAAATAATATTTTTAGTTTTACAGTTACAAATAATTAAAATCTTCCCAGTTCACGCTCTTTCTTCATATCTTCAAGCATTTCAAGATATGAATACTTGGGTTCATATCCAAGCTCATCTACAGCTTCTTTAATATCCATTATGTATTGAGGTGCATTCGGCTTTTCAGGACAAAAAACAAGTTCTGATTTCTTTTCTCCTCCAAAAACATCTCTCATTCCCTCAATCTGCTTAAGAAGCGGTGTTCCGATTCCTGTACCGACATTATAAAATCCTGTCTCTCTGTCTACAAAACAAGCCTTAAAGAACATTTGGCAAAGATCCTTAACATATACCATATCCTTTTGTCTTGTAGGATCTCCCCAGACTTCTATTGTTTCACCTGCCGTAGCCTGATCAATAAGGATTCTGTGCATCATCTTATGAGGCACACCCTTTACACTATATTGATCATTTGTATTCCACAGATAAATATGCGGTAGTCTAAACGTAAAGGTCTTAATCTTATAGAATTCATGCACGCATCTAAGGAGTTCTTTGGTCGCATTCTGCGTTACGCAATAAACTGAATGATAGTTATCGTAATCAAAATACGGTTCATCATCCACATGCAAAACCAGTTGCTTTTCACCTCTTTTTACAATATCAATAAAACTTTTTGCATATAAAATTCTATCAGCCTTAACTCTTACCGCATAATCAAAGATTTTGTACGAACCCAATACATTGGTTTCAACATACACGATTGGCTTATATCCGACCATTCTTGCCGGCATAGGGCCTATCATGTCTATTACTGCATAGACATCCTCTGTAGGAAGTTTGGAGTACTCTTCCTCGTCATTGATGTTCATGGTTATAGTTTTTATCATTTTCTTAACTGTTGGATGTTCAACGAGGTCAACACCTATTATCTCGTATTCATCACTACAGTTCTGGAGGAAATACTCAGCAAGATAACCGCCCATATTTCCGGAAACACCAAAAATAAGTATTTTTTTCACTCTTCTATCTCCTGTCGGCAAGCATTAAATCATCACAAATCAAAATCATGAGCTTCTTATTGTTTTTTAGAAGCAACAAGTTCTTCCAAATCCTTAACTGTCGTAATTGATAATAATTCCTTTTCATCAATTTTAATTGAGTATTCTTTTTCAATCTTAGAAATGATAGACATTATCTCAAGGGAGGATAAATCCAATGTATCCATAAATTCGCTCTCTTCAGTAATTTCCTCTTTATCAATGTCAGCAACATCCTCAATTACATCAGCAATAACATCAAAAATTTCACTCATATAATCTTTCCCTTTCTTTCATTTACCAGATAAAATGTCTTAGTCTATATCTAAGCATACCAAATTTATTGTTACTGTCAAAAAAAAGTTTCTTCTTAATTAGAGCTTTTTCGCTTTTATTAAATGCTGAACGATTTTTTTTGTATTTATCCCATTCATATTTTCTTCTGGAGTCAAAATTAACAGACAATCCCATGTTATGTGCAAGTACTTCTAAGTCCTTAAGCCCATCAAGATAGTTTAATAAGCTCTCGCTACTGTAAGTGTCATTTTTTGATGACCAGGATCCGGAATCCGTGGTCAACACATACCTATATGCTGATACATACTCACCTGAATTATATAGTTTTCCTCTTGAAAGCATGGCTAGAACAAGGTGCCTGTCAATAAAACGGGACATATCATATCCCGATTCCTTTAAATCCTTTAAGATTCCAACAAACGAGCTTTGTCTATACAAAGAAGTAGCAGTCTGTCCGGGAAGCAGGTATTCTTCAAACTCTTTAACAGTGTAATATCCACCCTGTTTCATAAACCCGCTGTACTTTTCTCTATCCGGTTGGCGCACTTCATCCTGGTCAACTATCATACATAAGCCAAAGCATGCTTCGTGATCCGGATGCGTATCTAAAAAATCAACCTGCTTTTGCAATTTGTCACAATCAATCCAATAATCATCGCCTTCGATAAGAGCTATATATTCACCCTTTGTACGCATAATAAGGTCCAGGGAGTTCTCAGTCATCCCCAAATTTGTTTCTCTTATAAACGGAATGATTTTATCCGGATATTTATTTGCATATTCTCTAACAATTTCAGCGGTATTGTCTGTTGAACAATCCTCACCTATAAGCACTTCATAATCAAAATTCACATTTTGAGACAGGATACTGTCTAGTGAATGTCTGATATATTTCTCATGATTATAGGTTGCAACGACAACGCTTACTTTGAGATTTTGTTTTGACATTCTTTTCCCACACTCTTAAATCTTATGAAAGTAATTTCTTAGAATTCATCCATAAGTTTTTGAATATCGCTTTCTCCGATTACCTCAACTTTTTTATTGGCCAATCTATAAACTCTATCGCACATTGTAAGAACTGTTGGTCTATGAGTAGTAAGAATTACCGTTTTCTTAGGATCCTTAATCATAATATTATTAAGAACCTTTCGCTCAGTAGCAACGTCTAGCGCTGATGTAGCTTCATCCAAAAGAAGAATCGGTGCATCCTTTAGAAGCGCTCTAGCAATAGACAATCTCTGATTTTGTCCTTCCGAAAAACCAAGACCACTTTCTCCAAGCATATGATTTAATCCGTCCGGAAGTCTTTCAATAAAATCATAAATGCACGCTGTTTCAAGTGCTTCCTTTATTTCTTCGTCTGTAGCATCTTGTTTTACCAGTTTCATATTTTCCAGGATACTTCCCGCCATCATAGTATTACCCTGAGGAACATAGGAAATAAGTGATCTGGTCTGCTTACCAAGTTTGAGGCTTTCTATTCCGTTTGATGCAAGCACTTTACCCTTAAGTGCTGTAACTATTCCAAGAATAATTCTGAGCATTGTTGTCTTACCCTCTCCGGAAGGTCCAACAAGTGCAATTATTTCGCCGGGATTAGCCTCAAGGGTAGCACCTTCAAATACAGAATATCCATTCTTATACTTGAAATACATATCTTCAATCAAAACAGATACACCATTTTCTGCTTTTTTTGAAAAGTTTTCGATTAAATCCGAGTCAATCTCCTCAACCTCATCCGGTAAGAAAAGAAGCATTTTTACTCGACTATAAGATGCCATATATTCCATAATATCAGGAATCATTTTCAGTAATTCCTTTAATGACATTCCAATCTGAAATGCAAGGAATCCCAGAACAGAAAGTGATCCAAAAGAAATAACCCCTGTATGAACTCTGTAAAACATCCAGCTTATACAAATTCCTGCGGCCAAAATGCCGGCAAAGAAAGATATTGCCCATGAGCACAGTGAATATTTATTTGATCTTAAATCAGCTTTTTTTCTCGTGTTTTCCAGCTCAATCATTCTGTCATAAAACAGATTGCCAATACCAAAAGCCTTAACTGCCTGAATATTATTAAAAGTCTCCTTATTGTACGAAGTAATCCTGGATTCAATCTCTTTTATCTCTTTATGAGATCTGTATATCTTTCCCATAAATATTCTTGATGTAATTAGCATAATAGGCGCTACTGCTATAACAACAAGAATCATACTGTAATCAAGAAATATAATATATAATCCCGCACAACTTATAAGTGTAAGTTTCGAAATCATAGATGGAACAAGTCCACTTGTGTTAAGCGCAACAACCTTGATATCCGATGAGAGTCTTGTAATCAGATCACCAGAATGATAATCAGTCAAATCCTGCCAGGAAGAATCCATGATTTTCCTATATGCCAGAAGCTCAAGGTCATTATACATACCATTAAAGTTCTTTGCTGCTATTCGTCCGCAAACCAGACTGATTATTATATTAATCACATATAGTACGAAAAACAGAACGCCTTTAAACGCAAGGGTCTGCACATTATCTTCCAGCGCAAGATCTACAAGGTTACCTATCTGACTAGTAAGAACAATTGCATACAGTGACTGAAAAATCAGGCAAAAAATGTAAATATAAAGTTTCCATTTGAAGTTTTCCAGTGTTTTCAGGGCCCAATGAAGTGTTCTGAAAATATCTGCGAAAATCTGAAGTTTCTCCTTTTTTATAGGCAACGCCATTACTATAAATCTCCTGCTTCAAAAAACTAATAACAAACAAAAATTACTTCAAAAACTCAATTATCAAATCACAAATATGATCAACTTTTTCAAGTTCTAGTTCTGCATACATAGGAAGAGTAAGAACCTGTTCTGATTGCTTTTGTGCTATAGGGGTATCCCCTCTGTATTCCTTATCCTTGTAGCAGTCAAACTGACTTGTCAAAGGGTAAAAATACTTTCTTGAATATATATTATTGGAGGCAAGGTATGTATAAACGTCATCCCTTCCCATTCCACAAATATCTTTATCAATAAATATAGGACAATATGAATAATTTCTTTTTATATCACTGCGGTATGGTGAAAGCATTCTCACTCCATCCAATTCCGCAAGCCTTGATGCGTAACGTTCATAGACTATTTTCCGTTTTTCAATATTCTCTGCAAAATGCTCAAGGTTGCATAATCCCATGGCAGCTTCGAATTCATTCATCTTTGCATTGGCACCGGTAAAAGAAACCTGTTCTTCTCCCATAATTCCAAAGTTTTCAAGCTGGTATAGTCTCATGGCTCGTTTAACATCACTTAAGACAACACATCCGCCCTCAATTGTATTAAATGCTTTTGTTGCATGAAAAGAGAACATAGAAGCATCTCCATATGCAGCTATGCCCTTCTCTCCAATTCTTACTCCAAAAGCATGGGCCGCATCGTAAATGACTTTTAGCCCATGCTTTTGTGCAATTCTTTCTATTTCTTCTACATTGCAGGGAAATCCGTACACATGAACCGGAACAATTGCAACAGTCTTATCAGTGATAAGCTCCTCAATTTTCTCCGTATCCATTGTACAGTCTTCTTCCCTGATATCACAAAATACCGGAGTACATCCGTTTCTAACAATAGCGTGTGTTGTGGAAGCGAAGGTATATGGTGTTGTTATTATCTCACCCTTCAGTTCAAATGCCTGTATTGCAAGCTCAAGTCCCATATGACCATTACAACTGGGTAAACAAATATTAACTCCCAAGAAATCTGTAAGCCTTTCCCTGAATTCTTCGTGGAGCGGCCCCATATTAGTGAGAATACCCTTATCCCATATCCTCTTCAAATAATCCACATATTCGTCAAGTGGAGGTAGCGAAGGCTTTGTTACAAAAATTCCTTCTCTCGTTTCAACGAATTTATTACTGCTCATTTCTTTCCTCTTTTTTATACTGCGAGTCCAACACTCTCTACATCACCGACCTTCACAGCATAACCTTTACGGCTATATTCAAAAGGACAAGTCATATTTTCGCCGGACTCTGAAATAACTTCCAAATTACTATTTATAATATTAAGACATTTGTCATAGTCTTCACCTTTGCATGAGAAAAGAATAAATCCAAAAATCATGCGCATAGCTGTATCAGGTTCAACAACATGTCCCACCTGCTTAACCTGCTGAATCTGTATTCCGGGAATCTGTTCCTTAATCTTGTCAATTCCCTTTATCTCTTTGATTGTTCCGGGATTGAGCCAGAATGCGTATGAATACATCTGCATAGCAGCTTTTGCATTGCAAGGCTGGTTCTTCTTTTCCTCGAGAACTGTATCAAGCATAGTATTGCAAAGAAGATCCTCGAAAGGATACTTTCCACCCGGAAGTCTGTAGTTCATCTCTATAATTGCAAATCTTTTACTATCAGTTAAAAACTGGAGACCACAAATACCTTCCTTACAGCCGATCTTTGTAAGCATTTTATCAATATTGGGTTTGTAACTTTCAAAAAGCTTTATATGCTTTGAAGGAAGGAATCCAAATACTCTTCTCTGGCCATTGCGATATTCTTTTACATCATCGCCGCAGCCGGCAAGCTCACAAACACCATTTTTTACAACAACGATGTAGCCTGCAAGTTCTCCCTCAATGTACTCCTCAACAACAACCTTATGCTTATCAGACTTCTCATAAGCATCCTTATAGCCCTCAATAAGTTCCTGCTCATTGTAGCAGATATGAAGTCCAATACTTGAGCAACCATCTACAGGCTTTACAACTACAGGATACTTAATCTTCTTAATATTCTCTTTTTTAAGCTCAATATCAAGTTTATAATCCATAGGAACTTCCATTCCGCACTCAGCGCAGACTTTCTTGAATTCAGCCTTGTCATTTACGATTGCCAATGTCTCATCTTCTGCATAAAAATGAAGACCAAGTCTCTTACAAAGTTCCTTGTTAGCCTCTATACAGGTCTCTCCCGCACCTGCAAGAACTGCTGTTACGCCTTCTTCTCTGCACTTCTTCTCAAGTGCATCGATGTCAACTACGCTGATATCCCATGCTTCATCAGCCATACCCTTTTCAGGTGACTTCTCAACAGGAAGGTTATCCGTAACAATTGTGTATACGCCTCTCTCCTTCGCATGTTTAATCATCTCATCTACATGACAGTTGTTTCCCAAGAATAACAATTTTTCCATACCAATGTTCTCCTCTTCTTTTGAATTATATATAGTTCCAAATTTGAACGCTTAAAATTTTAAGCTCAATTTGCGTATTTACGCCCCCTCTATTTATGTAAACATGTCGTTTGCCACAATTATCCCCCAAATTAGTAATTGCTTTTGGCATTTATGTCCTTCTCCACCCTTTAAAGACATTCTTTAGACATGCTTTATAGTATTTTTGCTTTGTATTATAGTCCTCCTTTATTTTCTGTCTAATCTTATCTGTGTCCTCTTTAGAGAACGTACCCATATTAGCATATAATTTATTCAGTTCATAGGTCCTTCTTTCATCAAAATTAAGTTCAAACCCAAGAGCCGAAGCAATTTTCTCCATCTGCTTCATACCGTCAAGATATTGCATAACCGGCTTAATTCCATAGTAATCATTTTGAGAAGACCATGATCCCGACTCCTTATTAGTGACGTGCCTGTAAGCTGCTACATCCTCCCCCAGGTTGTACATCTTACCTATTGCCATCATACACAAGACCTGCCCTCGATCTATCTGCATTATCTGAGTAGCATCTTTTAGCTGGCTAAGTTTTTGCTGAAGTTGTCCATATACAACTTTTCTATACATCGAAGTCGCTGTCTGTCCCGGAAGTATATATTGTTCAAATTCCCTTATAGTAAAATCACCTTTTTCCCTTTTAAAGGCGTTATAATCTTCCTTTTCAGGATGACGAACATCATTTTCATCAACAATAATACATTTACCAAAACATGCAACATAATCGGGATGAGAATCAAGAAAGTCTACCTGTTTCTGTAATTTGTTATCATCAATCCAGTAATCGTCGCCTTCGATGAAAGCTATATACTCTCCCTTAGCATGAGTCATGAGTTCCGGAATATTTGCATACATGCCAAGATTTTTCTCTCTAAAATATGGAACAATAATATCCGGATACTTTTCAGCATATTCCTTAACTATTTTCGCCGTTCCATCATTAGAACAATCCTCTCCAACGAGAGCCTCAAATTTAAAGTTTACGTTCTGAGTTACTATGCTCTCCAACGTATGTCCTATGTACTTTTCCTGATTATAGGTAGCAACTATTACACTTACTTTAACATTGTTGCTTTCCATATTTTTATCCCTTCAATATTAAAACACAATCAACATCCATGTATATACTTAACGAGCCCATCTACAAGATCCGGATTTCTTTCATAAGAAATCTTTCTGGCAAAAAAAGCATCTGATTTTTCAAGTTCAGTCAAATCATCCAAAGAATATTCATAAGGGGTTCCCCTTATCCAGTCAATTGACCTAAGACTATTATTTGAAACTCTATCCGCAAACCCGGAGTTCATGGCTAAAGTAGGTATAAAAAACTCATCTGCCCCATCTGTAAGCCAATACATTTTTAAAACTTGTCTTTTCATAGACAAAACAAAGCATGCAAAATCATGCGTAATACTAAACCACTGATTTCCTTTATAAAAAGTAATATCCTTATACTTTTTTGTCCTGTCTACTTTATGTTTCTCTTGAAACTCTTTAATATTAGTCTGCCAATAGGCCAATTTTCTTTGGATTTTCTTTCTAAAGCCCGGCCCTTCATTATCTGCTTTTCCAACATATTTCAGTAGCGGATAATAATATTTGATTTTCTCCATAAAGAACCTGCCTGAATCGCCATCCTTATAATGCTCAATAAACTCCAGATTTTTATCATCCAAATAATTATGAATAAAATCCTGGCTCTTAAGTGGAAAATCAACTCCGGAAACCAGGTGATAATAGTTATAGTTTCCTTTTGTTGCCTCCTCAAGCATACCAATTTCACATTTTACTATACTTAGTGTCCCCCAGTAAATACTTCTTTTTTTGACAAAGAATATTTTGGAATACCGTACACATGCTAAAAACTGTTTTTCATCAACATTTTTAACTTTTTTGTCAATATGCAAATATATATCATTTCGCACATCATCAAGCTCCACTAAAAGCTTCTTCAACATATTGAATTCATTATGTGCCATAATCAAATATGCATGTTTTTTCATATAGTAACCTAAATTTTACAACTTACTTTAATAAGGCATTTTCCATTTCTGTAATACCGGTCTATGCCTCAAACTTCTATAGAAATTATATGTTGTAAGCATAATTCTCCCAAATAACGGAAATCCCTTAAAGTTCCAAATTATAAACATATGATACTTTAGCTTAATATCTCTGATATCTTTGTTGCAAGTTAAAAGATACTCATCTTTCCCGCATAAAAAATCATCAAATCTCTCAATAAAAAATGATGAGTCTTCAGACTGTTTCAGAGCCTTAATTACATCATTCGGAGTATACCCAACGTATGTCTGTTCCATAAGTTTAAAACACATAAGAGAAAACTTTTTAGCAAAAGCAGTATTATTTGTTAACTCTATGTAATGATAGACATCTTCAAGCAGCTTTATGTTTTCAGAAATTCTAACAGAAAGAGTATTCAATTGTCCCATAGCGGAATTTTCCGTAATGATATACCTAATTGCTCTGAGTGCTATGCATGTAATTTTTTCTGCATGCATTAAATATTTCAGATTAAAAGCAAGATCTTCTCCCCTTTTACAATTTTCCGGAAAAATAATGCCATTGTCCCTTATAATATCTGATTTATAAAGCTTAGACCACACTTCATATCCAACCCGGTATGGCAATAACTCATTAAGCGCAAACTCAATTCTTTCATTGTCTGATGAAAAAAAACTGTTACCAACCGTAAAGTCAAAATTGCTCAGTTTATCCCCATTTTCTTTCCATCTTGAATATTGTGCGGACACCCAATCAGATTTTGTTTCATGCATGGCATCTACCATAATCCGAATAGCGTCCTTCTCTACAACATCATCTGCATCAAGAAAAAAGACATACTCTCCCGTAACCATATCAAGTGCCACATTTCTGGCAGAAGATACCCCACCATTATCCTTATGAACAGGAATTATTCTCGAATCTCCAAGAGATATTTTTTTGATTATGTTATATGTATCATCTTGAGATCCATCGTCAATGACGATTATCTGCAAATCCTCATAAGCCTGTGAACAAATTGAATCAAGACACCTCTCTATGTTTTTTCCCGCATTATATGCAGGAATAATTACTGATACCATTTTTTATACGATTACCTCTTCAAAGCTCTCATAACCATCCTCAAGCGTAAACTGTGTCAGTATCTCCGCTATCTGTTCCTTGGTACAGAACATCATTATGTCAATAATAGAGAGATTAGGAACAAACTCTTTTCCACCAAGCTGTGTATAGGTAATGTCTTCACGCGCCTTTAAAAACTTAAGGCCAAGTCCATTTTCGCGGAAAAACTTCTGACAATATAGTTTTGTCCCTCCAATAGCATTGTAATATTCAGTCGCCCCTCTATTCTTGCAGGACTCAACAACATAATGTTCTCTCTTATATGTTCCATCCAAAATCACATCTTTTGATGCCAGGTAAATCGGAGTTTTAATTCCAAGCTCAGCGGCAGTTTTCCTTATGGCATTTTCCAAGAAAACCGCTATGTTTTTCCCTTCATCAGTTAGACCAAATTCAAGAATATTTTTTACATGCTCATAGACACTCTCAAAGTTAGGTGCCTTTGCATAAGCACTTTGAATAGTATTAAGCATCTTAATCAGTTCATTCTCGTCGAATGCAATTTCTGTTTCATTAATCAACTTATTCTGCGAGGGCTTATGAACCGGAATTCTAAAATATTGAGCCTCCCCGTTCATTAAAATCTGATTTCTGTTGATATATCCCTGCTTCATATAATTCAAATTGTCTGCAATAACATATTCATCAACCGCATTCATAAGCTGCCAGTAGCCTATATACGGAAAAAAATATGGCTGATGAATTCCAAGTTTCATTGGTTTTCCCTCCCTGAATAAAGTCCATATTGTCTTAATTGTAACGAATCATTTAAAAAAGCTTGTAGAATATCTCCGGTTTAAACTTAAAAAGGCAGTACTTAATTCTCTGCTTTTCGGACAAGTATTTTTTGTAGCCATCGTACAAAAGCCGGTATTTTTTGTATGATTCAGCTTTCATTGACTCATTCCCATGCCTGTAAAACTGAACAAGCTTTAACAGCGCCCATTTTAGGACAGAATTAGCAAATTCAATATCATTATTATCTAAAGCTTTTTGCATTCTCTCTTCGTAGGCATCAACAGCATCAAGATGTCTCAAATCATTTCTATTCTCAGAACCGGTTATTCCCTCATCGTTGACACGATAAATATAATTTCTATGTGGAATATATACGGCCTTACTAAATGAGTAAATAAAATTGTTTATCATAAATTCATCTTCATGAATTTTGCCTTCTTTATACCTTAAGTCTTTGATGAGGTCTTTTTTATATATCTTGTTCCATGCGACTACCATTTCAACATATTCTCTTGAAAGAGGGTCAATCAGTAATTGCCTGCACTCCTTATCAGACAGAATCATTTGCTCTGTACCTAATCGATCACGTTCGGCCAGTCTGGCAGACTCTATATCGCAAAAAGCAAAATCAGCACCTGTATTTTCCAATGCATCTATAAAGTCTTCAATAAAAGCTTTTTTTACTGAATCATCAGAGTCCACAAAACTTATATAATCGCCCTTAGCAATTTCCAGCCCACTGTTTCTGGCTGCAGAGAGTCCCCCATTTGGTCGATGAACAACCTTTATTCTGCTATCTTTTGTCGCCCACTTATCACAGAGCATCCCGCATGAATCAGTTGAGCCATCATCGACTAATATAATTTCAATGTTCTCATATGACTGTACAATAACCGATTCTACGCACTCATCCAAATATTTTTCAACGTTATAAACAGGTATAATTATTGATACCAGTTTATTGCTGCCTGTTCTCAAAAAAAATCTCCTTTGAATAAAAATGCTTTATCCCTTCAATGCTTGATAGAAATAGCGAAAGAAGTAGAATATTTCATAATTCCCTGTTCGAAGGCATAGATACCTGAAAGTAGATATTTTTTTAGCTTTTCGAACCTCCAGCAACATTTCCCTAAATTCTTTGCTTCTTAATTCTTTATTAAGGTCCCTTTTTGCGCAGGAAAATGGTGACTCACCTTTATGCATTTTATATATAGCAGTGAGTCTATTTGTCCAATCATAAATAAACAGCGATTTTAATACCACTATGTTATCGGCTGTTACTTCTTTCTGATCTTGTTCCCATGCAATAAACCTTCTATATATCTGCTTAGTATTTGTAAGATCATCCGAATGATATTTAACAGACAACCCGTCATCTTTTCTTTTTATATAGTAATAAAGCGGAAGATTGATCATTCCCAGATATCCTTCGGATTGTTCTAAGTAATCGATATTAAACTTAAGATCTTCTCCAACACTTATCTTTTCATCAAATATAATTCCGGATTTCTTAATAATTTCAAGATCATAACATTTGTTTGTAACAAAATTGAATAATTTAAGCCACGCAAGAGTAGCTGCATAATTTCTGGTCAGCAGATAGTTTTCTCCTCTTACATAGCCACGTCCCGACTCAAGAATATACTCCTTGTCATTCACTCGTTTGTTATAATAATTTCTAAAAATCATGCCACAGGTAACAAAAGATACTTTCTTGTCAGACCATTGGTCGTAAGCTTCCATGTATTTTTGTATCAGATTCTCAAAAGGACAATCATCATCATCCATAAATACAATGTAGTCACCCTTTGCTTCAGTAATACCGGTATTTCTTGCAGATGACACCCCTCTGTTTGATGTAGATATAACTCTAATGCGTTCATCTTTTGACGCATATTCGCTACAAATTTTTACAACAGAATCTGTAGATCCGTCATCTATAATTATTATTTCTATATTTTTATATGTCTGTTTAATAAGCGACTTTATACTATCCGCTATATACTTTGAGCCATTATATGTTGGCATCACAATTGAAACTAGTTTATTCTCATCCATGGCTTAATATCTAATACACTCCCACAATAATAATGACATCGCTTTTCCAACCCCCATTATATCGGGTGTTTTCCATTTGTTAATACTCTCCTTATACGCTTGTGTCATTTTTTTCTTTATTTTTTTATCATCTGTATTTCTGTATATATACTTAATTCCATCCAATAATGAAATCAAACTATGCTGAATAAGATCATCTTCCTTATTTTGCTCAAAAAACAATACTCTTTCCTTTAAGGCATCAATGTAATAATGGCTTCTATCACTTATCTTCTCGCCCATAATGCCACTATTTCTTTGATAATAGTAATAGTATGGCACAGGCGTAAACGATACTATTTTTGCCTTATAAATAAGCTTGTACGTTGTTGCTTCATCTTCATGGAGAACTCCAATCGGAAATCTTACAGCATCAAATAAATGCTTTTTATATAGCTTATTCCAGGCTACAGTACATATATTATTGGTTCTCATCATTTGAATAACTGCTTCATGCCCGCTCCACATACCGCAGTTTTCGTTGGTAAACAATTCTTCTTTGTCACCTGTAAGCATTATTCCACAAGCAACAATATCTGCATGATCTCTATACATTTTTGTGACCATACTCTTGATAGCATCCGTATTTAAGTAATCGTCACTATCGCAGAAAAACACTAAATCTCCGGTCATTATTTCAAGCCCGGAATTCCTGGCAGCTGACAAGCCTTGATTTTGTTGATGAACCACTTTAATTCTTTGATCCTTCTGGGCAAAAGCATCGCAAAGCATACCTGAAGAATCTGTTGAACCATCATCAACAAGTATAATCTCCAATTGGGTATATGATTGGTTTATCAGAGAATTTACACACCTATCAAGATATTGTTCAACATTATAAACAGGAACTATGACCGAAACAGTTGTATTTTCACATTTCTCCGAAATAACATCAACAAAGTTTTCATAATAATTTTCTATATTAAAATCAGCAATCTTTTTCGAACGAATTAAGCCTTTCTGAGCAATAGTTCTTCTATATTCATAGTCCAAAGATAATCTGCCAAGTGCTTTTTCAAGATCATCCAAAAAGGATGTCCCTCTGTCAATTATAACTGCTCCATCATCCAATATTTCCGGTAAAGCTCCAGAATTTGTCGTAATTAATGGTATTCCTCGAGAAATTGTTTCAAGTGCCACAAGTCCAAATGGTTCCATATTTTGGGTTGGCATTACCACTACATCATAATCATAATATTTCTGTAGTATTTCCTCCGAGGATATCATCTTTAGACAGTGAATATTATCTTTATTCTTTTCAGCATACTTTATTACTGTTTTTTCATAATGAGTTTTTTTATCGGAAAAGCCTATTATGTCTAGCCCATATTCCTTTCTCTCACTAATATCAAGTCTATCAATATATTGGCTAAAGGCAATAACAAGTTCCTTAACACCTTTATCCGGAATGATTCTACCCGAATACAAAAACTTTGTTGCTTTCTCCGTTTCATCTTTCTTAATACGATTGTTCTGATTTACACCGTTATATAAAACATTTACAACCGCATTTTTATCGCAACATAGTATTTCGTCCTTAATATAATTACTAACAGCAATAAATTGGACTCCCGCTTTTACCAATTCTCTAATATACTGAGGGCTTCTATATACGTCTACACAATTATGCATATGAAAAAAAACGGGAATTTCATATTTTCCTCTGCAAAAATTTACTATCTCAATTGCTGTAGACATCAAATTTTGTACAATAACAGCACTATAATTCTCTTCAAGTTCATTAGTCCTTTCAATAAACAAATCCAGGACCTTTTTATCCAAAAGCCTTTTCGAATTTGATCCAATTCTTCTATAAATAGCATCTGTCTTATTATCAACAAATGCGATAATGGGAGATCTGTCAACATACAAAAGATGCGTGCTATTATATTTTATTTCTTTGCTATTTTCATCCTTAATGCAATATAAATCAATTATGAATTGATTCTTTTTCTCATTTTCCTCGATAATCCTGGTAATAAGCCCCTCAACAGCCCCTCCTTTTGTTGCAGGAACCGGCAATATGCAAGGAGTTATTATAGCAATTCTTTCCATAATAAAACCCTAAAAGGGCTACTTTTATTTGTTATCCAAATAAAAAAGCAGCCCCAACTATCACTTTAGCTCATTTTCTTCATAAAATGCTTGATGTAAATAAATAATGCAAGCAGTGCCCCAACACCAGCCAAAACTCTTCCTCCCCACAGAAGAGCAACGTTCGAAGTATATCCATTATTTGATGTAATTTCAGGACTAACGGTTACACTAAATGATCCTAAATCTGTCTGCAAGCGTTCTCCGGTGACGTCTGTATAAACAAGTTTAACTTTTACTTCCTGATCTCCTGCTTTAGTAAAAGTAACATTATAGTCCTTAGTATAGCTTTTACCGGCATATACTGTATCTAATCTTATCCGCTTACTATCATCTGATACAAAACCATCAATTATCAACTGAGCGTCTGTAATGTTACCATTAGACTTGTTTATATACTCGATATTAAGCAGTGATTTTCCATTAAGTACAGCGTGCGCATTGATATCTAAACTCTTTACAATAAGACTTTTACCACTTGATGTAGTTATAACCATTGTCGAAGTGTTGGAAAGAGTTTTTCCAAGACTAAGATAGTCAAACTTACAAGTAAAATCGGCCACATCGCTATCAAGTTTAGAGCTAACAGTTATCGGAATTGATATTGTTTTATTTTCTCCGGGAAGGATAGTCCCTACAAAAAACTGATTATCTGTTCCATATTTAGGATAAATCATGCCTGACGCACTAGACATGGTAATTACAACATTCTCTGCACTTGCTGCAGAACTTATATTATGAAGAGTAAGGTTTACTGTAAGATCATTCCCCGGCTCTAATAGCCCTCCATCAATTGTGTAACTATCAACCCCAATATATGCAACAGTTGAATCTGCAGTTATCTCCTGCTCAGTTTGGCCTGCAACTGCAGGACCATCAGTAGCCGTGGAAATATCACCATTCTCAGCATCCCCATCATTTCCAATTATGTTTTGCGTGGGATCAATTATATTTCCGGTGGTATCCGCAGGTTGAGGTGCAACCTCCTCTGTTACATCTGTCCCCAGTTGGATTCCTGCCCCTGTGGCACCAACAACAAATCTTGTATTGGCACTTATAAGCGCAACTGAACCTATGCACAGTACAAATGCCTTTATTCCAGCATATCTATTCTTCATAGTTCTAATATCCTTATCTTTTTTTCCTTTTGTCTTTTATCATTTTTTTAACATATCTTTCATTTTGGAAATAATCATAATCTTCATGATATGCTGTATATTGTTCCATATCTGTTCTATTTATAATTGTTCCTATCAGATTGGCCTTTGTTTCTTTCAATGCATTTGCAGCCTTAATTAACCCCTTCTTGCTTGTAGCACCAACAGCCGATACTAAGATAGTTGCATCTGCGCTAACCGCAATCACTTCTGCATCCATGGCAGAATTAATTGCAGGCATATCATAAATGATAAAGTCATAGTCATTTGCAAGTTCTTCCCTTGCAACGTTCATTTTATTTGAACACAAAAGCCTAACAGGGTTGTCAATCAGCTCTCCACAGGGAATATATGTTAGATTCTCGGTAGTTGTATCATACTTAATCCTCCCGATTGGTGCCTTATCCATAAGATAATCTGAAAGCCCTACCGTAGCATTCTCATTAAGTCTTTTGTATCTGTTCTTTTTTCTCATGTCGCCATCAATCAGTACGGTCTTCCACCCTGATTCAGCAAGCGCAGCAGCAAGATTGATCGCCACAGTAGTTGTTCCGTTACCTGCCTCACATCCACAAACAACAAAACTTCTATATCCATTTTGTTTCTTTAAAATATGAAGGTTCATGACTGCTTCATCAAAAGCATCCTTCAATATATAATTATCACTTTTATAAATATCTAACTTTTTCAAAATAGCCCCTCCTTACTCCTTATACTCAGGAATGATACCAATTACAGGCAGGCTGTTTCCAATTGTAGCCTCTCTAACGGTTCGTACATTTTTATCAAGAATTTCAAAAAGAATCACCCCAAATGATGATAATGCGAATCCGACCATCATCGCAATTATTCTCTTTTTCCAAGCAGATTTATTGGCATCATGAGCCATATAATATGTATAGGCATTATCCAGCACTTTAACTGAATCCGCACGTAGTATATTAGCCATCTCAATAGTATATGCTTGAGCCATGGCATCAGCCATAGCCATTGATAAATCCGGATCAGACGTTCTTGCTGTAAACGAGATAATAGTTGCAGAATTAGCCTTTGCCAAAGCTGAAGAAAGCGAATTTGTATCCTGCGATGAGTATACGGATATACTGTTCTGAATATCGGATGTCTCCACATCACTTCTTCCAAGAATAAGTGCTGCTCTTTGACATACCTTATAGGACTTTGCCACATCCATATATGCATTCATGGCAGTTACAGCATTTGCCGCATCTGAATAAGAATTCACCGCTGATGCATATACTGTAGCTTTAGCTCCAAAAGTATCATTTCCCTTATCCAAGGTAACACCTAATCCTACTAAGAAAAACAACAGTGTTATTATTGCTATGAACTTTATATTTTTTTTAAGCGCATTTATACATCTAAAAATATCAATCTCTATTTCATTTTTATACATTATTATTCCTTCCCAACTGTGACTAAATTGAACAAAAAACACAAATTCACACAAAATCTATGAAATTATATCATCAAAAAAAGGGATTGTATACTGATATTTTCATAGAGAATCTTCTTTTTCAGATAGGTTTTTTGTATAATTTGATTATTTTACAATTCCATGTTAAAAATGTTACAATATTGTTACATAGTTGTTTTTATACACTAGGTAATATAAATGCAGTGTCAATATTTTTTCGTAATCTATTTTTACTTACATGGAGGACTACCTACTAATGGTTAAGAGATTATATTTAAGGTCACTATCTATTTTTATTACGCCTATCATTCTGGTTTCTTTAATGGGGCACCCCCTACACTCTTACGCCAGTAATACCCTAACCAGCAGCAAAGATGTCGAAATACCGGAGGAATTAGCCAATGATCCTGTCTATTGTTCAATGAATACTCCTTCAGAATCTGTTTCCGACGAAATGATTCGCGCCTGGCGTGATTACGGACACATAATCCATGATGATATTCCATCATCAGCTGAATACTTACTCAACTTCGGTGCTATCGAAGAAACCACTAAAACCACTCTCCCCGATCAATTTACTGTCTACCTCGGAAAAATGAAAATGTTCGCTTACTCAATCTCCCAAAAAAGGTGGATCACCATAGACTCTCAGCCTTATCCAACAGGTATATACATCTATACTCTTCCGTGGACAACTACAACAGCAACAAAATGCAAGGATGTAACCTATTACGACAACTATGCAAAGGTTGAATTGACTAAAAAGGATCTCCAGGGAAATTGTCTACACTTTTGGGGCAGATCTGTTCCTCTGCTCAAAGACGATTATCTATACTATGCTGCATGTTACGATGTATGGATAAGTGGAAATGCTGTAGGAACTTTAACCGCATCCGGGGGTATTGACACTAAAGATTCTACCGGCAGAAACACCTTAACCCAACTTTATTCTTCACGTGGATATAGTGGCGCAACATACAAAAAAACCGTTTGGGGAACAAATATTCCGAACGATGAATATCAAAAGTGTAATTCACAAATGCTAAACTTATTGTATTCATCCGACTCTGCTTATTCAGGTTCAAATACTTCTTCCAAATCCGAAAGCACAAACAAGTCATCTAATGCCAATAAGTCAAATGGAAAGAAGAGCAATTCTCAAAAAAGTGAGAATGATAAGAAAAGTTCTCAGAAAACAGACACTGAAACAACACCTTCAAACAAAGAAGGCACCAGTAAAACTCCCGACAAAGCTGCTGACAAATCAAATGATGAGAAAACAACTGATGAAAAAACATCATCTGAAATAGAGATTCCAGGCGAATCATTTACTGAACAGTCAGCTGCCACAGAATCGTCCGCAGAATCTTCCACAGATGTAGTGACGACGCCTTCGGTAGAATCAAATAACCGGGATGCAAGTACAGACGAAAATAATAAGACCTATTACAAGCTTCGTGCACCTAAAATAAAACTTTTATCAGCAAAAAATAAATCAATAGACGTCAAATGGCAAAAGAGCTCACAGTCCATTTCCGGTTACGAAGTCCAATACAGTACAAAACAAAAGATAAGCAAAAAAGCAAAAAAAGTACGTATAAAAGGGAAAAAACATACTTCAACAGTCATTTCAACGCTAATACCAAATACTTTTTATTTTATACGTGTCCGTTCCTATAAAAAAATTGGTAGTAAGACTGTATACTCAAAGTGGAACAAGCAACAATATATTAAAACAAAAAAATAAATGTTAAAACCCAGAAAGGCCTCATATCTTTCTGGGTTTATCTTTTATTAAAACTTGCTATAGTTTTATATCGGCATTTTTTTCAGCAATAATCAACAAATAATACTCTACCCTATAGGCCAAAATGTATAACACACATTTTGGTTTTTTTTATTATCTTTATCATTTATTTAAATAGAATAATTCTTTTTTTGGAAATGTTTTATCAAATATGCTTTGATAATAATCATATTTTCTTTTATGATTGTTTTTGTAGGTTAAATTTATTATTGCTCAAAAGAAAAGTGAGGGTCATATGAATAAAAAAATCTTCAAAACTTTCTCAACTATTATTGCAGCAGTTATTCTTTTCTCAGCATTTCCTGTAACAACATATGCAACAAGTTCCGATAATTCTTCAATAACACTTGACCGAAACGGTATCCTTAGTACAACTACTGAGTCATATTCATCTGATACAACTATCAGATGGGATTCCTATAGAAAATCAAAACTAGGTGTTCACGATGGCAACATTCCGGTATCCATGCTAAATGATCCGGTTTACTGTTCCATGAATCTTCCTTCTGAATCTGTTTCAGATATGATGATTGCAGCATGGAGAGATAATGGCCACATCGTAGGTACTATTCCCGACTCAGCATCAAAACTTCTTAATTTTGGAGCAATTGAAGACACCACTAATACTACTCTTCCCGAAAACTTTTCAGTATATATTGGAAAAATGAAGATGTTTGCGTTTTCGTCCTCTCAAAACAAGTGGCTTTTAATTGATTCACAGCCATACCCCTGCGGTATATATATTTATACTTTACCCTGGACAACAACCGTAGCAACAAAATGTACAGACGTATCATATCACGGAAGTTATGCAAAAGTTAACCTGACCAGAGAACAGCTTCAAGGTAACTGCCTCCATTTTTGGGGTAAATCTGCTCCAATCGAAAAAGAGGATTATCTTTATTACGCTGCCTGCTATGACGTTTGGGTAAGCAGTAATGCTGTAGGTACATTAACAGCTACCGGCGGAATAGATACAAAAGATGCAGCCGGCAAAAACACATTAACCCAGTTATATTCCACAAGAGGATATAGTTGTACTACAACTTCCAAATCAATTTGGGGCAATACTATACCCAATAGCGAATATACCAAATGTAACAGTTCAGTACTCAATCAGATGTATTCAGGAAACATGACCAGTTCACCTGAAGTAACAACACCTGAAGCATCTACACCTGAAGTATCTACACCTGAAGTATCTACACCTGAAGTATCTGTACCCGAAGTTACAGATTCAAATAACAATGAAGAGGTAGTAGCTCCCAGTCAGACTTCGGAAGTTTCGAATACAAACACTAACGAAACCGAAAACACCGAAACTCAAATAAATAATAATGAGGATACTACCCCCGATAATAGTAATCCCGGCTTGACAGAAGAAAAAGAAAATACACCTGAAAACAATAATGTAGATCCGGTAACAGAAAATCAGTCTCCTGCAAGTAATGGAGCAGAAGAAGTAAAAGAAACCGCAATACCCACACCACCTACAACAAATATCACACTCGCTATCGGTGGATACAAATCAATTATCCTCAGATGGAAAAAACAGTCATCAAATGTAAGTGGATATGAAATTCAGTATAGCACTGACAAGTCTTTCAAAAAAAATGTGGATTCTGTAAGTATTAACAAATATACAAAAACAAATAAGGTTATCAGTAAGCTCAAATCAGGCAAAACATATTATGTCAGAATTAGAACAATCAACAAAAAAGATAATAAAACAGCTAACTCTAACTGGAGCAAAAAAGTAAAAGTAAAGACTTGGTAAAAGAAATAAACGACTACAGAGACTGCAACCGTGGCATCTCTGTAGTCGTTTTTTAGTTGCTTAAAATCCTAAGCAATTCTTCTTTAGATTTTATTCTTTCTTTTTCCAAAGTATGATTAGCTTCTGTGAAATCGATATCTGATTCCAATACACTAAAGTCATTTTCATCTCTGGCAATCAAGCTTGTCAATTTTGTTAATTCGAGCAAACTTATATTTCTGGCACTTGTACCTGTCTCAGGCATTAGTGTGACAAATGGCGTATTTAAATTGATTGAAAATGCAGTTCCATGAAATGAATCTGTTACCACATAAGCTGCATTATCAAAATACTCCAAAAATTCCTGTATATCCGGCGTTTCAATGAAGTCTCCGCCCCATGATTTTTGGTGTCTCATAACCGCCAATCTTTTAAGTGGCAATCCCACTCTTTGAGCGAATTTTGCAGCATATGAACTCAGCCTTTCATTCTTATGAATTTGATAAACAAGAACATATTTTCCTTTATCTTCTCTTTCTTTAGCAGAAAGCATTGTTCTCCATTCATCACCGGTGAATAAAAGTGTAGGATCCAATACCTGTGTAGAAGGAATATTATTATCATTCAAAAAGCTTACTGCCTGATTCTCTCTTACCGTGATGCTGTCATATTCCTTAAAACATTGAAGCATTTTTGCAAGATTTCTTTCCTCTATTTCCATTTTTCCAAAAGAAGCAGCATACGCAACTTTCTTCTTAGAACCTTTTACAAAATCCAAAAAGTAATTCCAGTCATACTGGAAATTCATCAATGGTCCCCATACCTGATCACTACCTGTCATATAAATATCGGCTTCGGGAGGATTACTCAAATCATGATAAAGCTCTGTCATGGGTAACCATTTTTGTCTCATCCTTTCGAATTTATTGCATGCAGATTTATCCTCGCTTAGTCTGGCAAGGTAATATGCCGCCAGCATAGGAGGAAACTTTTTTACATATGTTTTTTGTTTGCCTGCAGTAATAAGTCCATTACTTTTGAATTCATCATTTCGTATATAATCTATAATTTTGCATTCAAATCCCAAGCCTTCAACAGCCCTTTGCGTGGCTATAGCTTGCAGAATTGACCCATAGTTAGCAATAGCATGCCTTGTAATAACTAAAACTTTTTTCATTAACTAAAACCTCATTATAATCTTTGCGCCAAGTCAAGATAATAATTCTGAAGAGTAATATATGACTCCTCTATATCATATTTATTATCCTGAATCACGTTATTCTCTCTCGACGTTAAATTCATTTTTTCGGTAATGATTTTTGCCCATTCATCAGCAGCTGCATCCAGCGGAATAAAATATGTGTTTTCACAAAATGCTACTTCCTTGGGGACTCTGTCAGAAAAGAAACATGGCAATTTAGAAAACTGCGCCTCTACCCCAACAACAGGAACCCCCTCGAAAAAAGACGGCATAACAAAGGCATCCATCGCTTGATATAATTCATTTACATCTGTTCTTTTGCCCAAAAACTTAACTCTTGCATCAAGTCCTTTTTCATGAACCAGCTGTTTTATTTCCTGCTCTTTTTCTCCAACCCCAATCACAAGAAGGATTACATTATTCATCAGCTTTGTGATTTCGGAGAAAATCTCTATCAAAAATCTATGATTTTTCTGATATGACAATCGTCCAATATGGCCAAAAACAACTTCGTCGGTAATTCCCAACATTTTTCTTTTTTCTTTTCTTACTTCGTTATCAAAAATAAATGCCGACTTATCTATTGCATTGGGAATAACTTTAAAATCTTTTCCCTTAAACAAAAACTTCCCGGCTTCATCCCCACAAGCCAAAAAATCGGTAGCAACACCTGTTATTCTCTCTCGATAATACATCTTTAACCAATATTTCATATCCTTATCTATAGATGTATTATGGCTATGTGCTATTCTTATAGGAACTCCATTCTTCATACCGGCCTTTAATGGCAAGTAACTCATCGGATCTATATGGGAATGCATAATCTTATATTCAGGATGTTCCTTAAAGAATTTTTTCATAAATAAAAAATATGAAATATAATTCTGCGGGTATAATCTGGGTGCATAATATACCTTCCCACCTAATGAGATAATCTCATCATCATAATCATCCTTCTCCGGACGGTGTGTCAAAAAGTCAAATTGTATTTCTGATCTGTCAATATGTCGGTAATAATTCATCAGCATAGTCTCCAACCCGGCTCTATGCATATTATTTACCACTTGCAAAACTCTTATCATTTCTCTCCTCGCTTAAACATCGTTTTTGTAATAGCAGTTTGTATAGAATTAATAATCCACGCTACTATTACTGTAAATATAACAGAAAGAATAAAGTATCTGACATCAATAGTTTTAAGATACTTTTTCAGAATATCAAACATCATAAACTGATATAAATATATTTCAAATGATATTTTATTCAAAAATCTCAATGCAGCATTATTAAAGTTAAAGTATTTACATATAACCATAACAAAGTAATAGAATGGTATTAGCATACAGTTATGAGAAACCATATCCATTACACTTACATCTTTTGCTTTCAGTGACACAACAAAAGTCACCCCAAGCAAAATAAACATTACTGCAAAAATCAGCATCTTGTACTTTTTTAAAACTTGTTCTATTTCATCTTTACACTCATAAAGTGTGACACCAAAAGGAAACGCCCACTCACTGATAAAATAGCTTCTCCCAATACCCGGAGTTTTCATATACGTCAGTACCAACGCCAAAGAAGTGAAAATTATAACCAAAGTCCAAATACCAATTATTCGAGCAGTTTTCTTTTCAATAAATCTGTATACAACAAAAAACAATATATAAAGGATTATCATTGCGTATACATACCAGTTCATATATCTGAACAAATCAACTAATGAAAGCTTTTCTCCATTTATCGCCCATAATACTAACTCGGTAACTACTCGGGAAATAACAGCAGTTATTATTATTTTAGGCATTTTTCTCTGCAGAAAACCCGAAATATAATTTATTTTAGTTCCACATGAATATGCTAAGCCATATCCTGAAAGAGCGAAAAAGAATCCCACTCCAAAAGTGCTCACTTTTCTTAATGGGACCAGAATTGCAGGAAGATTGTCATACGCCAAGGTACAATGTGTATATATTATGAATATCGCAAACACCCCTCTAAGAACATTTACACGTCTCTGAATATCTACGATATTCTCATCCTTTACCTTTTCAAATTTCATCCCCACAAGACAAAGAATAAATAAGATCAAATATAAAACTAAGTACTGCATGTTTTGTCAAGGCCTCTCAATTCCATGTATTTTTACATTTTTATATCAGCACATTGTCACAATTATACTAATTATGCAATAAATATTAAATATTCAATCTGTAAAATTTATTAAGAAAATTGAATACTATTCATACAGATAGTACAAATCCCATATGAAATAAAAGTTATTACAATTATTGCTCTCTATTCTCTATAATTGTCTATTCTCTCTTTTATTGCTATTATTAGTCTAGTACATTGTATGTATTATAAAGTTAGAGTTTTTCACGGAGTATTATCATGTTTTTATTTATATTTTCAACATTATTATTTCTTGCTAACATATATTTTTTTTATAAGAAAAAATATATGAACCTTTTTTTTCCCTGCCTTTTATTTTTGCCAAAATATTATGGTTTTGATATATCAAACGCTTTTCCTGTCATTTCAGCAACGAGGTTAATGTTTATAGTTTTTTATATCTACACCCTGGTAAATAAACGCAATGGCATTTCTTTACAGAAACACTCTATATCTAAATTCTTTTCAAATCGTGCAATTATACTGCTGAGTGGGTATTTTATTTCTAGAGTAATTGCAAACATGTATTATATTGGAACATATTCTGAAGCTATAAAGACTATTTTTAGCCTTTTATTTGAACAGTTATTGTTACTATTTGCAATCTATTTGCTAAACCCGTCGCAGAAAGAAATGCATTCTGTCATTAAATCCGTAGTGCTTTCAGCATCTGTTCTTTTTGTTGTGGGCATTTTTGAAAGTTTTTCTTTTTTCAGGCCTTTTGATTCTTTATATACCATTAGTAGGGAAATGCATAATGACTATTATGTACGATTAGGTCTACTGAGAGCAACAACTACTCTGGGCCTCCCTGTACTATATGGTAATATGTGTATTCTTATTCTTCCGCTAATTCTCTATTTGTACAATACCGAAAAGAAAAGAAGATATCTTGCAATAATTGTGTTGGATGCCTTAGCAACAGTTCATTCCGGATCAAGAGCTGATGCTATCTTCTTTGTTTTTATAACAATTATATATTTATTCTTAAAACTAATTACAAAGGATGGTTTTTTAACATCCCTGAAAAATACGTTCATTGTTGCCTTTTCATTAGCATCAATCATTTTCATCGTTTCAATCGGTAATAAGTACACTTATTACTTTTATTCAGGAAGTGCTAAAGCAGTCCTTAATGAGTTTGGATTTGATTTTCAGATAAATGAAAATGCTCCGGAAGGAGTTTCCGGTTACGGCGATAATAAGCATGGGGTTACATCCAGAACCTTCCAATTTACCGGTATAGAATATGCTTTTGGCAAAAATCCTGTATTCGGTTTAGGAAGTGGCGCTCTTCAAAATGGAGATGTGTACTATAATGGCTGGGGGACATGGGTTCCGTATCATACTTACGACATGGGAATAGTAGAAGTTCTGATTTCCGAGGGAATATTAGGTTTCATTGCACACATGTTTTTATTCATGTCGATAATTTATATTTATTTCAAGCGCAGAAAAGTCTTAAGCAAAAATAATTTTACATTATTAGCGCTGTTGCCTTTGTCTTACCTTTTATCAACTTTATCAACTGCAAATATGTATGCATTCTTGTTTTTTGATATAATCCTCTGTTTAAGATTAACATCGGATAATAGCACAGAAACAATTAACATGGAATAAAATTATGAAATATTTAAAATATGTACTGCCAATTCTAATTATACCTATTATTTTTATTGCTTATCACAATTATAAAACAAAGCCCATTACTCAAACACTTACTCGCGAACAAATATTATCAGCAGATACTAATGACTATTCTTCCAATTCCGTTTTAGTATGGGATGATTTCCGAATAGGGAAATTAGACCAAAATGATGGTTCAATTCCCGTGTCAAAACTAGATGATCCCATATACTGTTCAATGAATTTACCCTCTGAATCTCTTTCGGATGTAATGATTGAAGCTTGGAGAGATAATGGTCATATAGTCGGAGATACTTCTTCACCGGACGCCAAGAAAATTCTTAATTTCGGTGCCGTTGAAGAGACAACCGGCGCTGTTTTACCGGATAATTTTTCTGTTTACATCGGAAAAATGAAAATGTATGCATATTCAAAATCCAGAAAAAGATGGATATTATTGGATTCACAACCTTATCCAAGAGGCATTTATATCTATACTCTTCCATGGACAACTACTGTATCTGAAAAATGTAAGAACGTAACGTATTATGATGATTATGCAAGGGTTGATCTTACTAAAGATGAATTAGAAGGAAACTGCCTGCATTTTTGGGGGTCTCCAGTAGATCTTGATAAAGCGGATTATTTATACTATGCTGCTTCATATGATATTTGGGTAAGTGAAAATTCTGTAGATTTATTAACTGCTTCAGGCGGAATTGATACAAAAGATGCTCAAGGTCAAAATACTATTTCTCAGCTCTATTCTTCAAGAGGATTTAGTTGTCAAACCTATCTCAAATCAATCTGGGGAACTACTGTACCCAATTCTGAATATGATCTTTGTAACACATCTGAATTGAATCAAATATATTAAGAAAGAGGGCACATATTTTAGTTATGTGCCCTTAATAAATTTAATCCATCAGATTCATGTATTTTTCTATTTCATCTTGATTTCCATACTCTTGTTTGGATAAAAAGTCTTTGAGTGAATCTCTTAATTTATCTTCTTTGATCAATCTTGTAATACCTTCTGCTATTCCTTCAGCGCTCATTGGTACTACAATACCCTCTTGTCCATCAACCATCTGATCAGAAACCGTCGGATAATTAGTAGCAACAATCGCTGCTCCAAGTATTTTAGCTTCATCCAAGACAACTGACTTTCCTTCATATCGGGAAGGTTGTACAAAGACACTTGCATTATGAATATATGGATATGGGTTCTCTCTGGCACCTAATAGGATAAATCTATCTTCTACATCCATTCTCTTCATTTGCTGCTTAAGGCTCTCTTCCAGTTCGCCTGTTCCAATAACATACCACTTAAAATCAATATTGTTCTTCTTCATAATGGCCGATGCTTCTATAGCCATATCAAATCCCTTTTGTTCACTTAATCGGCCAATAGATAATACTACATTTGTATTCTTATCAAATTCTTCCGGAATAAACTCGTTCGCTCTATTCTTTATCACAGCTGAAGAAGTTATGTTCTCTATCATATGTATCTTGTCTTTAAATTCCGGGAATTCATCCAGTAAAATATCAGCGCAAGAGTCAGATATAGTAACAATTGCATCCATATTCTTTAAATGATCATAGTCATATTTTCTTGGATGATTAGCCGCTCTATAATCGTTATGAATCCAAACTATTTTTTTGCGTGCATTGACTTTTTCATCAAGGAAATAAAGTATTTCTCCTGAAATATATGCAAGTGCAACATCATATTCTTTATCAAGTTTTTTTATGCATGGACCATAAAAATATTTCCATCTGAAAGCTCGTTTTTCACGGTCATTACTCGTAAACACTTTTGAAATCCCATTTGTAATAAGTTTAAACGGCAACAAAGCACCTGCCTCATCTAGCGAACCATACAGTCTTCTTATTACACCAGGTGTATCTATAACCTGATAAGCTTCCGGCACCTGATTCAAAAATAAACCGGCACGCTTAAAAAGAAGTATATCTATTTCATATTTATCTTCAGGAAGTTCATTAAGTAAATTAACTAAGCTTCTTTCTGCCCCACCGTTATAAAGTGATGCCATCACAATCAAAACTTTTTTCATTGATTATTCCCTTCAATCTTTTTATGAATTATCATCCCAAAAGACTTTTTGCCTTTTTCTTTACTTTCATTGGAATCAGCGAAGAAATAAAGTACTTTATTCTATCTTTCCAAAAATGAGTATGATAAAAATGTTCTATCCCCGCATATCCCTTATCTGCGTAAACATCTATAATGTTTTGGCGAACTCCGGTTAATCTGCTTGGATACTTTAGTTGTCCATTATATTTTGATGCCATTTCAAAAGTCGACTCCATACAATTGCAGTGCTGCTTTATGTTATCAACAGCCCTCATACCTTTCTCAGAGTTAACTATAACGCAAGAAACGCCTTTTGAATCAGTAAGCTCTACAGAAGCAGCCATGTTGGGATATAAAGAACTAAATCCCCAAAAGTCACCTATGGTGATGTCCGAATATCTTGTCTGTTTAGCATATGGACATGAATAGCAATTGGTTCTATATATATGCTGCTTGAGAAATAAATAGAAATAGCTATATAATTCTCCTTTTTTAATTATGGACCTGCTTTTCAAGTTATTGGTCTTAATATCCATCCTGGATATCATACCCTGCCCCTTGCTTTTATCCCTGAAAACAAATCTCTCAATAGTGCCATCAATATGATTTTCACGATAGCTCAAAAAATCTTTGTACATTCTTTGATTAGGTACGCCATGGCATATAATATCAACAGTTAATAGGTTATCGTATTTTTTCATTAAGTAGTTATTCAACCCATCTACTTGACATGGTGTCCCGGAAAACAAAACCTTCTGTCCATCATCTAGATCTTTCCTGACTTGTTTGTATATGTTTCCCATGTCACTTTGAACATATTTAGAGCCCTGCATCATCTTTAGATCATCCATTTTATCAATTCTGGAATGATGCACTGTCCAGCCATTACTGCGATCTTCAGAAACAGCGCCGTAAACAACACCGCTTTCATTTAATACTTCCTTTGCAATTTCTGCAAATGCTCCCCCCGAAGCAGATCTGGACATAACGCTGTCATCTTTAGACGAAAATGCAATTACAAATTGATCACTATTATCATTGTTTTCATTTGCTTTTTTATATCCGCAAACCCTCATGCAAGCGCCACAAGAAATACACTTATCTTTATTTATGTAAGGATACAAAAAGCCAACTTCATCCTCTCTCATTTCTATAGCATTTTGAGAGCATATATTTTCGCAAGCTCCACATGCACAGCATTCAGTTTTGTCTTTAAATAGTTCTATTTTTTCAATCATTGTTTTTCCTGATTACTTTAATCTAAATCAAATGATTTTTCTCTAAAAAATCATCGAGATCAATGTACTTTTTTTCCATGTTCCATACATTATCAGCTACAGTCTCATATCTTTTTGAAAGAGCCTCAAAATATTTTCTAAATTCTTCAGTCCTGGGAGCAAATAATCCAATATATGCACCCATTTCTTCATATGTGGGTTTTCTGCCCAATCTGGTAATTATGCCTTTAGCCAGGGTTATTGCTCCATCTTCATAATATTTCGCTCTTTTTTCCTTAAACGCATCAAGAGTAGATATTTGTTTAGCGGGGTTCCCTGCCCATACTGTATTATCCGGAACCTTGCCGCTTACAACAGCCCCTGCTCCAATGATACAATTATCACCTATTTCTGCCCCCATAAGTATTGTAGCTCCGCGTCCAACAAATACATTATTACCAATTTTTGTCTGACGGTGATTTTGTGGCATTATTCCATAGGTGTTGTTCAATACACTAAAACTGTAATCATGCGCTAAAATCGTTACTCCTGCTGTAATCGTGCAATAGTCACCAATAAAAATCAAAAATGCAGCCTGTTCATCAACATGGGTTTGCTTAGGATCGATAAATACTGTTGTCTTTCCAATTGTTGCACCTTTCCCTCTCAAATAGGCACTATATTCTTCGGATGACATTCTGCCACTAATTTTCTTTTTTAAGGCATTTATTATTTTCATATTTTCTTACCTCTTGCAGATTTTTTTCACTAACCCGAGCGCATCCTTATACTCGTTTGTTCTAAAATAAACCAAGAAGAACAGCAAGTTACAAATAATAGTGCAGATTATCGCTCTGATCACCAATGTCATAAACAAACCTGTTTTTATAGGAATCATTATACAAATGACATAAGCAACGCAAGAGCATATTGCAGTCACAACAGCATACGTTGATATTTTTATTATGTATTTTCTCATATAGTCATGTGGAAATAGTGTTGAGAAAATATTTTTTAACAGCCAAGGTGCTCCTACAAAAAGTACTGAAAGCACAGTCGATAGAATAACACCATAAATCCCGAAAAAATTCACCATTAATAAGTTCAATGATAAATTAGCCAATGCAGTAGTTAATGGTCTAAATCTATCAGTATGCCACAAACCTGCAGCATCCTTATAAACATTAATCGCTCTATAGACTTCCCAAATAAAGAAAAACGCACTTATATATATAACAAAAAGAAATGACAACATATTTTCTTTTTTAGCCCATAATTCCATGAAGGGTTGGTACATGCTCACCAGACAGCATGTACAAAAGCCGGAAATCCACGCAATGATGAAAGTAAATTTATTAAAGTCTCTAAAGTTTTTCTCAGGTGTTTCAGTAATAATGCTATTACCTATACCTGCCATGCAAGCTGTAAAAATAATCTGAATAATACCTATAAGAGAATTAACTACATAATAGTAATTCTGATAGATACCAACCATTTCTAATCCCAAAAAAGCGGATATGACCATTGAGTCTGCAGAAGAAAAAACCACACTACCAAACTTTGATGTAAATAAGTCTCTAATCTGTCCATTGATCTCTTTTATTTCATCTTTGGGCATTGTTCCGATAGGTTTGTAGTTCGGGAACAGTTTATTTGCATAATAAGCCGTAACAATATTTGTAAGTATCTGAATACCTAACATTGTCATGACGAATGTATAATAATTATGCGTTAAAAGCAGCAGTAATATCTGAATAACATTTTGCAGCAACGCCATATATAACTTTACTTTACTTACAACATCCTCCCTTTGATGTGCGGAAAGGATACTGTTCTTATATGCAAATAACCAGTATGAAAGAACTGTAGCACCTAAGTTAAGCAGGTATAATACATATATATTGATATCCGGAGGTACATCTCCTTTTATAAGAGCCGGAATAAAGGGAATTAAGGCAATTCCTATACCTGCTATTACAAGTCCGATTATTCGGTAGTATAGACGATATAAGGCCATTAAAGCACATACTTTAGAATGATCATCTTCGGCGATAGGTTTATACATACTAAAGACCATCGCACTACCAACACCTAACTCTGCCATATTTAATACAGACAAAATTGATGTAAACAGACTTGAAAGTCCCAGATATTTCATTCCTAAAATATAAATAATGGCCGTTCTGGTAATGAATGGCAAAATTATTTGAGTGATTTTCATCACCAATCCAACCAGAATATTCCTGGAAGCATTCTTTGTTCGATTTCCGTTCATTATATCTATTCTCCCAAATTATGTCTTTTTATATATATTTTCCGTTTTATCCAAAACTTAATCGGTCCACCCATATTTTTGCGAAACTCGGATTCAACAGCTTTGTAGCCTTCTTTTAAATATAATCCTAAGTATTTCTTTCTTTTCTCCGGCATTATACTTGGTTCCCTGAGTTGCTTGTTCTTGAATGCAATTTTCTTATAATCTGAAGGAATCAGTTGTAATAATCCATTGTATTCTTTTAAGAATTCTTTTCCTTTATCAGTATTTTCTAATATGCAAGACCAATATTTTCCTAAATCTATTTCTCCGGCATCAATTTCCTCTTTGTGCTGCTCTTCTATTCCCCAGAAATCACCTATTGTAATATCCGATACTCTCTCCTTACATGCATATGGACAAGAATAACAATTTTCCCTATATATAATTCCGTTCAAAAACAATTTGTAATATGAAAGCAGTGCATGCGGTATTTCATATTTAGTATTTTCAGAATATGCAGCTGCATTAAACCCTTTCTCTTTGCCGGCTTTATCTCTAAATGAAAAATGTAACAGCCTGCACTTTAAATCTCTTTCTAATCCGGAAATGAAATCTCTGAATAATTTTTGAGAGGGAACTCCATGACATATCAAGTCAATTGTAATGAGATTATTTGGATTTCCGGTAATTGTTTTTACAGCATCAACCTGACATGGTGTTCCACAAAACAGAACCCGTTCTCCATTATTAAGTAATTCCTTTATTCGCGGGAAGGCAACAAAACTATTAGACTGAACATATTTGGACCCCTGCATTTTCTCCAATGAATCATTATCATTTCCAACAATATGTTCAATTACAAATGAACCATTTTCCTGTTTGGCAATAGCACCTGAAATAAAGCCACCACTTTTAATAAAAGCATGCGCAAGTGCAGAAAAAACTCCACCGGATGCACTTTTTCTTTCCATATCAGTATCATTATTTATTGCAGCATATCCTTCTAATGGTTCATGCTTTTCTATTTTATCTTTTTTATAGGCACAAATACGCAAGCACTTTCCGCACTCTACGCATTTGTCATGATCAATTTCCGGAAACAGAAAGCCACAGTCATCTTCTTTCATGGAAATAGCTTGTTTTGGACATTCGTTGGCACAAGCACCGCATCCACAACAATCTTTTTCATTGTTAACCAATATTATTTCACTCATCAAAATGCTCCGCTTTAGCTAATCAGTCCAATACATTCTTTTATGTAAAGTTCGCTTTTTTCTCTCTCTTTATCAATAATGGAATCTACCTTAGTGTAATCAATATCTTTTATTAACTGACCTTCCAGCTGATTCATATCAAAAAGCATTCTCTCTTCCAGGCCTAAATCGCTCAGTAGATTTGACATTTTATTCTTATTAGTCTTTCTGATAATAGATACAAACTTCTTGTGATTAATTATCGAAAAAATCGTTCCGTGAAAAGTATCTGTAACGATATATTCTGCATAATAAAAATAGTCCAATAATGTAAAAGGGTCTGCGGGAATATATAAATCGCACCACTGTAATACCCCACCAAAGCATACCGTTTTTAATTTTTGCTCTTTGGCAAAGTTCTTTATTGCAAGAATCTCTTCTTTTGAACGAATACGATCGTTATATGCATAAACTATCATATAATTTTTTAATGAAACCGTATTCCTTTTGCGCTTAGAGAGTGGTCCGACCAAAACAGGATCCAGATTATGCACTATCTCTCCGTCATACAGACTGGAGACATACTCTTCTGTTCCTTTATCACGTACAGACATTCTTTTGAAATTGCTCATGCACTTTCTGACATCAGGCACAATTTTGCTTGGTATACCATTAAAAACCGCACTTCCACATGATGCAGCATATGTAACTACGGACTTAGCATTATTAACTTCACCGTATAGCTGTTTCCTTATTTTTGTAGTACATTTAAAGACTTCATCACTACCAACAAAAACTAAATCATATTGCCCATCAGATTTATCATTATCAGCTATTTCCAAATCCTCTTTCCAAAACTTATGGATTTTTTTGAAAAAGACCAACTTCTGAAGCCTGTACATAATTATTTTTTTAATCTTCTCAATAATTTTATTTTCGCAGAAGTACTCATCATCATAATCATCCATATCCTGAACAGGCATTATTGCCTCAAGTGATGGTTCTTCCTCTATATCAAGAAATTCTGCTTTTTCACCACAAACATTTTTTATCATTTCGCGCAAAGAGTATGCCTGTAAAACAGAACCATAATTGACTACCTTTTGCATAGATAAAATTCCTATTTTCATAAATTGTCATCCCCTGTACACTGTTTATCTGTATCAATAATTTCAAAATTGTCTATATTCAGATTCTTATCCCATGCAAATGCAGTTAGTGCCACCACTACAAAAAATTTAAGATTAAGTGTAATTTCGGCAGCAGACAGAACTATATACATATAGGCCATCATTATGAACGCATTACTCTGAACTTTATCTGCCTTTTTCAAAGACATATACAAGATTCCCAGTAATATCAAAACGCCCACAACGCCAAATGAGAGCAGGATATCTGCCAGTCCATTTTGCAAGTCAGCCATTCCACCGGTAAAAATCATAGACATAACATAATTATTCTGAAATCCCGAGCCCCATATCGGCCTGTACAAAATAGCAGGGAACACTCCTTCAAATCCTGTCATTCTTCCGGAAAGTGTCATATCCTCATGCAGGACTTCTTCAATGATATATCTTATTGGAGCCCAATAAATAACGTTTGAAAAAATCAGCAATATCGTTGCGGAAATAACCAGGACTAGCATCATAACTCTGAATTTTTTAAGTATAGATGCTGTCTTTTCTCTAAACAGAAACAATGCCGCAATGATTGCTAATCCGACCAATGCGGTAGAACATTCTGTATATGCTGCCACTGCAGCTGCAATGACAAAATGAACTATCACTCCGATAGATGGGAATTCTTTAATAGTGCATAAGTATATATATAAGATCAACACAAGTATAAACAAATAAGAAATATTGAACTTATTTCCAACCAAATATGTTCCAATCAAACCTATATGTTTTGCTCCCGTTAAAAAAGCATGAACAATAGACAATCCGCAATATGATACACCGCATATATAAAACGTCTTCATAACAGGAACCACTTCGCCTGCTCTCTGTATACACTCCATAACCAAAAATGGTAAAACAAACTGAAATACAGATATTATTTTCCAAACCGAACCTATATTGTAGATCATGTCTTCATTGCCAAACATTGAATATGTCATCGACAGTCCAAATAATACAATAAGAAAATTAATCCCCAAATACTCCTTATCCAGCAAAGTACTGATATTAAACAACAAATACAGGAGTAAACATAAAATAATCAGAACTTGTATGATGGTCTTATTGGTGAATTCAACTTTAATATAAGATAGGTGAAATAACAGTACGGAAATTAGTATTGTAACAGTACGACTATTTATCTTAAGGAACATATTTTTTACCTACTCTTCTTGTTTAAGCTATGTGACATCCACAAATATATAATCAATCTCATCTTGTATTTCAAAACAAAAAGCATTATTTTTTCTTTTCTGCTTAAGTCGGAGCTTTTATATTCTTTCAGTGCTTCTCTCAACTCGTTATGATTTAATATTTCTTTTATTTTTCGAAATGAATCATTTCTGGTATGCGTAGAAGTAATTTTGCACTCATTTCGTAGAACAACATAAAAGCATTTTCCGATATATGAGCTATATAATGCATTCTTTAAATTTTCATAATCCCCACATTTCTTGGCAACATTATGCATCCCGGAATTGAGATTTTTGTATTGCTCATATAATTTGTCACGATATTTCTGTGTCAGACTACCCTCACGAAAATCATAATTATATATAATGTCAGGTATCACAACCATACTTTTGGCTTTTAGATATGTTTCCAAATTATATAAATAGTCTTCGCTACCAATTTCTCGCTCTGAAACAAATACAATATTCTCCGTTTTAAGAAACTCCAATCTGTATACATGGGACCACGCAGAACAAATAACTTCGCCTGTATTTACCAGTGACTCCTTAACTATCCATTTATGAATATCATTCGCATCATATTTTCCTGGCATAATTGAAGACTTTTCTTCTTTTCCAGAAGGCATATATTTAAAATTAAACTTCAGTATGTCACATGAACCATTCTCCAATGTATTATGCAGAGTCAATAATGCATTAGGTTCAATCCAGTCATCAGAATCAATATAAAATACATACTCACCATTTGCGACTTCAATTCCCGCATTTCTGGCACTGGACAATCCTCCGTTTTTTTTGTGAATAACTCTTATCCTTTCATCTGTAGTGCAGATTTCATCACATAATGCCGGACAGCTATCTGTTGATCCATCATCAACCAAAATGATTTCATAATCATCAAAATTCTGGCTGATAATTGAATCCACACATCTTTGTAAATAAGCTTCTACATTATATATAGGAAGAATTAAACTAAAAAAAGGTTTATTCAAAATACTCTTCTCCTTACAAATAAACGAAATACTAATTACCAAGCATCATAGGAAGATTGCAATCATAATTCCAATCCCAATTTTTGTATTATATCAGAGTATTTAAAGAAAAAACTACTCATATTTTTTTCATAGGCATTATGTTTTTTGGTAATATTACACATATTTCCACTCATTTTCTTTATTTGAACTCTTATGAACAGTAGCAATGCCTTCATAATTATGATAATATGAATAAGTTACATTTTTTGTTGGAGGAAGTAATGAACACTGTTACGTTAATTAATTGGGCTAATAAACTTCATAAAACCCGTTGTTATAATATATATAAAACAGCTCGCTATCTTCTTTGCTATTTGTTTTCAAAAAAAGTCTTGAAAAACAACGTAGAAGATGCATATTCGCTATTAAACTCATACTATCCAAAGCCTGATAGTACTTGTTTAGGAAATAACGTCATAAGCGAGCCAAAATATGACCTGCAAATCATTGTCCCAACATACAATAATGAAAAGTATTTAGAAGAATGTATTAACTCAATAATCTCACAGAAAACAACTTATAAATGGAAACTAATAATTATAAATGATGGTTCTACAGATAATTCAAAACAGATTTTAAATAAATATACTGATATTCCAAACATTGAAATAATTCATTCTGAAAATGGTGGATTATCATCCGCTCGAAATATTGGTCTTAGTAATATTGAAGCTGCCTATATCACTTTTGTAGATTCAGATGATACCATGCCGCCAAACACAATTCAGCACCTTCTGGATTGTGCAATAAAAAACGATGCCGATATAGTAGAAGGATCTTACTACCGTTTATATGATGACAGGCAAGTAAAATTCAACCACTTAAAAAATGAGCAGCTCAATTCCTCATCCAAATTGATAGGTATGGCCTGGGGAAAAGTTTATAAAAGCTCTCTATTTAAAAACATTATTTTCCCTAAGAATATGTGGTTTGAAGATACCATATGTGCGTTTTTCCTTTATCACTCAGCAAAACGCATTTTTACTATTTCCGATTATGTGTACTCGTACAGAATAGTAACCAGTAGTATCAGCCACTCTTCTTCGAAAAAAATGAAATCAATTGATACGATTTGGGTAACGGATTTAGTACTTAAAGAGTATTCAAAGCTTAATTTGCCAAAGGATCGCTCTTATCATAATACTGTCATGAAGCAGATTATTCTTAATGAAAAGAGGCTTTGTAAACTTCCGATTGATGTTCAGGAATCAGCCTTTATCATAATAGCTGATCTATTTGAAAAATATTGTTCTGCTTATGCAAGTGATAAACGGTATCATGACTTGAACAAATTTCTACTTGAAAGAGACTTCGGTCATTATAAACTTTATTGTCGAACTCACTAGGTTCATTTATATGTTTATTATTGCTTCCGTAATCGATGATTCATTGATTACGGAAGTGTTTAATTTTATATAATACTTTATATTTAAGAAGAGAATAACCGGTGAAACGTAAAAAACAATATATTCCCCATGCAGAAATACCCGTTGCCGAGCACTGTAACCTCAACTGCAGCTTATGTAATAGTCACACCTATTTGAGAATGGGCTCATACTGAAGGAAATAAATATGTTAAAACTCAAATACATGAAACAGATAACCATTTTATCTCTTGAGAAACCACAATTTATATTGAATAATAATATTTAGATTATCAATTTATGTTTCTACACTATTCGCATATTTATTAAAGGAGTGCAGTTATATGCATAGAAGTATTTATACCAGCTTATTATCTGTATTATTATCAGTCACAATTTTTTCCGCTCCTACTTTTCATGCATATTCTGCCTCTAAATCTAAATCAACAGTCATTTTAAATCGGGACGAAATGACAAATATTAGTCCGGAGTCTCTTCCCAAAAACGGTACTGTCAAATGGGATTCATATCGTAAGTCAAAAAAAGATGTTCACAACGGAAAAATACCCGTTTCATTACTTACCGATCCTGTCTACTGCTCTATGAATATGCCTTCAGAATCCCTATCAGACGAAATGATTCGCGCTTCGCGCGACAATGGTCACATTGTCACAAAAAAAATTCCTGCTTCAGCATCAAAATTATTAAATTTTGGAGCTGTAGAGGAAACCACAAAACAAACTCTGCCTGACAGCTTTTCTGTATATTTTGGAAAGATGAAAATGTTTGCCTATTCAAAATCAAAAAAGCGATGGATAACAATTGATTCTCAGCCATATCCCAAGGGTATATACATATATACATTGCCATGGAAAACGGCAAAAGCAAGAAAATGTAAAAACGTGACATATTACAACAATTATGCAAAAGTGGATCTTACGAAAGACGATTTACACGGAAATTGCCTGCATTTTTGGGGCGGTGCCGCTAAACTAAAAAAAAATGATTATCTATATTATGCCGCCAGTTATGAAGTATGGGTTAGTCCTAATGTTGTCGGAAAGCTTACAGCATCCGGTGGAATTGATTCAAAAGACTCTGCATGTATAAAAACCCTGTCTCAGCTATATTCATCCAGAGGATACAAATGTACAACATCCGCTAAATCTGTCTGGGGTAACACTATTCCAAACAAAAAATATAAAAAATGTAAGGCTTCAAAATTAAATAAATTATACTATTCTGATACACGAAAGAAATAACAAAAAATCCCACGATTCAAAAATGAATCGTGGGATTTTTGTTAAATCTTATTTCTTACCTACTATTTTAGCTTTTTCAGGAACACCCTTACTTCTTAATACTTTCTCGTATTTCTTGACCTTATTCTTTGGAACTTGAATGGTCGCCTTTGATGAAATGCCCTTAAATGCTTTTTTGCCAACACTTTTTTTGCTTAGCTTGGATGATTTAATTACAATTTTCTTCAGTTTTTTACATCCATAGAAAGCTTTCTTACCGATTTTACTTATGTTTTTACTGATAATAACCTTGGTAATTGTAGTATTCTTAGCAAAAGCATTATCATCAATAGAAGAAATATTAACCACAGCTCCATTGTCCAGAACAACTCTGCCGGGAATAGTTACTGTTTTCTCTTCACTGTCTTTAGAATAAATGAATGCACCTTCTGCGCTACCATCTTCTGAAACAGATGTAACCTTGCATTTTACATTCTGATCAACAGTATCATATATCTTCCCAATTTCAAGCTTCGATGCATCAACTAAAGCTGCAGATTCACTATTTGCACTGTTATTTTCAGGTGCCCAACCTGCATATACCTTTACATTACCTGCAGGCATTGTTCCAAAAGGATAAAGCGCTGTACATTCCTGATCAATATACCAACCTGTGAAAACATAGCCCTCTTTTACAGGTTTTTCCGGCACAATTACATTTTCTCCAAATGCGACAATCTGTGCTTCTACCGGGCTTCCTCCCATGCTGTCATACTCAAATGTATAGTTATTTTTCTCCCATCCTGCAAAAAGAACAAGATTATAAGCAGGCATACTTGAAAGATCCGCTGCCGTACTCAAGTCTCTATCTACAAACCAGCCTCTAAATGTATAGCCTTCTCTTATCGGTTCAGCAACACTTATAGCTTGTCCATATGTTACATCAAATGCCCCTATCTCATTACCACCATTGGTATCTACCGTCACAGTATAGTTATTAGGAACCCATCCCGCAAAGATTATGAGATCATTAGCAGGCATTTTTCCAAATGAAAACTCATTCTCACATGCCTCGTCTGTAAACCACCCTGTAAAGGTAAAGCCTTCTTTCTCCGGAACAATTTCAGGCGCCACTATTTCTGCATCATAATCAGCTGTAATCGCTTCTACTTCTGATCCACCAAGTGATGCATATGTAATTGAATATGCATTTATATCCCACTTCGCATAAACTGTTGATACACCTGTAATGGCCTCAGCAAAATCAAATTCGGTTTCATAACCGGCATCTGCATACCATCCGGCAAATGTATATCCTTCTCTAGAGGGTTCTTCAGGTGCTTCTACAATAATATCACTTTCAGAGATTATCGGTGATATTGCTGTTTCACATAATGTCACAAATCTAACAACATTCTGGTATTCTGTCCAACCTGCGTAAAGGACAATATCCTCAGCGGGCATTTTGCCAAAACCAAAAGGAGTCTGGCATTCTTCATCCGCAAACCAACCGGTAAATACATATCCTTCCTTTTCCGGAACAGATGGTACCGGTATATATGTCTCAAAAGGAACCTCATTTGTATCTATTTCGGATCCGCCATTACTCTCATACGATACCAAATAGTTTGCTCTATCCCATTTAGCATACAAAGTGGTATTTCCATAAGGCATCCTGTCAAATGAAAACTCTTGTGTGAGTGCTCTATCGATATACCAGCCGGCAAAAGTATAACCTAATCGTGTCGGTTCTGCAGGAGCTGAGATTTCTGCATCATAATTCTCCATAGAATACGGAATCAGACTTCCACCATTTGTAACATATCTCAGCATATACTGTCTTGGCGTCCATTTTGCATATAATGTTATGTCTTCAGCAGGCATTTTTCCAAAGAGGAATATGTTCTCGTAGGAACTTTCTTTGTACCACCCCACAAACCAATATCCATCTCTTTGCGGTATTGCCGGAGCATGAATCTCAGATCCGTATACTCCTGTAATAGAGTCGTCTATAACTGAACCGCCACAGCTATCAAATGATATTGTATGGTTTTCCGGAATCCAGTTTGCATATACTGTATTCAAGCCTTCGTTTAACGAATCCGGCACGAATTCATTTTCAAAATTCTTATCCGAATACCACCCGCCAAAAGAATAACCTTCTCTCTCCGGAATCATTGATATATCAATTTCACTGGGATTTTCAGTAATAATTGTAGGTATAGTTGTTCCACCATTCGAAACAAAATACAGGACATAACTGGATTTGTTTGCCGTTATCTGATGCCATCCGGCATATAAGGTAATATCATGTTGAGGCATCTCTCCGAAATCAAATAAAGTAGTCCAACCTTCATCTAAATACCAGCCTGTAAAAATGCATCCTTCTTTTATCGGATCTTCAGGTTCATCAATGTCCATTCCGCATTGATATGATTGCGCAGCTACTTCTGAACCACCGTTGCTATTATATGTAATTGTATATGCAGGATAAGTCATATTCTCATCCTGGATTACAGTCTTGTAATTTGAATATACTAATTTACCGTTTTTATCCCTGCATATAACAGCAATAACATTTCTCTTTCCTACTGGTTCAGTAAGCGCCTCAGGTTCTATACTAAATGAATAACCAGTTTCATCTTCTATTGCATATCCTGAATACTTACCATTTATATAAACTTCAAAATCATAGTTTTTGTCTTTCTCAGCAGCATCTCCGGATATGGAAAGAGTCGTAGACATCTTTTCTCCTAAAATATAATCTGCCGGAAAATGCTCTGATATTTTGTCTTCGGATCCGCCTAGAATATCAAGAGGCAGCTCTTCATCCTGCTTTTTATATGAATCCCCTCTACTGGATTTAATGTCAGACAACGATTTCGACAGCACCTGGTTATTTGCAAAAGCTCTGTCAAACCATTGCAGTCTTTCAGAAAAGTATGTTCTGAATAAAGAAGCATCAGTATCAAAATCTCGTCTCTCATAAATCCAATAATCTTTACGAGGATAAACTACATCACTTGCACGGCCGGCCTCTTTAATATAATCAATCTTTTCATCATATAATCCTGAAGTCTTAATCCAATTATTAAAATAATCACGATTATCCCAATACTTTTCTGCTGATTTTATCTGAAAATAGGGATCATCAACGAAATCCCTCCAGAGGGTACCACCTGTCAGTTTCCACCATATCGGGTCGGTTCCAACCGTATATGATCCACAACCCCAGTCAAAATCCCAAGCCGGTCCAAAAAAGATCTTTCCGTTCTTATCCAAATAGCAGAATCTGCTTTTTTTTGAAGAATCATGATTTCCCATTATTTCCATAGTCAGCCAATAGGATGTCATGGAATCAAAATCAGCATAATCCGTATAATGTTTGCCCTGACTGTTATAACCGGAATCTGCCACAAGAGCATCTTCAAAATTCTGCCAATACTCCTGTGAATAGTTCATCATATCGTCGTTAGAGAATAGGCTCTCAGGTTTTTTCAGCATAACCTTTAAGCCTCTTGAAGTTTCAAATTTTGAATCCTCATCGAACTCTTCGGACAATTCATATAAATAGCCACCGGAAATATCAAAGATATCTCCATCATAATAATCATTTATCAGATAAGTCTTATGCTTGAATTCTACAGTTCCGGTACTCACCCATGTAAGGTCACTACTAAGAAGATCCTCAAGAGCTTTCTTATCACTATCACTAAACTTTTCTTTTTTTGCGATCTTCTTAGATATTGACTCTGCTTCATCCTCCCAGTCGTAGATATTTACTCTTGTGCTTCCGATGCTGATGTGCTCAGTAAGTACATACATTCCTCTATACTCACCATTGAGAACAACATCAACCCAGGTCATATCCATGTTCTCAATCCCAAGCTGTTTTGCTATTTCTGAGCCAAGCACGTTTCTCATTGCACATTGGTCTATATAATTTGATATTAGACACCAATGCTTATTCTTTCCCATTCCAAACAGATCCGTACTTTTATCAAGCTTGATTTTATACGGCTTCTGCGGAAATTTTGCTGATGTATTACCTCTAAGCTTTACAGATATTTTTCCGGAATACTGATCACTATAGCCATCATTACCCTGGATAAACAGATTTGCCGGCTTCTCATTCTTGTCTGTAATGGCCTGTCCATCATCCGTATTAATATATACTACCGGTAATTTACTAAAGTAAATCGAATCAGAAGCTACTTCTTTTCCCTCTGAATCATATGCTTTCAATACAATCCATTTCTCATAATCTTCCGATTCGGGAGTGTATGTATCTCCTTCAGATATAACGGTATCGCCAATATACCACTTTACCGAATTTACCACATCAGATTTCTTAATCTCCAGTGGCTGACCTGCCATAGGTCTTTTAGTAACAATTGTTACAGCATTTTCTTTTGCCAAAGCAGTACAATTAAACATATTCATAAGAAATATGCACATAATAAAAAGCATACATGTTTTAAGTATGCTCTTTACGAAGGCATCATAAGAGTGCTTAAATGTCCACTTTGAGTTCCCTTTTCCCATTCTTCTTCTCCTCACTAATTCTTTTCTTCCCCCCTGAAAATATAAAGGTAATTATGCGAAATGGAAATAAAATAGGTCATAGCACGTTATTACCCTGCTATGACCTTCTATATAATTTTATATATTATTCCGCAAAGTCAAAATATATTCTACAAAAATGTATCACCATAAGTCAACACTATTTTCTTTGCATTTTTTTTATAAATTTTCCCAAATAACTGGCAAGAAAAATGCTTAATATAGTCCCTATTATATATATTACTAACTGAACAGAATATGAGCTCAATGGCAATATCCCATACATTACCGGAGTCAGGATTCCAAGTACTTTCTCATGTACTAAATATATTTCCAGAGTAATCCCTCCAACAAAAGTGAAAAAAGTCGTACAACGTCTTATTATATTATTGTTTTCAGCTTTATCCCTGACAATAATCCAGCAAATAATTATCGAGAAAACAATAAATATGAATACAGTACGAATTATAATCCAATTATTTGCTACTTTCATCTTAAAAACATAAAGAGATAATATGCTTGATAATACTCCAAGTATTATTATATATCGTGCTGTTGATAATTTTATTCCTCTACTTCCTTCACTGTTCTTTGCCATCAAAGATCCTATCAGAAAAGCCGGGAAACGTGTTCCAAGTATCTCAAACACAATTCTAATAGGATTTGGAATTCTAATAATATGACACAAAAATAAAACTATTATGGCATAAATTAGTATGAGCAGTGCTTTTGCAACAGCTTCACTTTTTTCAACGATAACATAAATAAGCGGATATATAAGATATACCAAAATAATCGAAGCAACAAACCATTCATTTAAAGTATTATCAACATAAAATGAAATAAGAGAATATGTCCATAAGTATTCGTTAAATGGTTTACCCATTACACATATCGCATATAAGCCAAAGATTAAAAAAACTGTTAAATAAGGAGGAACCAGTCTCATGATTCTCTTCCTATAAAATGATATCGGATTGCTGTCTTTTTTCATTGAATAATAACAGCCGAATCCCGATAGTAGAAAAAAGATATCAACACCAACCTGACATAGCATTTTTATACCGCTATTAACATTATGAAATACCCATGGAAAATCAAGATTATTATGGCTAATCACAATCAGCATAATTGCAATTCCCATAAGTTCTTTACGATATTTAGATATATACTTATATTCTAATTTCATAATAGTTAGCTCTCCGACGTTCATGTTGTCATTTTTGAGTTAATCTGTGGTATTCCGCATACAGATATCTGTTCCACTCGTCTTCTATCTCAGGATTCTCTGAAGTATTCTTAATATTTCCATCCGTCCCGACATACTGTCCTACAGTAGATCTTCCAGGCATTTTTCCATGCAGATTCAGTATCTGTTTGTAATAGTCATCAAGCTCTATTCCTGCCGAATAAAGGACCGAAGGAATAAGGTCTGTCATACTGGAATAATCAGTAAACATTTTAGTGTCAATCTGGTAATTGGACCAAACTAGGTAAGGAACCGTTCTGTCATTTATGTCCTTTTCCTGCGCTGAAACATTTTCCTGTCCGAGCTGGGTGGAATAAGAAAACGTATGATCTCCCACCATGCATATGATCACAGGTCTCTCAACCGCTGAAAAATAATCAGTCAGCTCTTTAAATGCATGAGCAGAAAGTGCCAAACTGGACTCATACTCATCAATTATGTCATTGGAAACCTCATATTCTCCCAATGAGTGGATCGTATCCATCTCCGGAGGATTTTGCTCGTACCCGCCATGATTCTGGTATGTAAGCAGATACATAAACTTCGGATTATCAGATGTTTCATTATAGACTCTGATTATGTCCTTATAGTTATCTTCATCAAGCCAGTCTCTGTTTCCGTTCTTGTTGTGATATTCATATTGATCAGGCCCAAGATAAACATGGTCAAATCCCATAGCCGGATATGCTATCTTTCGGTTGTAGTTTTCCTTTGAAAAACAATGAAAAGCGTAGGTGGAATAATTATTTTTCTCCAGATAAGAAACCACTGAATCATTATGCTTCTCAAAGTTAATATAGTTAAACGGTGCACCAACTGAAAGTAAAGCGGTCGAATTGGAAGTAAGCAGCTCATATTCAGATGTATTTGTGCCGCCTCCGGCATTCGGAACAAGGCAATAGCCCATGTTCAGGTTCTCTATGGAGTTAAGTTCATCCAAAGGATCCTTATCTGTTTGTACATCACTGTATTTTGTGATATCGCTGAACGCCTCATTCAGGATTACTATTATATCCGGATTGGTATCTGACACGTTATCATCAAAACCCTCGACATTAACAGGAACAAGTTTTACATTATACCCATCGGGCTTACTGAAATGATTGACACAGTATATGCTGTCAGTTATCAGATATGAGCAATATCCGCGCTGTTCTATAATAAAAAATGGTGCCCAGCTCATATTATTATTTGCGATCTTATAGGATAAGCATGCATAGGCCACAAAAAATGCAAGGAATAACAGTTTGGGCAGCATATGAAGTTTTCCTTCAGAATATGTTTCTATATGCTTCTTCGGAAAAAGTATCACTACCGCCAGATTGATTATAAAAACAAGCGCAATAAGCAGAACTCTTAAGTCTATTGTTAAATTATAATTATCTATAACCGTAACAGCTGTTTTAAAGTTTTTAAAAAGGCTTGCACAAAGCGCACTGCCATGTAATTGCAAAACAAAATGTGATATGGTACTCCAGATAAAAGCAGCTGCTGAAATAACTATTAATGTAAGCTTTTTCTTTACCAGATTAAATATAAGAATATTAATCAAAAAGCAAATCATTATGTTATGAGCCCAGTATTTGTTTATAACAATATTTTGGGAAGCGCCTAAAAGTAAATCCAGATATGTAATCGCACTAAATACACCAAGCCAAACATATATAAGAACAAATGAAATCTTCGGTATCTTTTTCATTAACTACTCCACCTCATTAACATTAAATAACGAGCCATGTCAATTGACATAGCCCGCATATTTTTAAAATTCAATCTAAATATTATCATTTAGAAAATGATGATGCAACATCAAACGTTCATACTATATTCAAGCCTTTGCCTCGCTCTTCTCCATATCGGATACCAGATATATAAAAATATCCAAATTGGTTACTTGTATAAATGTTGTAACCAATTTGGATACTAACGTCAATTATTTATTATCTATTTCAATTTTTCTACTCTGACTAAATACCAGGTATAGCACAGCCATAATCACCGCCCCAATAAAAGTACCGGTTGTATTCGTTACAATATCTGTAGCTTCGAACATTCCAGTAGCAGTATGAAGCTGTGTGATTTCTATGAAAAGGCTGGTAAACGCACCAATAATTGTAGTAATTAAAATACTGATTATGGGCCTTTTTTTACTGAAAAACGGACAAATAATCATTCCCCAGGGAATAAACAAAATTGTGTTAAGCGTGCTAAACGCAGCACTCCAATAGGAGACTATTCCCCCAAAAGAAAAGCCTGTATCCACATTAAGGTGCACTATCCCCGGTCTCGTTCCGATGGGACGACGGAAAATGGTCATGGTCAAAATAACTCCCAGATATAATACCAGCAGGTAAACATGCAGTAATTTTCCAAACGAGGTTTTTTTCTTAATCAAGAGAATCAAGCCGGGAATAAAAACTATGCAGGTTTCTATGATGAGTAACATAATCTGGTTTTCGAGGCTAATCCCCTGGAATTCCCTCTCAAGTATGCGATTGAATAATTCAATATTCTGATCTGACATTAGAAAATAATCCTTTATATAAAGTAAAAGAGAAATACCTAAAATGGCATTTCTCCTGTAATTGCCTTCTTTGAAATATACCACAAAATGGAAATATCCTCAAATCGCGGTGAAAATGATACTTCCTACCTCTTGCGCCTGTTATTCTTCTTATAGTACTCCTCTTTGTCAGCATACATATGCTTATCAATTTCGCTGATCAGATCGATGTTCTCATCGGTGCTTAGGTCGATGATATCTCCACCGATGGCCGCAGACAGTTTATAAGGTTTTTTTGACGCATCGTTGTAATCTTCTATAGCATCAGCAATAAATTCCTTATAATCAACGATTGAATGTGTTGCTGTTTTATCCAGAATTACGATAAACTCGTCTCCTGCAAAGCGGATAACAACGCCGTTATTCATTACTACCTGGTTCAAAATATCGGCCATAGCAATTAGTGCATTGTCGCCTTCCGTATGAGAATAGTTGTCGTTTATCTGCTTAAATCCGTTCATATCAAGCATTAAGGCCGAAAGTTTTTCTCCGCGTTTTTTTGCTGCATTCACTATTTCATTAAGATAAAAACGGTTAAACGCACCTGTCAGTTTGTCCAGGTAGATATTCTCATTTTGAAGGCTCAGTGCTATGCAGCACACAGACACACCCACACACGGCCAGATCAGAGATACTCCGTACAATGCCGTCTGCACCAGCATACCGACCGCAATAGGAACAAGAAACTGCCAGGTCGGGAAAAAGCTGAGGATTCTGCCTCTTCGCTTCGCCGCAAAGTATTCATACAATCCATAAAGCAGGAAAAAGGCCTCAACTATTATGTACACGCCATAAAAAGAGAGCCTTCGATAGCAATTGTTTTCATCAATCAGGAACACAAGAGGTTTAAATAGATTTATAAGAAGAAGCAGTATCTCACTTAGACACAATGAATATACAATCAGCCTCTGTCTACAGGACTGGCTTTCGTTGATATGTCTGACAATTATAGTTATATATGCCGGTCCTATAACGGCATTTAAGAAAAACAGGAACGAATTACCGATATACAAAAAAATGCGAACAAATGTCCCAGGCTTTCCATCAAAATAGAAAACCAGTGGATCAACGATACAGCCGGATATAACAGAAAAAATCATCACAAGAAGTATCAGACTTTCGGAATTCTTGTTCTGAATTCGCCATCCACGGCTGAGCAGGATCACTGCCATTACCAAAAGTCCAACTATATTGGACGAATAAATTGAAACAAGATTAATCATGTCTTTATGGTATTTTAGAGAAAATCCAAAGTCAATTAACTCACTATTAAAAAAGCGATATAAAAGTATTATAATTATCTTTATAGAGCTCCAAAAATTCTTTGAAAAAAATTTAAAATTATTGTTGACATTACCTTTGGGGAGCGATATACTATCCTAGTCGGTCGGCAAGAGACGACAACAAAATGAATATGGCGAGATAGCTCAGTTGGCTAGAGCACGCGGTTCATACCCGCGGTGTCGAGGGTTCGAATCCCCCTCTCGCTATGTAGAATAAGACATAAGTCAGTGACCTATGTCTTATTTTTTATGCTATTATATCTTAGTGACCACCAGTCACAATTTTATCAAAACAAGGAAGGTTTATCTTATGAGCTATGAATTAAATGAAAAACGATATCTTGAAGAGCTTGAAAAGGAGCTGGCTATTGATTCCGTCACAGGTCAGTACCACGAGCTTCAAGATTATCTTATAAAAGAAATCGAGGCGCTCGGCTACAAAACCACCACCCTTCACAAGGGCGGCATTTTAGCTGAAATCGGCGGCGAAGGGAATCCGCTCCTTATCACCGCTCACGGCGATACAATCGGCATGATGGTTCGCCACATCAATGATGATGGCACAATTAAGGTATACAAGGTTGGCGGTCTCTACGCATATCATACCGAGCGTGAGAATGTTCGTATTCATACAAGAAGCGGTAAAGTTATAACCGGCTGCGTCCAGAGAAAGAATGCTTCAGTTCACGTCACAGAAGACGAATTAAACAAAGAAGTTGCAAGCTTTGATACCAATTCTTTTGTAGTTCTTGATGAGGATGTCAAGAGCGCTGATGACGTCAGAAAGCTTGGTATAGAAATTGGTGATTATGTAGCTGTTGAACCCAGATTCACATATGCCAATGGCTATATCAAATCACACTTCATTGATGATAAGGCACTTGTCGCACTTATTATGGAACTGCTCCACGATGTTAAAGATGGCAAAATAAAATTAAATCGTAAGATTTATGCTTTCATTCCCTTCTATGAAGAGATTGGACACGGCGGATCCTGCATTCCTTCCGATGTTAAGGATTTCCTTGCTTTGGATATCGCCTGCATCGGACCTGAGCAGACCAGCTCTGAGCGCAAGGTTTCAGTATTCTGCATGGATAGTAGATTCCCCTATAATCTTGACATGATAAAAGAGCTTGAGGAAGCAGGTAAAAAGTCCGGTGCTGACTATGTCCCCGATATTTTCACTCCTCACTACGGAACAGACGCTGATCCGGCACTTGTGGCAGGCTTCGATATAAGGCACGCTGCGATTGGCCCCGGCACCAGAGCAAGTCATGGCTATGAGAGAACTCATATTGATGGAATTAAGAATACATATAGGCTGCTTGCAGAATACGTAGCAATGTAAGAAAATACGCCTCCCCTCATCCGGCACTTCGTGCCACCTTCCCCCGGTGGGGGAAGGCTTTAAACGAGTGAAGGCGCTATTTGTGCCATCTATGATATTTGTATTATTCGTGTTACTTTTGTGTAACCTTCTGTGATTTTCCTGAAACACCTCTTGCTTTAAGAATTTTCTTGTAAGCTTTGAGCTTGCTCTTAGGAACCTGTATCTTAGCCTTTTTGTTGATCTTTTTAAAGGCGTCCGTACCTATTGTTTTCTTCGTAAGGAACAGTGTCTTAATTTTAACATTTTTAAGCTTCTTACAGCCATAAAAAGCATTCTGGCCAATCTTCTCTACATTCTCACCAATAACTGCCGTCTTGAGGCTCTTATTGCCATAAAATGCATTATCCGTTATCTCGGTTACTCTGTATTCGTTACCATCGATTACTATGGATAGAGGAATTGTAATGCTGCCGGCAGCCTCTGATCTGGCCTTTATGAATTTTACCGTAAGGTCTGCGTCATCATTTGAAGTCACCTCATAGGTGTTACCCTGGCAGATGACCTTATCTCCAATGTTGTGGCGGTAAGCTGTATTTACTACAACTACCGGCTGATTTACCTCTTCTGTTACCGCAGCATTTCCGGATGATACCTCAACAGAAGCATTATCTTCCTTTTTATATTTCTCCTCAATTCTGTCAAAAATATCGGAAACACCGGTCTTCTCAGCTATATCCTCTACCTTCTTTTCAGCGTCATCCTCATCGTTCTTTTTGTCATCTGAAGACTTGTCATCACCATTGTGAAGCTTGTCATCAATCTTTTCCGAGATATCCTTCTCTTTATCTGCTACGGAACTCTTCTTTATTCTGAAAGTCTTAACTGTTTTTCCGAAATAATTGGGATTAACAGCAGTAACAATAACCTCGGCAACTCCGGGATCAACGTTATCCTTATATTCAACGGTATAGTCATCCTTATCAAGCACTATATCGCCGTTCTTTACAGTAACCTCCGGAGTCTTCTCCTCACCGTCGTAGATATAAGAATCCTCGCTCAGTGCCACCATAGTAGGAAGCAGTTCTTTCTTAGTTATTTGGAAATTATTGGCAATCTCCTTCTGCTGCTCTCTGCCGTCCTCATCCTTGTATTTTATAACTGCTGCGGCAGTGTACTCGCCAATTTCATGGATATCGGTTTCGTTTAGTTCATTCCCCTCTCTGTCTCTGTATATGACATCACTTACTTCTATCTCTTCAGGAAGGTTCTCGGGCTTTTGAATATCAACTTTAAGTGCCTCGCCATAGTCTCTGTTTACTGCAGTTATAGATATTGTGTAACTTTCAGAGCAGTCAAGACACTTTATTGTAGCGTTGTCATCACCTGCGCCAAGGTACTCAGCTTCCCAGGCGTGAGTATGCTCATCAGCTTTAAACTCAAAATACTTCGGAGTGTTTGCATAGTCGGTCTCTGTATCCCCACCGATTTTCTCACATACAAGATAAGCAAACTTAAAATCATTGTAATTCTCGGGAAGGTTGAATGTTCCGTTCACATAGTTGTTTATATCTTTACCGTTCCCTGACTGACTCGAACTTGTAACATCTACCGGAATATAGGCAAAATCGGAAGAATTACTTATTGTCAGCCCCTCTTCGTATCTCTTCTTTAAAAGGATCACCGAAAATGAAACCTCATCATCATCCTCTGTATGAGGGAATTTAAAACTTATTTCCTCAGTATCACCATCGACATGTCCTCTTATGTCAGACGGAGTTTGCATCGCACGATCGATAACCGTAAGTTTATACTCGTTGTCTGTTCCCGCAACTAATGATGAAAAGAGTATGGATTCTTTTTTAAGGTTAAACGCGGGGCTTACACCTTCAGATTCGTTCGCCGATCTGGAGCCAATTATTCCAAGACTATCAACTCTGTAAAGTCTTTTATTTAATAATTTTGTTCCTTCTTTCCCAAGTCGAAGCCACCAGTCATCCTTTCTTCCGGTAGTAATATTCTTTTTTATTCTATTAAAATCCTCTGCCTGGTTCTTATATCCATAGCTTGTATTTGTTACCTCTTTGGGATCAAGTACAAATATCTTTGTCTCCTTTAGCTGCGCAAAACCGCCGTCAACTCCTTCTCCATCTGAAGATGATCTTCTTTCTTTTCTGCTAAAAGCTATTGCATCCTTCTCAACATCGGTAAAAACATCCGCATCAAGGAATCCCTGATCGTTAAGGTCCTCAATCAGGCCTGCAGAAGTACCGGGCATCAAGTGATAGAGAACGTTGTCGCAATCAAGAAGCATTGTGTTTTTACTTACTTTTTTATAATCACTGAAATCACTGCAATCTATATCAAGTACTCGATATTTTACGCTCTTATCATCATACTGGCCGTAGTAGACATAATTCCACTCTCCGCCACCGTTTACGGGATTCTCGATAGCTCCTGTCCCAAGGCCGGTTATGGTTTTAACTTCTCCCTGCGCCTTTGCTGTCATCGGATTATAAAAAAATGCTCCAATAGAAGCCACCACCAAAAGCGTCAGTGAAAAAGATATCATTTTCTTAGGCATTGCAAACTTCATCAGTTGTTCCTCCATCTATAACTAAACAACAAAAATATATGTATATATAAATAAGCGTGCTGTATTAGTATAAGACATAAAAAAGCCGCCAAGCCTACGGATTATGAACCAAATGGTTCATAATTCGTACTTGACGACTTTAAGGTTCCATGAAGCTGCGAGTATATAAGGCTTTAAAACTCGCTCTGCGCAATTAAGTTTCCACTTAAAAAATGACCAATATTCATTTTTTAGTGTATAGGGTTTACATTCTATCCGGTGCACTAAAGCCAAGTAAATCGATTCCTGTCTCGAGCACTTTAAGTGTTACATTAAGGAGTGCGATGTATCCGCTCTTCTTCTCCTCATCGGGCTCAGTGAGGATCTTGGTTGAGTGGTAGAAGCTGTTAAGCGCATTTGACAGCTCGTAGATATATGCACAAACTCTGTTGGGCATGAGATCTCTTGCTGCGCTCTCCACTGCATCCGTAAATCTTGTGAGAAGAAGCATCAAGTTCTTTTCATCAGCGGACTCTGCATTTCTAAGGAGTGCTTCCCTAACATTACCGCCCTCGTTCTCATACTTTGAAAGGATAGACTTGATACGTACCATTGTGTAAAGGATGTACGGACCGGTGTCTCCCTCGAAGGATGTGAACTTGTCGATATCGAAAATGTAATCCTTTGAAGGCTGGTTTGAAAGATCTCCGTATTTGATGGCTGCAAGAGCTACCTTGTGAGCTGTATCTTTTGCCTCGGTGTCATCGATTTCCTGGTTGCCTTCCTTGATGCGGTTATACATCTGCTCATCGATTTCTGCGATAAGCTTCTCAAGACGCATAACTCCGCCCTCTCTTGTCTTGAAGGGCTTGCCGTCCTTGCCGTTCATGGTACCGAATCCTACAAAGTGAAGCTCTGTCTCGGGAAGAACAAGCTTAGTCTTTCTAGCGCAGCGGAAAACCTGTGTAAAGTAGAGTTCCTGGCGCTTATCTACCACGTAGATGAGGCCTTCTGGCTTGAACTCCTCCATGCGCTGCTGAATAGTAGCAAGGTCTGTTGTATTGTAAAGTGAAGCTCCGTCTGACTTAAGGATCATGCAGGGCGGAATCTCCTTGGTGTCTGTCTCCTCAGCAACATCAACAACGAGAGCTCCCTGGCTCTCATGAGCATAGCCGTGCTGCTTCATGTAATCAACCATTCCCGGGATTACTTCGTGAACGTCGGATTCACCTCTCCAGAGATCGAAATCCACGTTGAGGTTCTTGTAGTTTTTCTTAAGGTCATTTACAGATACATTCATGATATGGTGCCAAAGTGCACGATAACCCTTATCGCCGTCCTGAAGAAGCTTTGTTGCCTCCATTGCCTCAGCCTTGAAAGCTTCATCCTCCTTGGACTTAGCGCTGGCTGCGGGATAAATCTCCTCAAGCTCACCGATAGTGAAAGGCGCTTCCTTCGGGTACTGTCCGGTGTGGTTTTTATCAAAATAAGGAAGATCGGGCTGACGATGCTTAAGCTCTGTGATAATGAGGCCCATCTGAAGTCCCCAGTCACCGAGGTGAATGTCGCCTGTTACCTTGTAGCCTGCGTACTTGAGAATTCTCTTAAGGCTCTCACCGATAACTGCTGAGCGAAGGTGTCCTACATGGAGCGGCTTAGCAACATTCGGTCCGCCGTAGTCGATCATGAAATTAGGCGCATGAAGAGGAGTCTTGATTCCGAAATGATGCTCATGGAGCATTTTCACAATATATCCTCTTACGAAATCCTCGCTAACCTTGAGATTCAGGAATCCGGGCTTAACCGATTCTACAGATGAAAAGATCTCGCTTCCCTGAAGCTTTTCAGCAACCGCATCCGCAATCATGAAAGGTGCTTTGCCATATTTCTTGGCGCCTGCCATAGCTCCGTTGCACTGATATTCACAGAGGTCAGGTCTGTTGGAAAGAGTAACCTTTCCAAGCTCTGCATCAAAACCGGCTGCCTCAAACGCAGCGGAAACTTCTTTTGAAATTAACTCTAAGATTTTTTCCAAGATAATCTTCCTTCCTTATAACTAATATGAATAATAATGAATTCTAACACAAATATCTGAAATTTCAAATGTCAGGTGTGCCGGGCTTCCATATGAATCTGTCAATATCGACGTGAGTCTCATCCACAAATTCGATTCCGTCTGCCTCAAGCATTTTTATCTGAATGTTCTCTCCTCCGAATGCAAATGCCGATGACACCCTTCCCTCACGGTTCACGACGCGGTAGCACGGGATGTGCTCGGGATCGGGATTTACGTGAAGTGCATAGCCCACGACTCTGCTCCAGCGCTTGTTTCCTGCAAGCATCGCTATCTGTCCGTAGGTCGCAACCTTTCCCTTGGGAATTTGCCTCACAATATCATAGATTTTATCAAAGGTGTTTTCTCCCATTTTCACCCTGCTCCTGTCTCTCACGCTCCTGGCTTTCCCGCTCCAGCCTTGAAAACTCGCAGCCGCAGAAATCCTGCCTGTAGAGATCGAATTTATGCGACAGTTCTATAGAGCGTTTATAGCCGTCTTTTTTCTTAAAATCAGAAGGCAAAAACGAGACACCATATTTCTCCCCCATCTCATTTCCAATTCGGTTTAGTCTCGCTGCATCCTTTAAAGGCGAAATTGTGAGCGTTGTTGTGAAAAACTCGAAGCTATGCTCTTTTGCTATCCGAGCGGATTCCTCAAGACGAAGTTCAAAGCATCTGGTGCACCGCTCGCCCCCTTCAGTGCAATTCTCAAGCCCTTTCACAGCCTCAAGATAATCGCTTACGATATAGTCACCTTCGATGATTTCAATTTTCCTGGCCCCTTCATCGGAATTCATCCCTTCGAAATCGCCGGTTTCAACCTGTCTGTTATATTCGGCTATGAGGCGCTTTTCCTCCTCCACTCGCTTTCTGTACTCTGGTTCATTCATGATATTCGGATTGTAGAAAAACACGGTGATATCGAAGTACTGTCTAAGATACTCAAGACAGTAGGATGAACACGGAGCGCAGCAGGCATGAAGAAGAAGTCTTGGGAAACGTCCTTCCTTCTGGAACTGCTGTATTCTCTTTTCAAGTTCTTTTGCGTAATTTATGTTCACTATCTTTTCCATTTCAATTATACTGTTAATGTTTAAACTTCTATAACTATATCACAAAAGGTATTCGATGCTTCAAAATCGCGAGTACCTTGGGAGGAATGAAAATGAATTTCAGACGAGCACTTGATAAGGATATTCCACAGATTCACGAGCTTTTAAAACAGGTTAATCTTGTCCATCATTTGGGACGTCCCGATCTTTTTAAGAAAAATAATAAATATACCGACGATGAACTTAAAGTAATCCTGAAGGATGATTCAAGGCCTATTTTCGCTGCGGTAGATGACAATGATGTGATGCTGGGCTACGCCTTCTGTGTGCATCAGGAGCACCCGAACGACAATCTTCTTACAGACATCAAGACTCTTTACATCGATGATCTGTGCGTTGATGAAAACTGCCGCGGTCAGCATGTCGGAAGAAGTTTATACGACTATGTTCTTGGCTGGGCCAAGGATGCCGGCTACTACAATATCACCCTAAATGTCTGGAACTGCAATGAAAGTGCCATGAAGTTTTACGAGTCCATCGGCATGCAGCCCTATAAGGTTGGAATGGAGCAGATTCTGTAAATTATAACGAGTTCTTGTAGTATTGCTTAGATGTAAGCATATTGAACAAGACTGTTTCAGGCTGTTTTTTTCATATATTCAGCATCTGCCCATCCAGAACAGCCTCAACAAGCTCGTCACCTTCATAAGTGAGTTTTAATGAAAAGAACGGCTGCGCAGGGTCTTTGATCAGATCAAGGAAAATCAGATCACCCTTCCAGAGATCAAGCTTTACGAGTTCGTCCTTGGATATCCATTCAAGGACGCCTTCGTTGCAGTCTCCTGCATCGCCTTCAAAATCATCGGATGTGAAAAGGCACATGTAATCTGTAACATCGCCCTGACCCGAAATTGACATCTCTGGTAAAGCAGCATCCACATCAGCATTTTCTTTATAGCGTATGTCTCTTTCTGAACAGGAACTATTCTCTTCAGAGCAACCAGATTTCTGCTGTGTTTTTCGAGAATAGAACGTCACAATCCCCCTAAACTTCACAGAATTCAGCTTGATTCCTGTCTCCTCAAGCACTTCTCTTTTCACGCAGTCATCAGGACTCTCACCGTTTTCGCAGTGTCCGCCTGGCGCAATCCACTTACCTTCGTTTATGTCATTCTTTTTCTTTATACGGTGGAGCATGAGATATTTTCCATCTCTCTCCATGTAGCATAAGGTTGTAATTTCCATATTGCTATCCTTTATATATTGGCGCGATTTATTCTATCTATTACCAAGATATTCTTCTTTTTTATCTTTTCTTGGTATAACCAAGCTTAATAATTCCCAAGAACTTCGGCATTTTACTTTTTTCTTGGTAAATTCTAACTCATCCAATACCAAGATAATCTTTGTTTTCATATTTTATTGGCACAAAGCCAAGTAATCTATACCAAGAAAAATAGATTTTTGAAATTTTCTTGGTATAGACCATCTTAATCCATACCCAGAAAAATGAAAATTTGTGATTTTCTGGGCAAACACCTATCTAATTCATGCCCGAATAAACTTCTTTTTTCAGTTCTACGGGTAATCCTAAATTAAAAAATAATAATCATCCCGCAACACAGAAATATCAGGCAATCGCAAAGTGCATTCCAACAAATATCACAAGGAACGATACATTAACCGCAGTAAACACAAGCAGGTATTTTCCTCTGCTCTCCTTATAGTCATTGGAGAAAGCCTTGAAAGAAATAAGGCTCGCCATAGAGGCGATAAGGGTTCCGAGACCGCCAACATTTACGCCTGCAAGAAGCTCCTTGTAGTTTTCTGTAAAACCTGAAAGCATCAGCGTCGCAGGAACATTACTGATAAACTGGCTGGCCACCACTGAAGTGATAAACTCGCGTCCTTCCATCAGCTTTGTCAGATTCTCTTTGACGAAGTCCATGCGCCCCATGTTTCCGGTGAAAATGAAAAATCCAACAAAAGTCAAAAGTAGTATATAGTCAGCCCTTAATAGGATTTTTCCATCCATAACAGCAACTACAACAAGAACAGCTATCACCATTATAAACCACGGAATTATGCGAAGCACTGATAAAAGTGCAATCGCAAAAAGGAGGCAATAAACTACGATCTGTTTGGTGCTTCCAAAATGCCTTACTATATTATAATCCTTCTTTCTGCCTTCAAGAGTCTTGGATTTTCCGGGAAGAACGAGCATTGCTGCAAGTAAAAGAACTGCCGCCAAAACCGAATACGGCAACATGCAGAGCACAAACTCACCGATCCCCATTCCTGTAAGGCCGTACAGATAAAGGTTCTGCGGATTACCGATAGGAGTCAGCATACTTCCGAGATTCGCAGCAACAGTCTGAAGCACGATAACAGGAATCATCAGGTCTTCTCTCTTACAGCTACTAAGTGTCATAAGCGCGAAGGGCACAAAGGTAATCAGCGCCACATCGTTTGTTATAAACATGCTGCTTACAAAGCAAAGAAATACAAGGACTAATGCAAGCTGCCAGCTTTTCTTAACCTTTGAAAGAAGTACGTCTCCGATTTTTTCAAATATTGAATTCTCGCGAAGGCCCTGAATAATGATCATGAGTCCCCATAGTATTCCCAGTGACCTGAAATCAATGTATCCGGTATACTCAGAGTCGGGACGTACGATAAATGACGATAAAAAAGCCAGAATCCATGCTATTACAAGCACAGGATCTGACACGAGTTTTTTCAGCTTGTTTTTCATAATACTCCTCAAAAATACGTGTGGATCTGTTTTATTTCCACATAAGATTTTATACAGTAGGAGAATTATTGCAAGGGATATTTGGAGAATAATGATTTTTCCCAACGCCGGTTGCTACTTTATTTGGTACTGTTATAATGGAAGTTGGTAAAATTATTGAAAAAAGGCAGGTTCATTATGAATTTTGAAGAAATAACTGCGCAGAGCAGACAGGCAGTAACAGAAATACTTGAAGGGGCAAAGCTTCGTCCCGGTTCCATCTTTGTAATCGGGTGCTCATCCAGTGAGGTTCTTGGCGACCAGATCGGAACAGCCACTAATGTGGATGTTGCAAACGCTGTCTATGACGGCATTATCCCGGTTCTTAAGGAAAAAGGAATCCTGGCAGCTGCTCAGTGCTGCGAGCATCTTAACAGAGCTTTGGTAGTTGAAAGAGAAACCATGGAAAAATATGGCTTCGAGCAGGTGAATGCTATTCCTCAGCCCAACCACGCTGGCGGTGCGCTCGGCACTGTGTGCTATGAGAGGTTCGATGATCCTGTTCTTGTTGAGAGCATTCGCTGCAAAGCTGACGCCGGAATAGATATCGGCGGTACCATGATTGGTATGCATATGCACAGTGTTGTGGTTCCGATGCGTATATCACTAAGAAAAATCGGCGCTGCTCCTATAATCTGTGCAAGACACAGGCCTAAGTATGTTGGCGGACAAAGAGCTATATATGATGAGGAACTGATGTAAAAAAATCCCCTCATCCGTCTGCTTCGCAGACACCTTCCCCCGGAGGGGGAAGGCTTTTATCTATATACCTTCCCCGGAGGGGGAAGGCTTTTATCTATATACCTTCCCCAAAGGGAAGGCTTTTTTATTTACTTATGTATGTCTGAATCTCCTCTTCCGTCATGCCTTTATCAGAAACAAGGGAGTACATGATTCCATCTTTTTCCCAATAAGCAAATTTATAAGTTGTGTCGTCGCCGCAGGCGATAACTCTGTAACTGTCAAATTCCATAAGCTTTTTGTTTTCAAAAGAACTAACATCTAATTCCTCGGAACCGGTGAACAGTCCAATTTCAGATGCAAAATAGCTTATGCTGTTATTATCTGTTTTATAAAGGATCTCTCCGCCTTCATCATATTTAAAATATTGAACCTCTGTTGCTTCATTTTTCAGTGATTCAATGTCTGTAATATCAAATCCTAAAGCCTGTGAAAGCTCTGATGCAGATGAAAACTCATCTTTTGTCATTGCCGGGCTCTCAGCCTCCTCGGAAGCTGAATCCTCTTTAGCACTTCCTGTAAAATCTATAGCATTCTCAGATTCCGAACCCTTTGCACCCTCTGCTGCACTTATGGATGGCGTCATAACAGAATCTGCTGATTCAGGTAAAGCAGCATCTTCGGTTGCTTCTTCGGTAACCTCTGCATAGTCCATAGCTTCTGAAGTGGCTTCTTCCATTGTTTCCGCTGCAGAATCAGTTTCATATTCGGCAGGTGCTGTAGTAGCCGTCTCTGACTTTGAACCGCCAAGTCCAACTGTTCTGATAACTCCATAGGTTCCAAGAATCAGCAGAGCAAAGACCGCTGCCATAGAACCATATCTCTTTACAAATTTTATTACATTATTACCGGATTTCTTTTTTCTTGTGCTATCAAATTCGGTAATATTAGCATCCCCCACACGTAGTTTCTCATCTACATTCGAAAGGATTCTATCGCGCATTTCATTGGTAATTTTTACTGATTCCATAACTTCATTATATTTACTCAAAGTCATACGCCTCCTTTAGAATATTTTTTAGCTGTCCTCTTGCGCGATTTAAATCAGAGCGGACAGTCGACTCCTTTCGATTCAAGATCCCCGCTATATCTTTGGTTGAATATCCTTCCTGATAGAAAAGATGTACCACCTCTCTATATTTTTCAGGGAGCTGTTTTACTGCCTCCCATACAAATGCCAGGTCCTCCTTATTCTCTGCAACGAGTTCTTCTGAAAGCTCATCGGCTTTTCTCACATTCAGATAGTCGATCTTGTTTTTACTCAAGTTCGCTGCTACTGTAAGAAGCCATGCTTTCTCGTGCTTTTCATTTTCAAAATAAGGTGCCTTCCTGATGTACTGAATGAGCGTATCCTGGACGATGTCCTCCGCATCACTCATATTGTGAAGGTAAGAATAAGCTACTCGCAAAATATTGTTACCGTATTTTTCCAGAATTTCTCCTGCTCTTGCTGCTGCGGCATTCAGAGCATCCGCACTTGCGGTCTTCTCTTCATAAGACATACTTTGAGTCTCACCGCCAAAAGCATGATACCGGCTACCGTTAGTTTGCATTTTTACATCTGCTAAAATCGCACGGATAGCCCTTTCACTAAAATCTCTGTAATCGTTTTTTTCCTTTAAAAGGAATATCGTTTCAATAATAGTTTCTACATAATATTTCGCGATATTCCTATGCATTGAAATTGTTCTCATCGTTTCCCTAACCCGATGTCATTTTTCATACCGTATGATTTCCTCCCACGCGACATCGATTCCCTCTTTATGAGTTGTCTTTTGTCCCTCGGATTTCCCAAATGATTTTTATTCCTTTGTTTTCAAAAAGACAACTGTTTAAATTTCCAATGCATAGTATATCACGATAACGGTGCGTTTTTCCAGATTTTGCACCAGGAGCTGGTTAAGATTATCCCCTCATCCGCCCCTTCGGGGCACCTTCCCCCCAAGGGGAAGGCTGTAATCAACTTCTCTTCGCCATCATTCTTACGAGCTGGCCGAACTCATCTCTGTATTCATCCTTGGTCTCGATTGTTTTGTAATCGTCCATAATGCCTGTAAGTGTTGCTGTTCCCTTATATTCACTGTCTGAAAGGATCATAGCAAATTCTGCTACAAGTCCTGCGAACTTTAAGTTTTCACTTCCGTTTTCATAGAAGTCCTTGTCGCCCACAACTACTGAGAAGAGCTGTGATTTATCTGCCTCGGGCTCCTTGTAGCGAACGCTTACTGTTGCGTACTCATCACTGTAAGCACTGTCTGAATCCTTCTTACGGCTATCTTCTTTCTCATTATCAGAATCATTGTCCTGGTACTTAAGCTTGATCTCGCTCTTTGCACCTGCAGGAATGATCTCGTAAAGTGCTACTACGCTGTGTCCTGCGCCGATCTCGCCGCCGTCCTTGGTGTCATCGTTGAAATCTTCGTCGTTCATGAGTCTGTTTTCATAGCCGATAAGTCTGTAGGAATTAACTCTCTCGGGGTTGAACTCAACCTGGAGCTTAACGTCCTTGGCTACTGTCACAAGTGTTGATCCCATCTCATCGATGAGGACCTTCTTGCCCTCGAAGAGTGAATCGATGTATGAATAGTTACCGTTACCGCAGTCTGCAAGTCTCTCAAGGTTATCGTCCTTTAAGTTGCCGCTGCCAAAGCCGAGTACTGATAAAAAGATGCCCTTGTCTCTCTTCTGCTCAATGAGTTTCTCGAGATCGTCGGGATTTGAAACTCCTACGTTAAGGTCGCCATCGGTGCACATGATGATTCTGTTGATGCCGCCTTTAATAAAGTTATTTTCAGCAATTTTGTAAGCCTTCTGTATGCCGGCTTCACCGTTTGTGCAGCCGCTTGCCTGCATGCTGTCGATGGCATCTTTGATCTTTGATTTATTCTTCATGCTTGTTCCGGAAAGAAGTACCGCCTCCTGTCCTGAATAGGTAACTATTGAGACGCAGCCCTTGTCGGGAAGTGTATCCACAAGCTCTGTGAGTGATTTCTGCAAAAGAGGAAGCTTATCGGGTTCATCCATTGAGCCGGATACATCTACCAGGAATACCAAATTACTGTCGGGTGCCTCAGAAAGGTCGATGTCTCTTGTTTTCATACCAACAAACATGAGCTCGTGGTCCTCGTTCCAAGGGCACTTAGCGATTTCTGTCGTGATACCGAACTTCTCATCTCCCACAGGATTATTGAGGTCATAGGAAAAATAGTTGATGAACTCTTCCGGTCTGACTGCGCTGGGATTTATATCTGTCAGAGAATATCCATCCTCAATCATTCTTCTTACATTGGAGTAGGATGCTGTATCAACGTCTGCCGCAAAGGTTGAAAGCGGTTTTGCGGTTACAAGGTCATATCCATTCTCCTCAGGTTTTTCATAGGACTCTGTGTTGTACTCCTGAACGTAAGGATCGTAAATGTCGGTGCAATCCTCAGTTTCACACATCGCTGTTTCATATGAATTTTCAGCCCCTGCTGCACTCTTATCTGCTGTAGCTGCTGGTGCTTCGCAGGCCTCTTCCTCGTAATACTCAGCAGCCGGCTCCTCATCGTAATACGCTGTGTCTGCAGTCGCCTCTGTACTGTAGCTGTCTTGTACTGTGGTAGCTGTTTCGTGTGTGGTTCCGCCGCATCCGCATACAGAGCTTGCTGCGATTATGATGCTTAGAACAACTGATGCAACATTCATTTTTCTTCTCATAATTTTTCCCTCCGTTTTTAAAAATGTGTCAGATTTTTAAAAAATAACTTGTTTGTTGCCGTTCTACTCTATATACAGATGGGATTCAAAAAATGTTGCAGATATTTCAAAAATTTTTTTATTTTTTTCCACAGAAAAAGCCGCCACATTTCTGCAGCGACTTTTTCCTGAAACTATTGAGGTTTATAAAAAGAATGAAGAAACTCAGTAGATACTAGCGGTACTTAACAGTGAATTAAATCCGCTAGGCCACAGATACCACTGTCCATCGGAAGGATCGCGGTAAACCTGTACTGTCAGGTTGTTCTTAAGGCAAGGATGGTTATCTGTGTGGAACAAAATCTGTTCAATCGAAAGCTCTACGCCGTAAATTGTGCTCTTCTGAGGTGCATAGGGAGATTCTTCCATAACAACGGTAATTGGCTGATTGTGGTTGTAGTTGTAAGGCTTTGATCCCTCAAAGAATGCCCACGGAAGTTTTTCCTTCTTATTATCATAACCGAAATAATATGTAAGGTTTCCGGCACCACCAACAGATGCTCTGGAAATGTGAGGTGAAACCAAAAGTTCATTCATCATTGCCTGACCTTCTGCGTCTCTGCCCTCTGAATAAGCTGTCATAGCTGCAAGTGCGCATGCAACTGTGAGATACTTACCATCCTGTTTTCCATCAGCTTCGCTTCCCTTACCGTTACTGCGGTCAATCTTCTTCATGTGCTTTGCTCTCTGAGGAAGTCCGTTGAAGGTGATTGTAGTCTGGTTAATCTCCTCATATACCGGCTTTCCGTTTCTTGTAGCTTCTCTTGTAACAGTCTTGTATGAAATAGCGGGCTGTCTGATCACAACAGGATCAACGATTGTAAGATTGCAGGAAACAGAATACCCGGCTGCTGTTGCTGTGATAACTGCGCTTCCGTCATCAACGCTCTTCACAACGCCGCCTGAAACTGTTGCTACTGCTTCATTACTGCTGCTCCAGGTTACATTTGATGCTCCGCTTACAGTAAGTGTAAGTGTCTGCCCATAGTTAATTGTTGCAGAAGTCTGGCTTATTGTGAACTGAGGAACAGATACTGTGCAGGATACTGAAGTTTTTCCTGCCGAAGCTGTGATAACTGCGCTTCCTACGCCTACAGCTGTTACAAGGCCGTTATTTACTGATGCAACCTGATCGTTACTGCTGCTCCACTTTACATTTGCTGCATTACCTGCATTTAATTGTAATGACTCTCCAAGGAAAACCTGAGCCATTGTCTCATTTATATTCATATCAGGTACCGTAACCTTTACAGAATAATTACCTGAGCTGCATTTTCCTGTAATTGTTGCTGTGCCGGGTTTATTAGCTGTAAGCACGCCCTTCTTTGTTACAGATACAACTTTCTTGTTTGAGCTCTTAAAATTCTTTCCGCCCTTTACGGAGATTTTCTTAGTTGCTCCCGCTACAAGGGTTATTCCCTTTGCTTTCTTACTCTTAACCTTCTTTGCTTTTTTAGTCTTCTTTTTAGATTTCTTAGCTTTCTTCTTAGCCTCTGCGGTAATTGTTGCCTGAGGTCCGAAAACGCTTGCTGCCGGGCTTGCCGCCAGAATAAATGACAATAATATCGAGAATATAACTACTGAAATTCTTTTTTTCATCTAAATCCTCCTTATAGAACTTCTTATTTTGAGAGAAATTTCATTTTAATCCCCCTCATCCGTCTGCTTCGCAGCCACCTTCCCCCAAGGGGGAAGGCAGAAAATTTTTGTATTACTTTTTAATTTTCACTCCGGCATCTGTCTTCTTTTTAAGAAGCTTTGTGTAAGCCTTAAGTTTCTTCTTGGGTGTCTTGAATGTAGCGCCCTTCTTAATCTTCTTGAAGGCCTTAGCACCGATGCTCTTAACCTTGGTTCCCTTGAAGGTAACCTTCTTAAGATTTGAGCACTTGAAAAATGCCTTCTTACCGATCTTGGTGATATTTGCACCGATTGTAACCTTCTTAAGTTTCTTACAGCCCTCAAAAGCACTGTCGCCGATTTCAGTAACCTCGCCTTCAACTGCGAGACTTGTGATCTCAGTATTCTTGAATGCCGAAGGTCCGATCTTGTTTACGGGATAATCCTTATCTCCGATCTTTACAGTTCCGGGAACCGTGAAGTCTCCGCTTACATCCTTTGTGGATTCAAGTGATGCATTCTCTCCGTCAACCTTGTAATGAGCGCCATCAACATCAGCCTCTGTTACAGGTGCAGCATCCTCGACCTTCTTAGCCTCCTCTGTGGGCTTTCCTGCTTCGCCGGACTTGCCTTCTTCACCGGGCTTTGTTTCTTCGCCGGGTTCAATTATTGGCTTGCCATCCTTGTCGAGAGCAGGGATATCTTCGATGTCTATTGTCTGAGTCTTGAAAATTTTGTTTGTAAACTCTGCTGTATATGTAGTTGTTCCCTTCTTACCTATTGATGCCGGAGTTTTAACTTTTGATGAAACCAGTCCTTCTTCCTTTTCTACTTTTCCGCATTTATCTCTTTTACAGGTTCTTGACGCCGTACATGTCTTTCCATCTGCACTCCATTCATATACAGGATCCGCATAATCATGTCCAAGTCTCGGAATAGAATCTCTATTCCCTGTCCTTACATGTTCTCCGCATATAAGACAATCATGGTATTCATGTTTATTACCTGCTCTTTCACATGATGCAGGAGCGCTTACTCTCCAATACGGCTCACCAAAAACGTGCGCATCTGTATCAGGAACATTTACCTGACTTGGAAATGCAGCAAAATATGAGGAACCATTATCAGATCCATCCGGCTCACCTTCGATTGTGAAATAAACAAAATAGTCTTTTCCATAAGTTTTATTCTTCAGATCGAAGGGAAGCTCGTATGTAATTTCTCCTTTAGCATTTTCATATTTCCCTAAATTCACATATTCATAGAGTTTTGTATTGGACATATCAGCAAGATATTTATCACCTAGTATCTGCTTGTTAGTGATAATAAGAGACATTCTGCTATAGTTGTTGTATTTGTAGTTTGCATCAACTTCATATGAAAACTTGATCTTACCTTGGCATCTTCCAATAGTCTTAGTTGTTATTTTACGTTTATCAGAATCATATTTATCTAACAGAGTAAGCTTATACATACCATGTGTTGAATCCGCCTGCCCAACTTTTGTAGAGAACAGTATTTTGTTTAAAGGTATGTTCATTGACGGAGTAAAGCCAATTACCTGGGTATTTTTTTTATCACTATAGACACTACCATTTGTATTAACATAGTACCCATAATCAGTGCCATACGTATCTCTTAACCACCAGTCTCTCTTGATCCCGTTATAGCTTTTTATCATAGCTTGTGAATTATTACCATAAAATTCATTAATATCACTTTTACTAAGCAAACAATAATCCCAGCCGTGATATCCATCATCAATCTCCTGTATCACTCTGGATTCCAAAGGAGAAAAATGTGCTTGTTCTACGCTGGCAGTTCTAAAATAATAATTTACATCATAAGTTGACCTATGGCTGTTCTCCCATACCGGCATCTTACAGTCGATTAACAGACAAGGCGTGGACACTGTAAACCCACTCTGACATTTCGTTTTGCTGAGAACGTTGAATAAAAGTTCCTCTCGTCCATCTGCCATGCCATACGTAATAACATTAAAATGTCCAGGCTCGATATTAGTAATCGAATTAGCCCCCAAGCTTGTATTAGCCGTTGTTTTCACCACCGCAGCCTCAGCTTTAATGGCCTCTCCTCCTACAGCCGGCAACATTGTTACACTCAGGGCACACGCCAGCACTGCCCCCAGGACTTTTCGTCCCATTTGCTTCATTAGTTTCCTTCTCTTCATTCTTTATAACCCCCTTTGTTGCTGTGAAATTTGTTTTCACGTTTCCGCGAGATTATTGTAAATATTTTTTAAAAATTCCACTACCGCCATTTGGGGGTAATTTTGTCAAAAAATTAAAAAAGAGGTAACGCAGATTGATACGTTTCTGCATTACCTCAGTTTCCCATAATCAAATATCCGATTTTCTATTTCTTATTCAAGTACTCCCGACACGCCTGTCCATTCGTAGGTCGGATCAGCTTCTTTAACATATTCAAAGACCATCGCCATATTGGAATCATTTATTGTGATTATGCTTTTGCCGTCATAATCCGATTTAAAGTAGATCATCTTCTCCTGTCCTTGGTCAGTCGCAACATAGATGGTACCATCATCCCAGGAGAGATCGTAGTAGGTACCTATAAAGTTCGCATAGCCTTTTCCGTCAGGGCAAAGCATCATATCAAAAGCTACTCCTGCTTTCTTAAGCTGATCAGCGGTGTAGGTCTTGCTATCCTCCTGAAAAGCCATAATCTCATAATACCCTGTATCGTTATGTTTTGCTGAAGACATATCCGGCAAATAGGAGGAATCCAATTTAGTTGATTCGGAAGTTGCTTCATCAGCTGTGTTATCAAGATCAGAAATCGCATCATCAGCAGCGCTGTCCAACTCCGAAGTAGCCTCATCATAAGCGGAATCCAGCATCTCATCCGTGAGCTGATCTATGTTTTTGTCGTAATCACCATTATCGTAGGCCTGTTTTTCTTCGTCAGTCATGCGGACAAATATCATCTCGTCGCTCTCCTGAGCGATTGTAAGTTTACCGTCGGCAAAAGTATAGGGCACATCAGTATCGCTCACAGTATCATCATGCATGTGGAAATATTTCTCATCCCAGTCGAAATCCGTCATTTCACCCATCATGTTAATTTGGCCTGTTCCATCGGGATTAATGACAGCGAATATGCCGGATCCGATTGCAGCTAGTTGCTCAAGCTCAGCAGTTATATCCTCACCGTCCGTGGTCATGGATATTACCTTGTAGTAGCCGGCAAGAGTATTCTCATCCTGCTCGCTTTCCGAAGAAGCTGCTTCTTTATTATCAGTATTATCTGTAGTCTCGGTTGTTTCCGGTATCTTGTCAGAAGTTGCCTTCAGTTTTCCCTCAGGAATGCTCGTAGTCTCGCCGGTATTACCACTATCCGCGCCTTTCTTCGAGGAACCACATGCAACTATAGAAATTGACATAGTAAGAACTATTGCAACGGCCAGAATTTTTCTCTTCATATTGCCCCCTTCATATCTGAATTGAAAATTTATGTTGCCACCTATTATTCTAGGAAAAAATCCCGCACACATCTACCCCCAAATGGAGGTAATTATTTCTTAGTAGAGATTTTTTATCATCGCAAAATATCTTTTTATACTATAATTGATTGTTAGAAAAGATATGATCAGAGGATGAAATATGGTAAAAATAGACTTGATAACCGGTTTTCTTGGTTCCGGTAAAACTACCTTCATTAGGGAATATGCTAAATATCTGGTATCACAGGGTGAGCGCATATGTATCATTGAAAATGATTACGGCGCTGTAAATATAGACATGGTACTACTTCAGGATCTTTTTGGTGAAAACTGTAATCTTGAGATGATTGTCGGAGGCGACGGTCAGGAAGCTCATAGACGGAGATTTCGCACAAAACTGATATCCATGGGGATGAGCGGGTATACTAGAGTTATCATCGAACCCTCGGGAATTTACGACGTGGATGAATTCTTTGATGTACTCTATGATGAACCACTTGATCGCTGGTATGAGATAGGAAATGTAATATCTATAGTAGATGCTTCATCTGTGAGTTCACTTGAAGGAATGTCACGATATCTCTTCATGTCTGAAATTGCTCATGCAGGAAAAATAGTTGTAAGTAAGATTTCGGATGGTATGGATGTTCCCGAAGTTATTTCAAACGTTAATTCAATCATGTTCGAATTCGGACTTGGAAAAGAAAACTCCTGGTTTGATCCCTCCAAGGATTTTATTACAAAGCATTATGATGAGTTTACAGAGACTGACTTTAAATCTCTTGCAGGTTGTGGCTACAGACATGCCTCTTATGTAAAGCTTCCCCTTGAAGATAAGCAGTTCACTCCGCTCTTTTATTTTGATGTTGAAATATCCGAGGATAATCTGAGGAAAATCGCAGAATCACTTTTCAAAGATACTAATGCCGGAAAAGTTATCAGAATTAAAGGCTTTGTAAAGACCGGTGACAACTCGCAGATTGAATTTAATGCTACTGAAAACGAGATGAAGATTGCACCTGTTGTTTCAAGCAGGAATGTACTGATAATCATCGGTGAAGCGTTAAATAAGGAATACATAAATTCGATTCTTAAGGATTACTGTAAAGTAGTATCGCTATAAAGCTATATCGTAAGGCGAATCAGCCAAAAAAGGAATGTACTGTCTTCAGCACATTCCTTTTTATATTTTGCTTATCAGATAATTATTATAATCCAAGAGGATCAAGGAAATCTCTTACTGCGTTCATATAACCTTCCTTGTCATCGAGGACACCCTCAATGTGGGCACTGTCTGCATGATAAATGGTTTTTACAGAGCTTCCGACATTTTCATAAACCTCTTCAACCATATCGGGGAGGCAGACCTCATCCTTATCGGATACGATTATCATGGTCGGCAGCTGGTCCTTTGCCACTTCATTCACAGTATCTCCGTCATCGAAATCAACGTGGTTTACAACCTTCATATATCCCTTAGTTACCGCGATAAGATAGTTAGTCATGGGTGAATACATTCCCTCGAGGCCGTCTCCGAACATAAGTCGCAACATGGATTCCATGCCGGGAACAGGGCTGTCACAGATAACCGCATCAGCTGCCTCTGGAGTTCCGGGTGTTACATTTGATGCATAGAGAGCGGTGGTCTGACCACCCATAGACTGTCCATGAACAATAACCTTCTCTTTTCCAAGAGTTTCTCTTGCATATTTTACAAGTGCTCTCACATCGAGCTGTTCATGAATTCCGAAAGTAACCTTTTCATCGGGATTAGCTCCATGTCCTCTCTGATCATAGGCAATTACGTCATAGCCACTCTCCAGATAAGGTTCAGCCAAGGGTGCATCGAATGTTCTGTCTCCGCCTGCTCCGTGAACAAGAACTACCAGCTTATCACTTCCGTTATCATAATAAGTTCCGGGAACTTCATTCCCATCCTCTGCTATAGCACTGATATCCACGCCTGTATACTTACTCCTGAAGCCCTCCAGGTCGTAGCCCCACTTTTCAAGCTGCTTCAAGCTATTGCCTACAGTATCATTATCTTTGTTCTGATGTAAAATACGGTCTGCAATATAACCGCCCATTGCTACTGATCCGCCAACACAGAGTATCACGATAACAATCAGTATAATACTTAAGATTTTTGTGATTCTTTTTTTCATTTCCCCAAATTCTCCTTTTTTACACAGTGCTAATATCTTACCATAAAAAGGATGAAAATGGCAGAAAAAAATTGGAGGCCTTTTACAGCCTCCAATCTTACAAATTCATTAGATTTTTGCGATGTCCACAAGCTCAAGAGTATCCTCTTTGTAGGTATCCTCAAGGCTTGTAACAAGCGCTTTCGCTGTATCGAGTGCGGTGATTACGTTAACGCCTGTCTCGATAGCTGTACGGCGAATCAGGAAACCGTCTCTGCTCTTGTCTCGTCCCTGAGTGGGTGTGTCGATAACAAGGTCTATTCTGTGACCGAGAATAAGGTCGATGACCGTAGGTGATTCCTGGCTGATACGGTTAACCTTCCTTGCCTTTACGCCGTTCTCGTTAAGCGTGTCAGCAGTTGAGCGTGTTGCATAGATGATATAGCCAAGTTTTTCAAAGCGTCTTGCTATGTCGATAACCTCGCCCTTATCCGAATCCTTAACGGTAATTATCATCTGCTTATGCTTAGGAAGTTTTATTCCTGCTCCGATGAAGGCCTTGTAAAGAGCCTCACTGTATGACTTGCTTATACCAAGGCACTCACCTGTACTCTTCATCTCAGGTCCTAGGCTAATCTCAGCTCCTCTGATCTTCTCGAAGGAGAATACCGGCATCTTGATAGCGATATGCTCTGCCTCGGGCTGAAGTCCAGGTGTATAACCAAGCTCTGTGAGCTTTTTGCCCATCATTACCTGAGCTGCAAGATCAACAATCGGAATGCCCGTAACCTTACTGATGTAAGGAACGGTTCTTGAGGATCTGGGGTTCGCCTCGATGATGTAAACCTCATCTCCCACTGCGATGAACTGTACGTTTATGAGTCCGATTACATGGAGCGCTTTTGCAAGTCTCTCTGTGTAATCGGCGATGGTCTGCTTTACCTTGTCGGAAAGTGACTGTGCGGGATAAACCGAAATGGAGTCTCCGGAATGGATACCTGATCTCTCGATATGTTCCATAATTCCGGGGATAACAATATTCTCTCCGTCGCACACTGCGTCTACCTCAGTCTCAACGCCCTGCAGATACTTATCTACAAGTATCGGATGATCCTGAGCGATTCTGTTGATTATGTTAATAAACTCTTCGATTTCTTTATCAGAGAGCGCAATCTGCATTCCCTGTCCGCCAAGTACGTAGGAAGGGCGAACAAGTACGGGATAGCCAAGTCTGTTTGCTACCTCCTTAGCCTCCTCTGCTGTATAAACTGTCGCACCTTCAGCGCGCTTAATTCCGGTCTCCTCAAGGATTCTGTCAAAGATTTCTCTGTCCTCTGCTGCATCAACATCCTCAGCCTTGGTTCCGTAAATCTTGACACCCATTTTCATAAGATCCTGTGTGAGCTTGATTGCGGTCTGTCCACCGAACTGTACTACCGCTCCGTCGGGCTTTTCAAGTCTTACTATGTTCTCAACATCCTCGGGAGTGAGGGGCTCGAAGTAGAGCTTATCCGCTATATCAAAATCGGTTGAAACCGTCTCAGGGTTATTGTTGATGATAATGGTCTCATAACCTGCCTTTTCGAAAGCCCAGGTTGCATGAACAGAGCAATAGTCGAACTCGATACCCTGACCGATTCTGATGGGGCCTGAACCGAGAACAAGGATCTTCTTTTTGCCGCTTCCTTCGCCCTCTGCCTCGTTTTCCTCATCTGCATCGCCGTAAACCGAGTAGTAATAAGGTGTCTCAGCTGCAAACTCCGCAGCACAGGTATCAACGAGCTTGTAGGCTGCCTTGATTCCATAGAAGTCCCTCAGAGCCTTAATTGTTTCAACTGAAAATCTTGTAAGTCTGCTTATTACCTTATCAGGATACTCAAGTTTCTTAGCCTTAAGAAGTGTATCCGCGCTTATGATTTTCTTAGCCTCCTCAAATTCGGGGACGTTCTCCTCGGAGGGCTTATGACGTGCTATTGTGCTCTTTTCACCAAGCCTCAGGAGCTTAAGCTCCATCTTGACAAGCTTGTGTATCTTATCAATGAACCAGAGATCAATCATAGTTATCTTATGAATCTCTTCATGGCTCATTCCGCGGCGAAGCGCCTCTGCGATAACCCAGATTCTCTGGTCATCCACGATGGTGAGTCTGTCCTTTAATTCGTCATCGTCAAGCTCTGAAAAGTCATAGCTTGTAAGGCAGTCCACGTGCTGCTCAAGTGAGCGGATAGCCTTCATCATCGCACCCTCAAAGTTGGTGCAGATACTCATAACCTCACCGGTCGCCTTCATCTGGGTTGTGAGTGTACGTTTTGCCGTAATAAACTTATCGAAAGGAAGCCTAGGAAATTTAACTACGCAGTAGTCGAGTGTAGGCTCGAAGCTGGCGTAGGTCTTTCCAGTAATAGCGTTCTTAATTTCATCAAGTGTATAACCGAGGGCAATCTTAGCAGCAACCTTGGCAATCGGATAACCTGTTGCCTTGGAAGCCAGAGCCGATGAACGGCTTACACGGGGATTAACCTCGATTACACAGTACTCAAAGCTTGTGGGATGAAGCGCAAACTGTACGTTACATCCACCTGTAATCTGCAGCTCATCAATGATATTGAGTGCCGCGCTTCTAAGCATCTGGTACTCTTTATCTGTAAGTGTCTGTGAAGGCGCAACAACGATACTGTCACCTGTGTGAACACCTACGGGATCGATGTTTTCCATGTTGCAGACGGTGATGCAGTTACCTGCGCCGTCACGCATAACCTCGTACTCAATCTCTTTCCAGCCTGCAATACAGCGCTCAACAAGAACCTCGTTAGCTCTTGAAAGTCTGAGCCCGTTTTCAAGAATCTCCTCACACTCTATTCTGTTATGTGCGATTCCGCCGCCGGATCCGCCAAGCGTGAAAGCAGGTCTGAGAACCACCGGATATCCGATTTTCTCAGCAAAAGCCACACCGTCATCGACGTTATGCACAACCAGTGATGCTGCGCAGGGCTCGCCGATTTTTTCCATGGTATCCTTGAACTCCTGACGGTCCTCAGCTTTTTTGATAGTCTCAGCTGTTGTTCCGAGAAGCTTTACACCGTGCTTTTCAAGAAATCCTGACTCTGCAAGTTCCATTCCAAGGTTAAGTCCTGCCTGCCCTCCAAGGGTAGGAAGAACACTGTCGGGCTTTTCCTTTTCAATAATCTGCTCGAGAACCTTGACTGTGAGAGGCTCAATGTAAACCTCGTCCGCTATGTCTTTATCTGTCATGATGGTTGCAGGATTGGAGTTTACAAGGACAACCTCGATGCCCTCCTCCTTAAGGGAGCGGCAGGCCTGAGTTCCTGCGTAGTCGAACTCCGCCGCCTGACCGATTACAATCGGTCCCGAACCTATAACCAAAACTTTTTTCACATCTAAATTTTTTGGCATTTTATATCCTTTCTCTAGTTCAACACCTCATCCGGCGCTTCGCGCCACCTTCCCCTCAAGGGGAAGGCCTTTATTTATTCTTCATCATGTTAATGAACCTATCGAATAAGTATCCGCTGTCCTGGGGACCACAACAGGCCTCAGGGTGGAACTGGACTGTGAAGATGTTCTTTCCTACATACTTAAGTCCTTCATTTGTTCCGTCGTTTACATTCACAAAAGCAGGTACCGCAACATTGCTGTCGAGTTTGTCGGTATCTACAACGTAGCCGTGGTTCTGGGATGATATATAAACTCTTCCGGTCTCCAGGTCCTTGACGGGGTGGTTACCACCTCTGTGACCGTACTTCATCTTATAGGTATCTGCTCCTGTTGCAAGTGCCATGAGCTGGTGTCCAAGGCAGATTGCAAAAATCGGAACATCCGATGCATAAAGCTTTTTAATTTCCTCGATAACGCCTGTGCATTCCTTCGGATCGCCGGGGCCATTGCTAAGCATAATGCCATCCGGTTTTCCCTCAAGAATCTTCTCTGCAGATGTATCCTGAGGATAAACTGTTACGTCGCATCCTCGTGCAGCAAGAGAAGCTGCTATGTTATCCTTTGCGCCTACATCCAAAAGCGCAACCTTTAGTCCTTTGCCGTTAAGCTCCTTAACAAGGCTGGGGCGCTTTTCTCTCTTTGAAAGATCTCCCTTTAAGGATGCCTCGTAGTCTTCCTTCTTAAATACCGCACTTCCGGAAAGCGGTCCATTGTCAGAGAGTTCCTTACTTCCTGCAATATTCTTTACTTCTTTGCAGGAAACCTTCTCAACAACTTTTCCTGTAGTATATGCCTTGAGCCTCGGAATGATCTCATCAAGGTTGTAATTCTCGTTGGTGGTTATCATTCCGTTCATTGTGCCCTTTTCACGAAGGATGCGAACAAGCTTACGCGTATCTATTCTCTCTATTCCCGGAATGTCGTATTCTTCAAGGAATTCCTGGATTGTCATGTCGCATCGGAAATTGGATGCCACGTCAGAGAGTTCTCTGACTATAACTCCGTCCAGCCAGATGCGCTCGGATTCCATATCGTCCTTGCAAACGCCGTAGTTCCCGATAAGCGGATAGGTCATGCAGACCGCCTGTCCCGCATAGGACGGATCAGTAAAGACCTCTGTATAGCCCGCCATGGAAGTATTAAATACGATTTCGCTTATTACTTCCTTTACCGCGCCTATGGCATGGCCCTTGAAAACTGTGCCATCCTCTAAGATCAAAAATGCTTTCATTCGCTCCTCCTGTATATCTATTATCCGAAGTACTTCACGCCACTCTCAAATATCTTCATATCCTGCTCGCCGAATATGTTAACAGCTACGCCGTCTCCTCTTCTCTCTGAGTGGCACATCTTTCCAAGGCATCTGCCATCGGGTGATGTGATACCCTCAACTGCCATGTAGGAACCGTTGATGTTCCAGAGATTGTCGAGATGTACCTGTCCCTCAGGATCGCAGTACTGTGTTACAACCTGACCGTTCTCGAAGAGCTTCTTAAGGGCATCTACGGGTGCTACAAATCTTCCTTCACCGTGGGATGCGGGATTTACATAAACTCCGCCGAGTTCAGCGCCCTGCATCCAGGGAGACTTGTTGCTGACAACCTTAAGGTACGCCATTGTTGAGATGTGGCGTCCGATTGTGTTGAAGGTCAGTGTCGGGCTCTCAGGATTCTGACCTGTGATCTGTCCGTTGGGAACAAGACCAAGCTTGATCATAGCCTGGAATCCGTTACAGATACCAAGTGCAAGACCGTCTCTCTTCTGAAGGAGGTCGTTAACTGCTTCTTTGATGCTCTCATTCTGGAAGGCAGTTGCAAAGAACTTGGCACTTCCGTCCGGCTCATCACCTGCTGAGAATCCGCCGGGGAACATGATGATCTGTGCCTGTTCGATTGCCTTCTTAAATTCAGCAACAGACTCTACGATATCCTCCGCATTTCTGTTTCTGAAGATTTTTACTATGGTGTCAGCACCTGCTCTCTCGAAGGCCTGAGCAGAGTCGTACTCACAGTTACTTCCGGGGAATACCGGGATGAAAACTGTGGGCTTTGCTGTCTTATTTTTGCAAACATATATATCAGAAGTCTTATATTCTTTTGTAAGCGCGCCATCATCGAAGATGCTCTTCTTATCTGCGCTTTCGGTATCCTCCTCGGAAATGGGTGCTACTGAAGGGAATACCTTTTCAAGCTTATTTTTCCAGTTTTCAAGAGCCTCTTCTTCAGAAATCTCAACGTTTCCGATAGTGAACTTCTTGTCATCGGTAACCACACCGATTTCTCTTGCTTCTCTGAGTGCGAGTACTTCTCCGGCCTTGTCTGCGGGAACTTCCACCAGGATGTTTCCGATTCTGTTTGTGAAAAGGTCCTCATTTTTCACACAGCCCGCAATCTTCACACCGAATCCGTTACCAAATGCCATGCGGCTTATAGCTGCTGCTACGCCGTAGGAATCAATTGCATAAGCTGCGGAAACATAGCCCTTCTGCATAAGGTCGTGTATCTCATCGTATCTGGCCATAACCTTTTCATAATCAGGAAGGCCGTACTCATCCCTGTCTATCGGAAGCTCGATGAGCATATCTCCGGCTTTCTTAAGCTCGGGAGTAATGACATCACTCTGCTTTGCAACGTCCACTGCGAAAGATACAAGAGTCGGAGGAACGTTGATCTCACCGGATGCTCTCTTTTCATCGCCCTCATAGAAGAAGGATCCTGACATTGAATCCTTACCGCCGATTGATGCGATACCGAATCTGAGCTGTGCCTCAAAGGATCCGAGAAGGGCTGTGAGCGGCTGACTCCATCTGGTCTTGTCAGCTGTCATTCTCTGGAAGTACTCCTGGAAGGTGAGATGAAGCTTTTTATAATCACCGCCTGTTGCTACGATTCTGGCAACAGACTCTGTTACTGCATAAGCTGCACCGTGGTACGGACTCCATGAAGAGAGGTAAGGATCGAAGCCGTAAGCCATCATTGTTACGGTATCCGTTTTCCCTCCGAGAACAGGGAGCTTAGCTACCATGGACTGAGTCTCTGTCAGCTGGTATTTTCCTCCGTAAGGCATGGTCACTGTGCCTGCACCGATTGAAGAGTCGAACATCTCAACGAGTCCCTTCTGTGAGCAGACATTGAGGTCTTCCATTTCTGAAAGCCATGCTGTTTTTACGTCGTTATTCTTAAGTGCTTCGCCTGCAGCTTTGCACGCATACTTATCAAAATAGTTATCTTCTGCTGCAGGAATCTGAACCTCAACCTCAGTCTCCTGATGAGCGCCGTTGGTATCAAGGAATGAACGCTTGATGTCTACGATTTTCTTGCCTCTCCACTTAAGGACAAGTCTGGGCTCCTCAGTAACAACCGCAACCTTAACTGCCTCGAGGTTCTCCTCTGCTGCGTACTCAAGGAACTTATCTACCTGAGAAGGATCAACAACTACTGCCATTCTCTCTTGTGACTCGGAGATTGCAAGCTCTGTGCCGTCAAGGCCTGCGTACTTCTTCGGAACCTTATCGAGATCTACGTCAAGACCGTCTGCAAGCTCACCGATTGCTACGGATACACCGCCGGCACCAAAGTCGTTACATTTTTTAATAAGCTCTGAAACCTCGGGCCTTCTGAAAAGTCTCTGTAATTTACGCTCTGTAGGTGCGTTACCCTTCTGAACCTCAGCGCCGCAGGTAAGGATTGAATCAGCTGTGTGAGCTTTGGATGAACCTGTAGCTCCGCCACAGCCGTCGCGTCCTGTTCTACCGCCAAGAAGCACGATGATGTCTCCGGGATCGGATGACTCACGGATAACGTGCTCCTGGGGAGCAGCGCCCATAACAGCACCGATTTCCATTCTCTTTGCAGCGTAGTCGGGATGGTAAACTTCCTTTACATATCCTGTTGCAAGTCCAATCTGGTTACCATAACTTGAATAACCTGAAGCAGCACCGCGAACAAGCTTTTTCTGTGAAAGCTTACCTTTAAGTGTGTCAGCAACCGGAACCGTAGGATCAGCCGCACCGGTTACACGCATTGCCTGATATACATAACCTCTTCCTGAGAGCGGATCTCTGATAGCGCCGCCAAGACATGTGGCAGCACCACCGAAGGGCTCAATCTCTGTAGGATGGTTGTGAGTCTCATTTTTGAAAAATACGAGCCAGTTTTCTTTTACAGGGCCGTTACCGTAGTCAACATCTACAGGAACAACAACTGTACATGCGTTATTCTCTTCAGACTCTTCCATGTCTGTGAGCTTTCCGTCTTTCTTAAGTTTCTTCATTCCCATAAGGGCGATGTCCATAAGGGAGATGAATTTCTCCTCGCGCTTCTTAGGATCAGCGTAAACGTCCTCTCTCGCGCTAAGATATTTATCATATGAAGCTTTGATAGGCGCAGCATAGAAGCCATCACCAAAGCTTACGTTTTTGAGCTCTGTGCCGAAGGTTGTATGACGGCAATGATCTGACCAGTATGTATCAAGAACGCGGATCTCTGTCATTGAGGGATCGCGCTTCTCATCATCGTGGAAGTACTGCTGAATCCACTTGAAATCATTGAAGGTCATAGCAAGACCGAAGGATTCGTAGAGCTTTTTAAGATCATCCTCTGCCATATCCTTAAATCCGTCCAGAATCTTAACATCCTCAGGCTCTTCGAAGTTATCTACAAGAGTCTCGGGCTTTCCTTCATCAGCAATTCTTGAATCAACGGGGTTCATTACGTACTCTTCTATTTTAGAAAGTTCCTCATCAGTAATGTCTCCCATCAGCATGTATGTTACAGCTGTGCGGATAACCGGCTCCTCGTCGCCCTTAATAAAACGTACACACTGAACTGCTGAGTCAGCCCTCTGATCGAACTGTCCGGGAAGCGCCTCAACGCTGAACACTTTTGCCCCTTCCGGGATCTCGATCTTTTCATGATAAAGGATATCAACCGGGGGCTCTGAAAAAACTGTAGTGCAGGCTTTTTCAAATACCTCATCCGAAATGTTCTCCACATCGTAACGGATGAACTCCCTTACCTTGGATACACTCTTGATACCGAGATAGCTCTTGATCTCCTTACGAAGCTCCTTGGCTTTTCCGGCATAGGGTGCTTTCTTTTCCACATAGACTCTTCTGACTTGGCTCATAAATCTCCTCCTGATAGTTTATAAATGTCATCCCCTCATCCGTCAGCTTCGCTGACACCTTCCCCCCAGGGGGAAGGCCCGAACAAGAAGACTATTTTTATATCAAAAAATCAGTGTCGAAAAACACTGATTAATTATCTGCGGGCACTAAGCCCTCCAATATATATAACAATTCGCGGTCAACCGCGGACTCGCTAACACCAATAGTTTTAGCGGATACTTTAAGACCCTCAACCACATACATAAGGTTGCGGGCACATCCATACGGATCAGCACAGAAAAACTCGCCTGAACGTATTCCGTTTTCAATTAAAGCCTGAACAATCTGAACTCCGGTATCGAACTGTTTACGAAGCGGATTGTCAGAGGCGGGAATATCCCTGTTTGCAAAATATTCATAAGTGGCAATAACAAGGCTGTTCTTCTTTCGAAGAATTTCCTTTTTCTGCTCTTTCAAGAAAAGAGCCAGCATATCGCCGGCAGTAGCGTCATTATTCAACGCTTTTGAAATAGCTTCCTCATCCTCATCCGCTGTCTCTTCAGACAATACGGCAAGGAAGATTTCTTCAGTGGACGAGAAATAGAGATAAAGCCCTCCACGACTGATGTCACAAGCTTCTACGACATCCTTCATGGTGACATTTTTAAATCCCTTTTCCGCGAATACTTCGCGGGCTTTTTCCAGAATGTATTTTCTTTTCTGAGCAGATTTCTCACCCATTAGTAAAACTCCTGAAATCAAAAGTTAGTTCATAATCTTCTTAATACGACATTGTACCCCAGAAGTGTATGAGATCATCCATCTTGTAAACAACAGCATAGAGGACTCCGGTATAAACACCCTCGGCCCACACGGTTCCCTTGGTCTGACCCTCAAGAATGTATCTTGAGAGAATTCCTGCAAGGTCATCCATGTCTGTGATCTCAGCATCTTCTATAAATAGAAGTTCATCCTTATAAGTATTGAGATGATTTCTTGTATAGACATATGTATAGTTGCGATTCATCATCTTCGTCTGCTGTGCCTGTTTTACAAAGCTCAGAAGATTTGAATCATAGACAGGAAACGGCATTGATTTGGATAATTCGCTGTTGGAGTAACTCTCTGCAACCTGCTGCTTGGTATGCTCCTTAAGCCATGTTATGTAAGGTGCAAGGCTCGCAACATCATCCTTATATCTTGAAATGATATCTTCTACGCTGTTCTCGCCGTCTTTTCCTTCAAACATATCTCTGCCCCCTCGGATTCAATATATTAAGAAAATTTATCTCAATGAATTATAACATAAGAAAGAAAAAAATATATATGGAAATTTGTTCAAAGAATAGTTTTGCTGTATACTTGTTCCTAACCAATTTTCACAGATAGAAAAAGGAATATAAAATATGAAATATTTTCTTCTATATATAAAGCAGACGCTGCGCTTTGTTTTAAAGCCCCTGTCGTTTCTGCCTGCAATTGTAATGATGTGCCTGATTTTTAATTTTTCTGACCAAAATGCCGATGCAAGCTCAGCTCTTAGCTACAAAGTTGGGGTTGAGGTTTTGAACGTAACCAATGATGTTCTAGATAAGGGATGGACTGATGCCCATATTTCAGAGCTAAGTACCACATATCAGTATTATATAAGGAAGCTTGCTCATTTTTCGGAATATATGCTTCTTGCTATTACGGTTGCTTTTCCGCTCTATGTCTATGGGCTTAGGGGATTTCCACTTGTTATTATTGCCGGTGCAATATGCGTAGGCTACGCCTGCCTCGATGAATACCACCAGTCATTCATCGCCGGCCGCTCCCCTCAGAAGAAGGACATCATTATCGACAGTTGCGGCGTGCTTGCCGGAGTCATAATTACAAGAATTGTCGGCTGGACAGGGCGTATGACCATTTTCAGGCCACTGTCGAACCACAAGGAAGTCAGGGAGTAAAAACAACAGGGGGGAGAAAACAGTATGAAAAAGTATTCCAAAAGACTCAAATATATAAGTCTTGTCTCTACACTTTGCTTAATGGCAAGCACTTCTGCATGTGGAAATAAAAAAGAAAGTACCACCATCGATGATAACTATCGCACCACTTACGAGATCTTCGTGTACTCCTTTTGTGACAGCGATGGTGATGGAATCGGGGATCTGAAGGGTGTGATCAACAAGCTTGATTACATAAATGACGGAGATGATTCTACAGCTGAAGATCTTGGTTGTAATCAGATATGGCTTATGCCGGTTTGTCCATCTCCTACATATCATAAATATGATGTGACCGATTACTGTGACATCGATCCCGAGTATGGAACCATTGACGATTACAAACAGCTCATTGAAGAATCTCACAAGCGCGGAATCCGTGTTATCAATGACATGGTTATGAATCATACCTCTTCTCAGCACCCATGGTTTAAAGAAGCTTGCGATTATCTGAGGAATCTGCCGGCTGATGCCGAACCCGATGCATCAGATTGTCCCTACTTTGACTACTTTAATTTCTCAAAAGAGTCTGCAACAGGTTATGAGAAGCTTGCAGGTACCGACTGGTACTACGAGTGCAGATTCTGGTCAGAGATGCCTGATCTAAATCTTGATAACGAAAAGGTAAAACAGGAATTTGCTGATATCGCAAAGTTCTGGCTTGATCTTGGCTGCGATGGTTTCCGAATGGACGCTGTTACTTCATATACAACTGATGATACCGATACAAGCACCGCGCAGCTAAAGGAATTTGTCAGTGCCGTAAAATCTATAAATCCCGATGCTTATATCGTCGGTGAAGCCTGGACAAATTCTTCTACCTACTCCAAGTATTATGCCAGCGGCATTGATTCACTTTTTGATTTCGATTTTTCCGGAAGTGAAGGTGCCATCGCTAAATGCGCAAAGAGCAAGCTCAAACCTATAAAATACGTACAACAACAGATTGACGAGGATAAACTCTTTTCATCTTATTCAGAAGATTATGTGAACGCCCCCTTCTACACCAATCACGATATGGCAAGAAGTGCAGGTTATTATATTGGAAAAAATGCGACAGACAGCACCAAGCTAGCCGGAGCGCTGAATCTCCTTATGAGCGGTAACGCCTTCATATACTATGGTGAAGAGCTTGGAATGAAGGGTTCCGGAAAAGATGAGAACAAGCGCGCTCCCATGCAGTGGGGCGAATCGGGTTCTGAAGGCATGACCAAAGGTCCTTCTGGTATGGATAAAATCGAGATGACCTATGGTACCCTTGAAGACCAGAAAAATGATGAGTCTTCTATTTACAATTACTATAAAAAAGCAATCAGAATAAGGAATGCTTGTCCTGCAATAGCACGTGGGAAGTGCGCTATCCTTGATCAGCTTTGCGGCGATCGCTGTGCTGTATGGACAAAAGAAATATCAGATACAGACTCTGTTATTCTTATTGCTTTGAATAACGGTAAAGAGCCGATTCAGATCGATTTAGCCAAAAGTGATGATGCTGATGGCTTCAAGACTCTTGGAGCATCTCTTTCAACCGGTGGCGAAGACGCAGTACTGGATGGGAACACCCTTACTCTTCCTGCCTTTTCATTCGCGGTTTTGACAAAGTAAAGCCCTAAAAAGCGCGTAGTAACAGCACACTATTTTTAAGATGTAAAAAGTTCAAAAAACATGTTTACATCACCATATTACTGTGATATAATTTCATTCGTTGGCGACATAAAGCGTCAAGGATAGGGGAATCATACAATGGCTAGTATTGCGGTCTCCAAAACCGTTCATGCGGGTTCGAATCCTGCTTCCCCTGCTCAAAACAAAACCGCTTAATCATAATGGTTAAGCGGTTTTATTGTTTATAAAAATGATATAGGTGTCAAAAGTATCTTTTGACACCTATATCATAGTAATTATTTACTTACCTTGAAATTAAATGTAACGTGCTTCGCAAGAATTGCCAAAGTGTCGAAGAAGATATATACTGTATCACCGGCATTAAGACTTACTGTCTGCTTTCTTGTCTTAGGGAACCGCTTGTTGCCTGATCTGCTTGCAAAATAACCTTCACCGGGAGCGTTGGTCTTGATATTATCGTAAGAAGTAAGTCCATCAACACCATCAGCCTGCTGCTTGTATAAAGTGTAAAATCCATTTGCATAGCTGCCATTGGGTGTACTTAACTTAGATAATGTGAATGTATAATCCTTTGTAGCAGGAGCTGTGAATTTTACATATGATAAACCTCTATGATTCTTTTGCTTGAGCTTGAATTTGTAGCTCTTGCCTGCTTTAATCTCAGTTGCACATGAATTTGCAACGCTTACTGTGAGGTTACCGGCATCATTCTTGATTGACTTTAATGTCTTTACCTTTGTTTTAGCTTCAACACTTAAAGGATTGGCTAAAACAAGTGCCGCAATAAGTGCGAGTGCCAAAAATCTTTTTGCGACAGCACTAACTTTTAAAAAATGATTTTTCATACTTTTTCCCTCCGGATATAATATTTAAATGATTATTTCTTAGCATTTGCTTTTACAAGGCTTACTGAGTAGAACTCATTGTCGATATAAATATGTTTTCGGAAGTATAACATCCTCTCTGCAAAGTACCAGCTTGTCGAATACCGCGCCGGCATCTCCTGCATAGAGCGCGATAGTATTTATCCCCTTATGAAGGCTTACCTTAACACTTTTTGTATGCTCGTGTGAAAGGACGTCGTCGCACCACTGCCTGCATGGAAAATCTGTAAAATAGCCATCTTTCAAGGCGTTTTCGATTATAATTTCAGATTCATTTACTGCGTAGCCAAACTTAAGGAGTCCCCCTTTTACTATGGGATTAGTCATGGCAAGATGGAAATCCAATGTATAAACACCATCATCTTCGACAAGTACATTGTATTTCACCAAAGGAGCCCTTCCATCAAGGATTTCCTTTTTATCAAAATTTGAAGTCGAAGGGAATACCTTGATTGCAGGCTTGCCGCTCTTTCCAAGATAATCCACTACCTTAAAGCCAACTCCGCGCACATCTTTTTTCTCATGAAAACACTCAGCATTTACTGTGATGATTCCACATTTTTCCATATAGAGGTTTTCTCTACTATAACCATCAGGGTAGTTCTCCTTGTCAGCTTTAAAAATGATGTCCACATCAGTAAAAGTGCCATCATCAAAGCTAATCTTCACCTTGGCTTTTGCCTCGATTTTTCCGGTTATCAGCTCTCCCCTTTTTGCAAAACATACAGTTTTCCTTCCGTCACTTGAAGTGCCGTTAGCGTCTTCTGCTATGAAATTTGCCACTCTGCTTCGCGAAACTTCTACTCTTCCCTTAGCATTCTTGCAAATAAGCCAATCAATATCATTCTCAATTTCATAAACATAGCTCACATCACCTCTACTGTCAATATCAAGAAAGACTTCCGTAGTTTCAGGTCTTGTAAATCCGTAGCTTACAGGTGCAGGCGGGCACTGCCAATGAGCACCGTAGTTTACTATCTTTTCACCCCTGAATGACACTGCTGCCTTAGGCCCGTGAATTGGCGAAACAACCGATACCGTAGGGTATGTCCAGTTATATGCATCCCAGCTTCTGAAATTAGTGTGATCAGAGCTCATCATATGTTTCCACTTACAGTCATTAAACTCATGGAACTCATTAACATATCGGATATCCTCCTCGATCCTTTTCCTGACAGACTCAGCATAATGATTTGCATAGACGCAGCCTCTAAGAGCAAGCTCTCTATTCATACCTGCTTCAACATTCATAAGCACATTGTTAAGGCTTGCTGCAGCCTGATAATAAATCATACTCCTGTATGCAATAAGTGCTTCATCTCTAAGCTCTCTATTTAATCTGTCAGCAGTATCAAGTATATCCCTTGCATCTCTCCAGACTCTGTCTCCCTCCATGAAGTTCACGGGATGATATACATCCGGATTCATAGTCTCCGGCGTTCTCTGCGCATTGAATCTCGTATAACCCTCGAGCACCTTAGCGATATCTTTTTTCTGCTCATCGCTAACACCGGGAAATTGCCTGTTAATCCAACCATAGACATACTCCTCTATCTTATTAACAGACTTTTCACCATATTTTTCATAGTCATATGCCATATCCATGAAAAATGAAAGCGGATACTCATTGAGCTTAAGGTCGCCCACATTCACAATCCACATCTGCCTCACTCCTGATTCGTAAGCAAGGCTCATCTGTTCCCAGGTCTTAGTCAGTCTCGTACAATTGACCCATTCATAGCTGACAGGAGCGCCATGATAATCAAAATGATAATACATTCCAAATCCGCCCGGATGATTTCTTGTATCATCGGTAGGAAGTGCTCGAACATGACCGTGATTATCATCACTAAGTAAAAAGATGACATCCTTAAGCTCATCCCAGTCCTTTAGTCCCTCGGTGTACTCATCACCAAAATAGTAGTCCTCTACCTCTTTGTAGATAGCGAGCATCCTTGGCACCATTGAAATATCCTCATTCACATTTCTTCTGATAAGGTCATCCTGAGTCTTAATAGCCTTCTTTATAACCCTGATATTATCTGAAAGTGTAGCATCCTCAGGCATGAGCTTTGAGTCCGCCTCACCGCGCATACCTATGGTAATCACATTTTCGAATGCCTTATTCCTGTTTATTCCGTCCTCCCAGAACTTTGTAATGCCCTCTTCATTTGATAAAAAGCTCCAGGTGTTATCGTCACTGTATTTTTTATACTGCTGCTGCCACTCGTTACCTGCTCTGCACATAGGCTCATGATGAGACAGCCCCATCACTACGCCAAGCTTATCTGCAAGTTCAGCGCTAAGAAGCCCCGGACCATCCTCCGAGAAATTGGAATTCCACATGGCAGGCCACATGTAATTGCCCTTCAGCCTTAGAAGGAGTTCAAATATCTTCCTGTAGCACTTTGCATTCACATCGCCGAATTTCTCTGTAGCCCAGTTTCCAAAGGCAGGCCACTCATCATTAATAAAAAATCCTCGATATCTGACAGAAGGCTCCTTGGATACAATTTCTTTATCAAGCTTTAGGATTATCTCGTTCTTTTTAAGTGGTGTCACATCTCCAAAATAAATCAGCGGAGATACTCCGCACATCTCAGAAAGTCTGAACATTCCGTAGATTGTTCCGCGTTTATCACTTCCTGCAATCACGAGCATCTGCTTTACATGACCATTCTCAGGGAAAGGTTCATCAACAAGTGATATCTTATAGACTTCACGTTTACCTTCTATGTCCTTTGTCGTTATCTTTCCAAGGGACTCAAGACTGTCAAGAACCGGGCTGTGTCCACAGGTAGCCATGAGAATGATATTTTCACATGAACTTTCAGAAACGTTTTCTGCCTGCATGTCCAATATGCCCCGGATAATCTCAGGCATTATACCAGTCACACTCTGTATGTCCTCTGCGACAGTTTTTCCTATTAGTTTAATCCCTTCAAAGCTCTCCTCTTCGATAAGAAAAGTGGCAGGTATATTGTTACTAAATATAGTGAATTTATCCATATTTATAATTATCCCCTCATCCGTCTGCTACGCTGACACCTTTCCCCCTAGGGGAAGGCTTTAATTAACTTCACATCCTTCCCAAGGGGAAGGCATGATTTTAGAGTGCTGCTCTGACTTCCATCTCCTCATACTGTCTGGAGAAGAGCTGGTGATAATAACCACCGATATTCTTCATAAGTTCCTTATGTGTTCCGCGTTCAATTATCTTTCCGTCTCTTACAACAAGTATAAAATCTGCATCAACTACTGTTGATAATCTATGGGCAATCATAAAGGATGTTCTGCCTTTAATAACAACCGATATGGCATCCTGTATAGCTTTCTCTGTCACGGTGTCAATGGAAGAAGTAGCTTCATCGAGTACCAGTATCCTGGGATCTGCAAGAATAGCTCTTGCAAAGGACAGGAGCTGCTTTTCACCAGTCGATAGCATATCTCCGCCCTCTCCGACATCACTATCAAGGCCTTTCTCCATCCTGTTTACAATTTTATCAGCAGATACCAGCCTGAGTGCTTCCCATATCTCCTCATCAGTCGCATTCGGATTGCCATATTTCAGATTTTCTCTGACACTTCCCGAGAAAAGATGCGGTGTCTGCAAAACATAGCCGATGTTACTGTGAAGCCACAGCTGCGATCTCTCTCTTGCATCCCTTCCGTCTATAAGCACCTGTCCTGAGGTAGGCTCAAAAAATCTGCAAACGAGGTTTACAAGTGTGGACTTGCCTGCTCCGGTCTCGCCGACAATAGCTACGTTACTTCCCTGCGGAACCTTCAGATTAAAATGTTCCAGCACATACTCGGTTCCGTCGGGATAATGGAAGGATACATCCTTGAACTCTACGTCTCCCACCAGTTCTTCCCAGTTTTCCTTCCTTGGATTAAAGGTATCTCCGTACTTCCTGACAACCTCCGGTGAATCAGCAACATCAGACTCTGTGTTAAGTAGTCTTGTAAGTCTCTCCACATTAACCTGAACAGCAATAAGTTCGGAAATCGTAACAATTATATTCTGTATGGGTTCAAGTATTCCGAGCGCATAGGACAGGAAAACCGAAAGCGTTCCTATTTCCATAACGCCCTCCATCGTAATCATACCACCTCTCCAAAGCACAAGCGCAAGGGCACAGGACGAAAGCATTGTTACCGAGGCCGTAAACATTGCAGAAAAGTGCGTCGCATGAACTGCGGTTTTTCTATACTTCTCTGTATCCTCCATGAAATCTTCCTGAATCTTCTTTTCAACAACAAGTGTTTTTATTGCCTTGGCACCTGTAATACCCTCATTGAAATTACCTGTTATTGTTGAATTCAGCTCTCGTATTTTCCTATTAAGCACTATCAAATGCTTTTGGAAATAAATAACAAGCACTATTGCAATCGGAACAAGTGCAAGAACATACAGCGCAAGTCTTACATTAACCGTGAGCATAACTATAAATACGAATAGTATGTAACTGCCGTTCCAGACTATGTCCATCATTCTCCAGGCGCACATCATACCGATCTTACCGGTATCACTCATTACCCTGGCATGAATATAGCCGACATTGTTCTGGTTGAAGTAGGAAAAGGACAGCTCCTGCAGATGGTTGAATGCTGCATTTCTAAGATCCCTGTCCACAGACATCTCTATTTCCCCGCACATATACGCACTGGTAAAGTCCATAATCAGCTTAAGTATAAGAATAACAGCGTAAACAAAAGCAAAGATGCCTATTCCTTTAATCGTTCCCCTGGCAACGAAATTATTTAGTGCATATCTGTTAAAAAGCGGTACAACCGAATCCACCAGACTTACCATACTCCCCAGAAAGACCATTACTGCCATCTTTGGCAGATAAGGTTTCAAAAAAGGCATAAGTCTTGGTATTCCAAACCATGGAAGCCTGGTGACGGTTTTATTGGTATCATTTTCAGGCAATACCTTCACCTCCTCCCTGAATCTGTATGTCATAAATTCTGCGGTAAAGGCCATTCTCTGCAAGAAGCTCATCGTGAGTTCCTTCCTCTACAACCTTTCCGTGACTAAGTACAATTATTCGATCCGCATGCATCAACGTCGTTATTCTGTGAGAAATGATGATAGTTGTAGCCATTCCCGCGTGTTCATCGAGAGCTGCCCTTATCTTGGCATCCGTCTCCGTATCAACAGCTGAAAGCGAATCATCAAAGATCATAATCGGCGGGTTAGTAATGAGCATCTGCGCTATCGCAGTCCTCTGCTTCTGTCCGCCTGAAAGGGTTACTCCACGCTCTCCTACGAAGGTATCGTAGCCCTCATCGAAATTTTTAATGGTGTCATCAAGCGACGCCATCTTAGCAGCTTTTCTGACATCCTCCATCTTAGCTGACTTACTGGTAATTCCGATGTTTTCAAAAAGCGTTCTCGAAAACAGGAATGGCTCCTGAAGCACGAAACCGATGTTTTCCCTTAAGTAATGCATCTTGATTTTGCGAATATCGACTCCGCCTATAGTAATGCTTCCACCATTCTCCGGAAGGTTGTAGAGTCTGTCAAGAAGGTACATAAGTGTCGATTTTCCGGAACCCGTTCCTCCAAGCACACCCACAGTCTTCCCTGCTTCAACCTTAAAGCTGACGTCCTTAAGAATCTCTGCTGTCCCGTTTTCATAAGTAAAGCTCACATGATTAAACTCTATATCCTTGTTAAGTGGTGGTTCTCCGGCATCCTCGTCATCCTTCTCCACCTCGGAGTTCATGATATAACGAAGCCTGTCAATGGAAACGCCGGCCTTACTCATCTCGGATATAACACGCCCCAGAAGTCGCACAGGCCAAGAAATCATAGCATTGTATGCAACGAATGCTATGAGCTCACCCACTGTAATTCGCCCCTGTACGCAGAATACAGAACCCATCACAAGTACCGTCATACCCTGAAAGCCTGATATCAGATCATTTGATGTCCAAAAGGCTGCCAGCAACTTCATAAGGTGAACCCACATATTAGTATATTCTGTGTTCTTTTTCTCAAAGCGCTCACGCTCGAACTTCTCACGTCCAAACGCTCTTACCACTCTGACTCCGGTCAGGTTCTCCTGCGCTATAGCTGAGAGCTTTCCCTCCTCGATATCCGCATTTTCAAAGGCACTTCCGATCCTGTTATGAAAGAAAAGCGAATACAGTACGATTACCGGAATGAATGCGGCTGAAATCAGTGAAAGCTTCACATCTATCTGAAACATGAATGTTAAACCGAGCCCTATCATGATCACAATTCTGAAAAGTGCGGTCAGCTGCTCAGAGAGAAAGTTCTTGATTGTCTCCACATCTGATGTACATCTCTGAATAATGTCACCCGTATGGTTCTCACTGTGCCATGAAAAGGGCAGATGGCTGATATGCTCAAAGAGAATATCTCTCATCCTGCATATAAGCTTTTCAGCAGCCATCGAGTTGAGCAGTTTATTGAGATACCTGAAAACAGCACATAGAAATGCTATGATAACTACAACAAGAGCCATCATAGCTATATGCGCCCTTAGATACTCCTTTCCACCTGTGAAATCGACTATCATCTGCATATAAAACGGCATGCGGGAATTTGAATCCCCGATTAGATAATCGACCGTATACTGTATGATTTTGGGATTGACCATATCAAGAAAAGCCACCATTATCGAAAAGATGACTTCTGAAATGAATAAGGCTTTACATCCTTCTAAAAAATACAGGACCAGTGATGTTTTAGTAGTAAATCTTTCGCCGGTATTTTTCATAGTCCTCCGATCTATATGGGCTGTGGAAGGGCGAATACAGACAATAGCCAATGGCACGGCATTGGCCCCAAGATTATCTATCGCCTCCGCAAGGCTTGAATAGGCCCCCTGACGTGAGTAGCCGCCTCCCTTTGCCCTGAAATAATTGTTGTGTATATAGAAGCAGTCAGCCTCTTTCGAGATATTTACTGTATGAAGCTGATCTTTGATATTATTTACATTCCAGTAAAATGTCACGATAAAAGTACGATATCTCTCGCCAAAGGAATTGATATCCTCCTTTTTTCTTGTGGTAAGCTTTTTTACTTCAAAGCCCCTGCTCCTAAAAAATTTGCACGGCGCTGACGGAGTAATTCCAAAGCCACCCTTAAGTGCAATCCCTTTTTGTTCGAAATATCTTATAAGATATGGTATAGTATCGCTCTTATCGCCGAGACTCCTAAGTGCATTGTAGGTTGCTATTATTTCACAGCCCGAGTAAGACATATCTGATTTTTTATGAGTACCAAATAAGACACCTGTCCACTCCGACTGGTTCTCTATGTGCCCGGTATTCTTAAGAAAACGTTCTGCATGCTCCGAAAACAGCCTGCTGTTTTCCCGGAAATGCAGTTCTCTTATCCGTTTCTTTACAGGACCCGAAAAGAATGCAATAATGGAAAAAAGAGCCAGAACTACTGAATTGGGCACAAATTTAGGAATTATTTTTTCATATAGTTTATTAGTTTTTGGCATTTACTTTCACCACGGCTTAATTTTTTACGAAAACTCACTTTACATTTGTGGTTTCCCATTGTTTAATATATAAGGTTGCAATTATTCATGTACAAATAAACATTTTATTCAAACGTATGAGGGCGCTATGAATATCACTGCTTTAGCTCAAGGAACAGAACTCACCGTGAGCACACTAATCGATAATATGCCGGTAAACATTAAGACGAAAGCCATCTCGGTTATGGATGACTCACTTCTGGTCGGTCCGCTTAAATATCACGGACAACCCATACCCGCTGCTACTCAGGCTACAGCAATAGCTAAGATGCCTTCCGGTATTTCTATAAATTTCCATCTTGAGTCAGTTATTCCGTATGAAAACTGGAATGATACGTATTATCTTCTAAAGGGAACCGAAGCGATATCCGATGCAGATAATCAGAGAAAGGCTGAAAGATATGTAATAAATGCCCTCAGCAAAGCAGTTATAAACCATGTGACTACAACAAGCGCTATTATCTATGATATTTCTATTCGCGGTTTATCACTTCTTCTCGGAAAATCCGCCACAGCAAAAGCCGGTGACACAATAAGGCTTACCTTTAAGCCAGCCGGTTATACAAAAGCTTTTGAGATGAACCTTACAGTTGTACGAAATTTCAAAATCGGGACCTACGATGCAGTAGGCTGTAAGATGCGTGGTATCGACAGTCAGCTTATGACCTACATCCTCTCTGTTAAAAAGCAGAAAGATGAGATCAAAAGAGCTCAGTCTCTTTCAATGGTTACCGTTCATGATGAATCTGCTCAGGATGAAGCGAATGCTGTGGTTCAGTAATAGGTATAAAAAAGGAGTTGCCTTAATTATAAGTCAACTCCTTATTTTTATCATCAGTCTCAACCTGCTGCAGGTACCATCTCGTCCATAACTTCTGAATTATCTATATTCTCATTTGATATAAGCTCATCCGTCTTACGTGGAGCGCGAACTCCGAAGCTTCCTTCGTATCGCTGTTCCTTCAGTATCTTACGGATATCCTGAAGATCCTTGCTCATGTCCTCGCGTCTCTTACAAACGACTGTCGGAACACTTCCGTTTCCCATCTCAACCATATAGCCGGCTTCAGAAAGGATTCTCTGAATCTTCAATTTATCTGTGGTACGAATCTCTGCAGGTGTCTTATCTTCTCTCCCCACTACAAACCTCCTATGAATCACAATTAGCAGAATTTGTGTTTAAATCATTTCCTACCACAAAATATAGCACATTCAAAATAACATTGCAAGAATCGGTATTTCTTTAACAAACTAAAAATCCCATAAATTCTGGGCTTTTTCTGAATTTGACTACGCTAATCCGTTAATTTTTATTTCTGCTTCACACATTACAGATATAGTTTATAAACATAATATTTTTACTTTATGAACCGTCCATATTTTGGCAACATATTTATCTTAATATAAACACATCAGAGATGAAGAACATCTTCTGAACCCCAAAAACTTTTTTCATACAACATGGCCATGCGACTCCCCATCGCATGGTCACCTCCCATTAATGGGGATTTTATTTTGTAATCAAATCTGTATTTCTTATTTTCTTTGTGTATATCTTCACAAAGAAGTCTCTTTCATCTTGCCTGAGCATGTAATTGCCGGTTCTATCGACCAGATAGCTGTGACCGCTTGCCGTGTTCACTGTATGTATTGATCCCAGATTGTTATGCCACTCATCCTTATGCTGCTCAGTTGTGTAATCCATGGCCTTTTCATAGACGAGGTACTGCTCCTTACCGGGTTTTATAACCAGAATATACTTTTTGTCTTTTTGTACCTCTATCTTTTCAGTTAAAGAAAACGTGTGATATCCTCCGGTAATCGATTTGCAATCCATTGTTATGATTGGGCTTCCGAGCACACTAATACTGTAATAATCTGCATTTGAACCATCTGCTTCTCCCGGAAGCTCGTAGATGCTTGCAGTATCATTTGAAAGAGTACTCATCGTAAAGTATCCGAAGGCTGAAAGTTCCTCATCACTTTCCGGTGAAAAGACAATTCCATACTCCGCGTTATTTTTATCAAACATGTAAACTACGTTTTCCTGGTCGATTATCGGATCCTTGATATGTGTCAAAAAACCTGCATACTGATAATTCGTATCATACCAGTTATCATCTTCCGGCATTGCACAATCATACGCAGCAACATTGTTATTACACAAGATACTGTCCTCGTAGGACAGATAAAAGTAACCTGATGCCCCGTATTTGGTACCCCAGCTGTTCCTGCAGATAAAAGCGCCATTCTCTGAAGGTTTTGTAATGAAGTTTGCAGCAGGGTAGTCGTCATTCCAACCTACTATTAGTACTTCATGATCGGCATAATTTCCGTTTCCGTACTTTTTATAATCGTACAGCGCAACCTTTTTGCCTGTCCAATAGTCATCATCAGCGCAAATACTGGCCGTCACGCTTCCGTGCTTTACTATCAGCCTTTTAATAAGTTCCCTGTTCTTTTCTGTAGCCGGAACTTCCATGACATTTTGGACATGGCAAACGGCATTCCCATACGCATCAGTAGGTACATCAGCATTTTGCGTATAAAAATCATTCTGACCTCTGAGAACATGTATTGAATTCATATTTTCATCCACAACAGGGCCTTTCCAGGCTGTCAAAATACTAAGGCAATAGTCAGTAACACCTCCAACGGATAAATAGCCGGTGTCATACTTGCTTAAAAAACCATCACCCTCTTCATAAACAAATTCGCGATAGTCTTCGTCGATGCCACCGCCTGCAGAGCCTTCGGCTTTATGCATGTTATAGTATGCTCCGTGCTTCTCCGATAGGTTAAGCGAATCTGTCTCAAGATCCTCATGCTTCTTTAGAAGATTGCTTTCCACAGCCCCGAGCGCCGCAAAATTCCAACAAAGTGCAGTATCACCCTGATTCCTTACAGCTGTTATATAATCCCTGTTATCAGTTTTATCGGAAGTATAAAAACTCGGCAATTCCGTATCGTCCGATATCGATTCATAGTCTGTTTCTGTCCCATCTGCAGCGGTTATAAGGTCCTCATCAGCATCATCAATAACAATTGCTTCGCTCACCTCAAGTTCTTTGATATCAATCGGTTGTAATTCTTCAATATCGACTTCTTCGCCGTTTGCTTCACCGGTTTCTTCCTGAGCATCATCACTTGCAGAAATATCATCTGTTTTACTTTCAGAAAGCGCAGGCTTGGTATCCTCATCCACTTGAGTTATTGCTCTTGCGAGCTCAGAAGGATGCTCACCCTCCGGTATCTTCTCAAAGAGTTCCGGAGGATCTTCGTTTTCCTCACTATTTGCGCATGCACAGATCGCACATGTAAACAATACCGTCACTGTAAGCCTTATCACAGTGACGGCTATTTTGTTTTTCGTCATCCTATACCCCTGATAAGTTTTAAAGCATCACGAAGGATCTCTTCGTGATCGAATGCAAGGTCCTTTGAATAAAAAACATTATCACCGCAGGAAAGCTTTACTCCTTCCGCAGTATCCTCAATCTTATACCATCCGGTGGCATCAGCATCGTCACCCGCTATAGGCTTTACCTTATTTTCATCAACCTCTGCAAGAAACGCAATAGAAATTGTCCAATCCCTGGGGTCTCTCCCGGGCTTACTGTAGACTCCGACAAGCTCAAGGTCGCTTGGAGCCATTTTTACAGCAGTTTCTTCCTCAAGTTCTCTCGAAGCCGTTTCTTCTATACTCTCCCCGGCCTGGGTAAATCCTCCCGGAAGTGCCCACATGCCTATGCATGGATGGTTTCCCCTCTTTACAAGAAGCAGTTTTCTATTATCAGGATCATTTGTTATTATACAAATATCAGACGTAACAGATGGTTTTTTCCACTTGTCCGGATTGTAATCCTTTAAATATTCCTCTTCTGTTAATCCGTTTTTATCTTTAAATAAATCGCTCATAGTATCCTCCCCAAATGGCTGATTGAAGCCATATTATCATTATTTTAAATTCATTTGCTATACTGTAAAACGTCTGTTTCGATACCATTTTTCAGATATCATCTTATATATCGGACGCTTTATAAACAAATAAAGGATATAACATATATAACTAAATACATATATGCCTATGATACTGCCTATAATATGAAGTATGAGCAGCGGGGTGTCACCTCCCGCAAATCTCTTAGCATCCAAAAAGCCTACAAGTCTGAGATTTAAAATATAGACAGTAAAGGTTCCTCCGGCTATGGCATTTATTATACGATTGTTCGTTATCTTTATTTTTCTGAACATCATGAATAAAAGCGCTGCCTGGGAAATAATAAGCGGATTGTTATAGTTCCAGGCTATCGTATCATAGATGTTCTTTCCTGCCCTTATTCCATCAGCATAGCTCCAGGCTACCGTCACCAGGATACTCAGAATATACCAGAATAACAGATGTCCAACCGTCGGAACATGCTTTTCATCCATATCCCGAATTCCAGCTCCAATCAGATAGACAAGCGCAAAGTTTACAATTGTATATCCTGCCTGAGCTCCATCAATTCCAATAGTACTGCTTCCGGCAAGCTGTCTGCCTGACCAGTATTTTAAAATATCAATCACTGTTGGATAAACTGAAAACAAAACAAATGATATTCCGATAAGAAGCTTTCTTCCGGAAACATCAAGTTTCTCCCAGGCAATATTGATGAACGGCGAAATAAAATAGAGCGCCACAAACACATACACAAACCAGTTGCCTGAAAAAATATATTCAAACAAGTCGTCAATTGAAGAGCTTTGATGTAAAAAGACGCGCTTTGCCAAAACAGTAATCAGCGCAAAAACAATCACCTGCATTACAAGGCTAAGAGGTTTAAGGCCATCACGCTTATTAACTTTACACATGAAATAACCGGTGATCAGAACAAATACATTTACAGCACAAATGCTGAAGGTCTCGAGTAAAACAAGAATAAACTGATTTATGCTGCCATCAGCAGCTCCTGCAAAGCCTCCGTTTTTCACACTGTTATAATGCAGCATTATTACCCCACAGGCTGACAATATTCTCAGAAGCTCTATATTTGATTCACGAAGTGGTCTCTGACTCATATATCCCCCAAATTATTAAAGCTATTCAGGAGAAAATGTCAAAATTTTCATCCTGAACAGCTTTAATTGTATCACAATTTGCAATTATGAGATATATGCCCTTACCTGAGTTTGAAGTTCTTTACAATTCCGTCAAGAGTAACAGCAATGTCTTCCTGTTTGCTGGACATATCACCGACGTTTTCAACTACATCAGCAGCAGTATTGATGGAATCGGTAATATCAGAGCTATGGGATGCTGTTTCCTGAGTTGATTCTGCGATATTCTGAATCGCATTATTAACCTCATTCATTGCATTTCTGATATTCTCTACCATCTGAGCTATCTGATCGGACTGTGAGCCGAACTGCTGAGCATCATCACCATACTGACGGGCTACATGCACGAAGTTCTCATAGTCAGGTGCAGCAGTATTATTTACAAAATCAAGCAGTGCCTGTGAACTCTCGGTAAGTGTCTGGAAAGCATCCTGAACGCCGTCGATAGTGGTCTGGATCTGCTGAACTGCCTCGGCGGTATCCGTTGCAAGCTTATTGATCTCGGAAGCAACAACCGCGAAGCCCTTACCATGCTCTCCTGCTCTTGCAGCCTCAATTGAAGCATTCAGTGAAAGGAGGTTGATCTGATCGGCTATCTCAGCAATAGACTGTGCCATGTTGCTGATCTCTTCAACAACCTTAGCCTTCTCGGATGCATCCGAAAGCTCCTGACTTCTCTCCTGCGCAATATTTATTGCATTGTCGTATGCCTTCTGGCTGTTCTGCTCGATCTCATGTGCGCGAATCATGATATCCTTGGTAGCAGCAAGGCTCTCCTCACTCACATCTGCAAGGCTCTGAACCGAAGTATTAACTTCCTCTACGGATGCACTTACTTCCTCTGTAGCTGCTCCGGATGACATCATCGCATCGTTTACACCGGACATGTTGCTCTGAATCTTCTCAAACTGGCTGGTAAGCTCATTTGCCATCGATGACAGTGAAGCACTTGCCGAGCTTATCTGTTCCGATTCATCGGATATCTGGCTGATTACGCTTCTGTTGGACTCATACATGTTATTTAAGGAATCACTCATAAGTCCAAGCTCATCCTGGTTCTTAGCATGAAGCTTTGATACAGTAAAGTCGCCGCTTGCAAGGGATCCTGCAAACTTTTTAACGCTTGCGATATTTCTTGCAATAGAACTTACAAGGAGTATTACTACCAGTGAACTTATAACAAGGGCAGCTATCAAAATCCCCACCATCATATAAGTCATCTGATTTACGTCTTCTTCAAGCTCATCCTGATTCATGCGAATCATAAGCTTCCAGTTAACCTCCGGAACCGTTCCGTAGTTAACAATAATATATTTTCCGTTCTCCTCAAATCTTGCCATACCTGTCTCATTGGCAAGTACCTGAGATGCGGCAACTACAAGCGAAGCGTTATCTTCATCTGTTATCTTTGCGCCATCCTGAACCTTCTGATTATCTGCGGTATAGAGATAAGTTCCATCAGAGGTTACCATCATAGCTGATCCGGTTTTGCCTACTGTGATTGCACCGGCAATATTAGCAATCGAATCAAGCACAACATCTACAGTAACACAGCCGATATACTCATCTTTGTTATTGTAAATAGGTGCCGAACAGGTCGACATAACAGTTCCCGATGTCGGATCATAGTAAGGATCTGTTATCTTCGCAGTTCCCTTCGACAAAGCCTTGGCATTAAGATAATATTCCTGATTGTGATAATCATACTCAGCATTACTGTAATCCCAAGTCTCTACTACAGAAGAACCATCCTTATACCAATAAGGTCCCATGTACTCCTGATCGCCTTGATAAGCAAAGGGCTCAAACCAGATTCCGCATCCGGATATGAGTTCATTGTTCATCTGGACATTGGTGAAAGCATCTTTAAACTCTTCCATTGTCGCACTTCTGTAGGTTGCGCCAACAGTTTCCGCGAGTCCTACAGCCGTGGTTCTTATCGCATCCAAATAGCTGTCGACCTTATTGATATTACCTTCGGTTATTGCCTCATTTCTTTCAGTCGTCTGCTCCTGGATCAGACTGCGGCTGGTTGAGACACTGATATAGGTCATCAGAATCATTGCTATAGCAACGATAGGAATAATACCAATCAGCATCTTTGCCATAATAGACATCTTTTTCCACATAGTCATACCCTCATAAATTATTGTTGTGGCCAGGGACTATACCGTCACCCGAACCGGTGTCAATAACAGCTTGCTTTTTAAAAAATCATAATTTTATTTTTCCATATAAAAAGTGTATCATAAATTATGTGGAAAATTATCAAATAAACGATTATTAATTATTAAAGTTTTGGAAACAAAGTTGCAGATTTTCCCGATATTCTTTACACTTTTTTTATATTTAAAATTATTGGCGTTTACTTTCTTACTTTAACGTGTTATAGTGGAACACGTTAGAGAATTTTATTGGAGGTATTTTCAAATGTCATTTCAATATATACAGCAGCTTCCGTCTCCTGAGGAAATCAGGGATGAGTTCCCGCTTTCAAAGGACTTAATTGAATTAAAAAAGAAAAGAGATAAGGAAATTGCTGATGTTCTCACAGGAAACAGTAATAAATTTCTTGTCATCGTAGGCCCCTGCTCTGCAGATAATGAGGATGCGGTTTGCGATTACGTATCAAGACTTGCCAAGGTAAATGACAGGGTAAAGGATAAGCTGATAATCGTTCCCAGAGTATATACAAATAAACCTCGTACAACAGGTGAAGGATATAAGGGAATTACTTCTCAGCCGGATCCCGAAGGTAAGACAGATTTCAGAGCCGGTCTTGTAGCAATGCGTCACATGCAGATTCGTGCCATAGAGGAGTCAGGACTCACCGCTGCCGATGAGATGCTTTATCCCGAGAACTGGGGATATGTCGAGGACATTCTTTCCTACGTTGCCATCGGTGCACGCTCTGTAGAGGATCAGGAGCACAGAATGGTTGCCAGCGGCTTTGGAGTTCCTGCAGGAATGAAGAATCCTACAAGCGGTACCCTAAGCGTAATGCTCAATTCCGTTTATGCAGCTCAGCTTCCTCATTCCTTTGTATACAGAGGCTATGAGGTAAAAACCAGCGGAAATCCGCTCTCCCACTGCGTCCTTCGCGGTTCTCAGAATAAGCACGGACAGTCCCAGCCCAACTACCACTATGAGGACCTCAGTCTTCTTGCTTATCTATATTCCGAGAGAGACATAAAAAATCCTGCTGCCATCATCGATGCCAACCATAACAATTCAGGCAAGAAATATCAGGAACAGGTACGTATTGTAAAAGAAGTTTTACATTCCAGAAATCAGAACAAAAACATCAGTGAGCTTGTAAAGGGCGTAATGATTGAAAGTTATATTGAGGAAGGTTGCCAGAAGATAGGTGAAGGTATCTATGGAAAATCAATCACTGATCCCTGTCTTGGATGGGATGATACAGAAAGACTTCTTCTTGATATTGCGGAGCTTGCATAAAGCGTGTAACACATAATGAGCATATAAAAACGGATCGTCAATTAGTCATTGGCGATCCGCTTTTTTATCAGAAATTATAAATCAGATGTACAGCAAGGGCACTTTGTAGCCTCGATGTTGATCTCGCTCTTGCAGTGAGGACAAATCTTTGTTGTAGGAGCTTCCTCCTCTTGTTCCTTCTTCACTTTTTCACTGACCTTGTTAAGAGATTTTACTATGCAGAAAATAACAAGTGCCATAAGCAGGAAGTTGATAACCGCTGTAATGAATACACCATAGTTAAGTGTAGCTGCTCCTGCTTCCTGTGCTGCAGCAAGATTGCTGTACTTGGAGCCATCAAGTGAAACGAACCAGTTTGAAAAATCGATACCACCTGTGAGAACACTGATAACAGGCATTATGATGTCATTTACAAGTGAATTGATAATGCTCTGGAAAGCTCCACCGATGATAACACCGACAGCCAGATCCATGACATTGCCGCGCATGATGAACTCACGAAACTCGTTAGCAAACCCCTTGCTCTTCTCGAGAGCCTTACTCTTATCTACTACCATATTCTCCTCCAATCTGAAACGAAACTATTTTCAACCACTTGAAATTATAGCACAAATTGTTTATTATTAAATAGTTGTTTGCAGGACTAGTACATCGGTAGTATGTCAGCTTCCCAAGCTGAAGAGGCGGGTTCGACTCCCGTGTTCTGCTTTTCAGTATGCCATCACCTCGCTTACGCAGGTATCATCATATTTTGCTCCGGAAGTTGCCCCGGTTATCGTAATAACGATTGTATCCGTCATCACGGGCTCTTCCAATTCAAGCTTTGTCCGGTTTAAATCTGCCAGATTTTCCGCTGTGTATCCCTCATAATTACAGCTTATAACTTCGCCTTTTACGGTATTTCCATCTCCAAAATCAGCACTTGCCTCTGATAGCACTCCATTATTTTCAAACTGTTCATAGCTTGCAGTATAGCCGTTACAGATCACTACTCCATATACAAGCTGTTTTTTGTCCAAATGAAGTGTGATAGTCTCGCCTACACCTGTTCCCGAAACACCTTCAGCCCATACAGTGGTATAATCCCCATCAATCAAATTATCTCCTGAATAAGTCTTCCCACCGGACGCAGAAAGCTCAGACGAAGTTTCTACGGAAGATATGTTTATTTTCTCATTACGGTATCTTCCATAAAGAAGCGTTGCTCCATATTTGCTGTCAGGATTCTTAGAAAAGAGAATATCTGCGTATCCCAAGAACTCCTCATCTCCGCCGTTACTTTCATAGAATCCCGGCCCCGTAAAGAGAATGTAGTCATCATCCTCAAAAAATTGCATATGCTCAACCCGCTGCCAGGCTTCCCCGTCAGCCATCAAAGGATAAACATATCCGTCTTCTACCCTTTCGTATTCGTACGGAGTAAAATTCTCTTCTCCGTAAAAGTCCTTAAAAATCCTCTCTGCATCCTCTAATGGAATCGCTGTCTCATCATTTACAGTAGTTGCTATATCCTCATGAACAGGTGTCTGCAGCCAAAGGACACTGTTAAGAATCTGGAATCGAAGTGATGCCTTGCCTGCGTTATCCATCTCCGAAAAAATAACTCCATCAGCATCAATGACACGGCTATATGTCACACAGCTTGCCATTTCTTTGAGTACATCTATGTTGTCAGGAGTCGCCGGATTAGTTGCCAGAAGCTGATCAATTTTCTCTGAGCATTTGCTTTCTGATAAATGGTTCACTTGTCCCGATTCTGTTTCCTTATCCTCTTCTGATGCTTCTTTTGAGGCATCTTCCACCGCGGTAATTACTTCCTCTGCATTTTCCTCAGAATTTGAGTCAACCTGATCATCTACTTGTGAATCGTCCAGATCAGTTTTTTGATCAGTTGCCGTATTATCTGTAGCAGCAGTCTCTTCAGCCGCTGTGCTTTCTGCTTCAACATTCACCTCAGCAGCCGCACTTTCCGATGTAGCTGTCTCTTCACTACTTCCGTTTTCATTACTTTCTCCGCAGGCTGCAATGTTCAGCGCCATAACAGTCATTATAGATACCGATAAAAGTGTTCTTAAAGTGTTCTTTTTCATAATTATCTCCCTGTAATAAAGCTACAGTGCTGGTAGGTTTCACCACTGAATTCCGTTACCGCCCACTCTGTAGTGGTCTCTTTTCCATCTTCGTCTGTTGTTACCTTAATGGTATATAAAGGCATAGTCTCAGAAACCGTCATCTTGTACATGCTACTCTTTCCTTTATCCAGATACTCGGTAGCAGTACATGTTTCGCCGTCCTTATATACATCAACGACCGAGTTGTCGTGCAGAGAGACAACCATTACATAGTTTACAGCTGTCTCTTCAAGCATGTCTGATAGGAAAAAGAGGTCTCTTGCCCAAGCCTGCGGATCTGTAACAGCAAGGAATACGGCATCTTCAGGTGCATATTCCATAAACTTTCTGTAGTCACCTGCTCTTCCGGAATCCACATAATTACAATATGCATTCATTGCAGCGTCTCGGCGCTCGGGCATTTCAAATGTCTCTTCCTCGACATCGCTATAGCCATTTACATAGTAAGAGCATTTTACCCGCTTTCCGCCATCGGTAAATTCAAGATCTGAAATTTCTTCACCATCTACAGCAAACATAAAATCACCGCACAGGTCTCTCACTTCATTCTTCTGCGCATAAATTGCAGTTGTGAAGTCATCATCCAGCCAGATAAGATTCGTCCCGTCTATGAGTTCCTCGCAGAATTCTCCGCGGAACTTATCAAAAATGTAATATAAACTTGTATGTGGATTTACATGACACTCCACAATCTCTTTTCCATATGCATGATAAACATCAAGAATTGCATTTCCCGCGCCTTTTCCTTCCAAATCAAAGGTAGTGCCATTATAATTGAACTTCAGACCATCATAAGAAATCTCCGGATCCAAATCCCCAAGGTCATACATTCCGTAAAATGCACTGTCAACCTCTTCAATATCTTTTATGCTTCCATCTGATCCGATACTCAGTTTGCACATGTATCTTGGATATTCCATTTCCAGTCGCTGTCCGTTTAAGAGCAGCTTCTTATCTATTCCATCTGAATATTTATAGTATTCGGCGCTCATCTGTTTCGGTTCAAAAGCTGCTGCCGTAAAGCGATTTAATGTGTACTCATTCTCTCCGTCCCAGGTAAGGGGTTTCATTTCCTGTGCCCAGAGCCCTTTATCGTCAGCTTTCCATACCCATGCATAAAAGCTTCCTGTGTTTGCGGATGCCTCTATCGTTTCGCTGCTCTTTCTATGCATCAGATAAGAATTTGATGAAAGTGAAAATGACCCGTCCACACTACTTTGATCCTGGAAAAGAACGCTTCCCATGAAGGAATCGCCGTTACCTGTCTCCTCCATGTAAATGAAGTCTTCTTTGTCGCAGCTGCCATAATACAGTTTCACATTTGATGTATCCTTACCGTCATCAGGCACATAATATCCATTGTCTGCAAAGGTCATCTTATCTATCCCTGACACATTTACAGAAAATGATAAGGGTACATTTTTCTCTCCGGGACACTGGTGATCTGGTGTAAACTCACCTGTACAGGTCTCGTCAGAGCCTGTATATCCATATGTAAAAGAGCCATCGTTTTTGATTTCCATATGACCATAATCTTTAAGTGTCACCGGATTTACAAGACTCCACTCCCCCTCCATGAAGGTGAAAAGGTCTTCTTCTGATTTGGGGCCATCAAACGCATTTTCCTCACCTTTTTTATAAAGTTCTCCATCCATGGAGACGCTTATTGTATCAGCCTTTACATCATGCTCCTCACCGCCTTCATCAATAAGCACCCTGATATCTTCCGTTCCTACCGGCATATAAAAAGGAGCAGCGTCTTCATCTTCGTCTGCCTCATCCCAGGCATATTCGAGTCCAGCAAGCATTGTGTCGCCCTGTTTTATTTTGCCATTAACAAGCGGATAAGCACTGATAAGTGCATAATCATACTCATAATGTGATTCAAGAATAAGATTTTTATGATCTTTATGCATAAGGAAAATGAAGTAGGAGCTAGCCTCTTCCCCCTTGTACTTTTTGTAGTCATCTTCATAGCTGATCATAAAACCTGAAACATAGTAGTCATCAAAATCCGGATCATACTCAGTTATTTCCGAAGAAAGTACAGTATTCTCTTCTCCGTCATCATCCTCATCAAAATGCGTATTGTCTCCTCCCGGCATCATCATTATCCATTCATCCGGGATATCTTTTGCAAACTCCTCCTTAAAAATCTTCCCATCTTTATCTTCTGAGAAGAATACAGTGTTTGACGTTGAAAATGGCGAAAATACATTTGAATCAAACCAAAAGGTTACCCCCTGAGGATCCAGAGTCCATGCGCACCCTGTGCCTTGCATACAGGTCTTTATACTTTTTTTAATACCTTCCTTGTCAAGGTTCGACGGCTCTCCCATATAATCCGTCAGTGTTTCGTCAACATTTTTCTTTACTTTCTCTGCCAGAAGGTCATAAAAAGCATCCTCATCAGCAACGATGTCTGTCAGCTTAATCTCTTTTCCGCTATCCACATAATATGAATGCGCTATATATGACAGGACATTAAAGTCGAAGGTTCCCGCATTTTCACATTCATTGACAAAGCTGATGTACTTGCTGTCAGCCCTCCTAAGATACGTATACCAGCTGCACTCGAAGGTAAGATCATCATATTCCTTCGCCTCTTCCATGGATAACGTATAATAGTCATACTCGTGTGCTTCAATATCATCTCTGGCATCATTTATATTCTTCGCAAGCTCGCTGTGTGAAGCAGCATATTCTTTGCCAAGAGAAAGATAACTGTAGTAATGTTTGAGATAAGGCTTATTATCCTCATTCCATTCATATTTACTTGTCTTGTGCAGGACAAGCGGTGGTACTCCATCATAAGGAGAAGCAGATTCAGATTTTTCTGCAGATTTATCCCCGGCAGAATCGGACGTGCTGTTCTGGGCTGCTTCTGTCGTACCATTATTTTCAGGAGCTGTTGCAGCATCATTTCCCTTTTTGCCACATCCGGAAAACAGGCAGCATACTATCGTAGACATAAGTAATAGAGATAATGGTTTACTTCTCATTTGGTTTCCCCCTATTGACCTAAATGAACAAAATCATTATTTACTGAATTAGTTGAGTTTCCTCGTTTAAGTTTAAATCAAAGCTATATTATTTACAATATTTCAAAAGGCGGTATGCAATCGCACACCGCCTTTTAACATCATATTTACATAATCTCCATCAGACTTTTTCTAAGGTCTATCTTATCCCAATAGGAAAGTGTATCCATACTCTTGAAGGTGTTTACCATTTCCTGAGTGTCTATCTGCGAAAAATTATCACTCTTAAGCTTCTCCAGTTTTTTATCAAGTTCTGAATAATAGAGGTCTGATGAGTCAGGGTCTATATTCCTTGGAACATTTTTGTCATCCTCAATATAAGCAAACAAGCCATAAAGTTCTGCCTGTCCGGCAGTTTCAGGATTTACCTTATTCACCTCAACTTTGTATAAGCCTTCCTGATCACCTTGTTTCACATAGACTTCAACCGACGGATTTGTTTTATCATAGTCGGCGGGATACTTAGCACTAAGTTCTAAGCTATTTCCTTCCGCATCAGACGCTGCCGCCCTATGGAAGAAATAACCCTGGCCGTAATTATCCGGAAGTTCCAGTTTTTCTACTGCTTTTGATTCTTCTCCCGGATATACATCAATATTATTCTTATTCATTTTCTCAAAAGTACTGACATCTGACGGCGTATAGCTTCCATCCTTGAGGCCGTTCAGTTTCCCCAAGAGATTGTCGTAGAATTCCAGTTCCTTACTATTTCCGTTTGCACTGTTGTTTATGGTGTCATATCTGGCCGCTGACACAGCATCTATTGCTGAATCCACAGTCCCGCCAAAAAGATCCTGGACTCCTGCAATACTATTGTCTGTCATTCTTGCACTGGCCGATACTTCCGCAAAGAGCTTTGTTGCACCGCTTTCCCCGTATCCCATGCCATTAAAACCTGTCTCCCTGGAAGCATCAATCCACGCACTTTTGACTTCCTGCGGTGCATTAGGCGCAACTCTCTCAAGCGCAGCAACATCCGCATCCAGCTTTTGAAGTTTTCCTATTGCAGTATTCTTTGTTCTCTGCGCATCCCACTCTGCCTTTGAGTAATCTGACTTTGAGGTTTTCTGAATTGTATCGGCCGCATTGTTGTAGCAGTCAGCAAAGCTTTGGGTATTGGCTGTATTTATCTGTGATGTTTGCTTTGATTGCTGTATTTTATTGGTTTCTATCTGTGCAGAATTAGCGTTTGATGATACTTTATCCGGTGTAACGTTATAACTATATGTATAGATACCGTTTTGCTCTTTAATTCCGGTGAGTTCCATCATAGACAATCCCTCCTTTTATTAATCGCAGTTGTCCCAGATATCCCCCATTTTGCCTTGAATTTTTGTTTTTGAACTCATTCAAGGTAAGCATTTTCCTATATTTGCCTTGATACTACTAGTTTGGCATTTTTCTTATCTTTACCTTGAAATTGCTTGATATGTCCATATCAAGGCAAACTATGTTCTTTTTAACTGACTATTTCCCGTTCTTGCTTCCTCTCTTACCCAGATAACGTTCTTTTCCTGAAAATCTGGGTAGGAAATTCGTTTCTCTTTACCAAGATTATTCTACTATTAGCAATTTCTTGGTAAATAGTCCTAGCTTCTTTACCAAGATATTTCTAATTTATCAAATATCTTGGCAAATAATTCCTTCCGCTATACCAATATTTTTCCTATATTGGAATAATCTTGGTAACCTCTCTAACCAGGCACACCCATAAATCCCCATTCTGCATCATTTATGGGTAAAAGCATCACTCCTTGAACACAAAAACGGCCGAATACCAAAGATTATCAATCCTTTGATATTCGGCATATCCCTTGCTATCTTATATATCGGCTAAAAACATTATAACTTTAGAGGAAATTTAAAAATTTTAGACCAAAAATAAAAAGGCCCGAACAATATGTCCGGACCTAAGCTTATCAACAATATGTGTATCTTCATGCCTTAAGATGTTTCCCTGTAAGCAGTGCTGTCAGGAATACGGAAAAGCTGGCAAGCATTGCAATGAAGGTAATCATTATGCGGTTATCATCACCTGTTTTGGGAAGATCTGTTGTTGTGGTGGTTGCTGCTGTAGAAGCAGTGTTAGCAGCGACATCTGTTGCTGCCGGCGTAGTAGTTGTCGGCGTGGTTGCTGCCGGAGCAGTTGATGAAGCCGTATTACTTGCTGCTGATGAAGCCTTGGATGCACTGTTTGCTGCAGTACTTGAGCTCGCGGTGCTTGCAGCATCCTCATCTTCATCTTTACCGTTACCATCCCTCTCTTCGCCTAAAAGTCCGGCATCGTAATTGTCCTTAATATCAACCGTTACAGCACCTGCGCGGATTCCAGATACAGGCGTAAGCATAAGCATAAGACAAATTGGAATTATTGTAAGTACTCGTATTTTTTTCATGTCAAATTCCCCTTCCGATGTTTAGACTCAAAATTCATCTCTGTCATTTAGCAATTTATCATCCTACTCGTTTCGCAACAACAAGTAATCTTCCGTTCTTCATTGTATAGTCACAGGTTGAAAGTGTAAGCAGCTGGTCACCATAGGAAGCTGTCGCTGCTATCTTGTGAAGTGACTTTGCTTTAAGATATGCAATGTAGGTATCAAAAGTCTGCTTATCATTTATATTGATATAATCTGCGTAGTTAAAGCCATCCTTCTCACCATTTGCTGTGGTATCAACCACTGCTATTATCTCATAAAATCGCTGTTCTGTCGGTGTGTCAAGCTCAACTGCCTGGTGCTTTCTAAGATACTCATCTTCTTTATAATACTTCAGAGTTCCGAACAATGCTCCGGACTTCATGTTATGTCCGTGTATCAGAAGGTGATTATCAGACAAATCAAAACTGCATCTTTTATCTAAAACCAATAGGCCGTTTCTGTCATCATTTCCGAAAAAATCGTGCTGAAGATAATAGTCATTATCCCCTTCCCTGTACATTATCGGATAATCAATATCCGAATTGTTGATTCGAAGCCAGCCGGTCAGATCCTTGTTCTTCTTATACAGGTACTCGATTTTCAGAGCTGCGAGATTGTTCTTTGGATCATCAGGATCATCACTTATAGCCTTCTTTACGGTGCCTGATTCGCCAACCGTAACGGCTGCCATTGCCTGAACTTTTCTCATGTTGGCGCTGCTCTTTTGCTCCTGATAAATCTCTACAGCAAAAATACCTGTCACCACCAGAAAGGTGATGCAGGATAACGTAAGGATAGTATTTCTTATTGTTTTCCTGATTTTCCCCCTACGTTTTTGCATGCGCATAAATCCCCTGCTTTTATTTTTTCATACTTTATTTCGGCATAAACTTAGAAAAAATTTAGTATATTGTTTTCCCCTCATCCGGCACTTCGTGCCACCTTGTCTACGCTCCGCTCCGGTCAGCGCAAAGCCGACGTCCCCCGGACGTCGTGCGCCCCAAAGGGGAAGGCTATATAGTTATGACATCATTTCAGTAGCTCCATCCCGACATCATAAACATTCCCGTTTACGGCATCGTGAAGCCATCGCGCCATTGTCACATCGTTTTGCGAAAAAAGGGTAAAATACGGTTCCCGTACAGCTGTATGGACAGTTCCGCCTTTTGTGACGATAGGCAACGTCCAGTCATTTATAAACATACCGAACTTCGGAGTAAGATTCTTTAACTCCTTCACCATTTCCTTAAGCTGATTATAGTACGCATCCTGAACATCCGCATCCGTCTTGTAGGTTTTGTTGGTAACATCATTATAGTAGGCACTAAGCACATAATCCCTGGTGGAACTGGAGTAAAGATATCTAAGTCTGTCACCATATTTTTTAAATAATCGTCTATACCAGCTAAGCGTGATGTTGTCTGACTTAATGGCATCACATATCGGCTCCGGAGCTTTCCAAACTTCCCGTGCGGTATACTCCCACTTATTGTAAAGAAGAAGCGCACTGTCCGATAAAAGCGTCACATCTTTCACCTCAGGATACCACACTCTGAGTATCTCATCAGTAAGTGCCGGAACCGCAAAAGCGCCTGCGCTGTTACCAGCTATCAGAAGTCTTTTCGGGTTTCCGAACAAATTTCTGGATACCCCCATCGCTTCAAGGAAATTGATATATCCGTGAAAATGCAGAACATGCTTCTCTCCATCCTCACCTTCATAGGGAAAATCGTTGTTTCCTACGTGAAAATCGCCGGTGGCATAAGGAATATCAATTATAGACCAGTCCTTGAAAGGGTTTGCCTTATCCTTGAGGTTCATGATCCCCATATCGATGTTCATTATCTGAGTAAAAGGGCGCAGATTATTCCAATAGTAATTGGGAAGATCCGCAGCAACCTTTCCACCGGTAATAGGCCTTGCAGCAGTGTACTCGTTGTACGCCACACCTCCGCCTGAAAAAAAGATGCAGAGCTTTTTGGGATCTGCAATCTTTACATAAACATGATATTCAGAGCCATCACCACTTAGCCCCATGGGAATTATAACGCGGTACCACTTCTTCTTTTCAGGCTTATCGGGGAGTTCAGGGGCAATAAGGTCTTTATCAACTATTCTTTTCCCGATGGAATTCTCCACGAAGTCGCCAAACTGCTGCTCTAGTTTTTGCTTTCTGATTTTGCGTTTTTCTTTGTAGTCCATGATCCATCATCTCTTGTAAGTAATTCTTCAGAGCCAGACTCGAAAATGCAAGCATTTTCTCGTTGTGGCTTCTCGCCACATAGAAGGTTTACACGTTAAACATCCTCTGCGTTGCACTGCTAAGCTCTCTAAAGCGGAACAGTAACAATGCGGCGACAGCAATCGCGAAAGCTGCCATGACAAACACCGCTGCGTAAGGATATGTGTTTTCACCGCTCCAGATGAAATAGGCCTGGGAAAAGGCGAGCACAGCATCAAATACAATATATATGATGTACTCCTCTATACGAAGCTTCATAAATTTAGCGATAATCCAGCTCGCGATCGAATGCCCCACCAGGCAAAAAGGAATCATCCAAATAACACTCCATCCGTGAAAGCCTGTAACCTTGTCAATGTAATAGTCGACAATTATCGCGACAAGTACCTCAACTGCAAGAACTTTTAATATGTTATAGCGGTAGCGCATGATGGCCAGTATATCCAGCCATAACACAACACTTCCGAGAATAACCATTCCAACCCAGGTCACCATATCTCCGAAGAGATACTTAAGAGTAATTCCAAGTACTATAATGATTGCCAGTAAAAAGGTGCATATTTTCACAAAAGTCACGCCGTTGATTTTTCTCTCGGGAAGCGTCGGGTAGGGCTCATCCGGCTCCTCCGAAAAGTCATCGATATCATACATCCTCTCATCTATACCGGTTCTAAGAACGTCGCTCCTGCCGAGAATTTTTCCTTCGCACAAAGGACAGCAGGTCTTGTTCCCTCTTATTACAATTTTACATTTCGGGCAATAATGCATTTACTTACTCTCCCTTGTCTTCTTTTCCTTAATAATTGGAACATCATAATCATTGGTGCTTATCTCAACACCGATTCCCTCAGCAGTCAGCCTTCTGCAAAGGTTCAGCATCGTGGGATGATTGGTGAAGGCCGAACACTCTCCGAACACCATCTTATCCCTGAAGCTGCATATGGTTATCTGCTCCTTGGAAGCAGTCATAAACGCCGCAAATCTCTCTATGAAAGGAGTCACCTCAGCGGGCATTTTTATAACACCCATATTTGAAATCGAAGTCGTCACACCTTTCTTGGCAGCAGCATCAAACTGTCCTACGACATAATCCTTTATGAAAAGCGGCACAACCTTTATCGCTATATTATGCTCAAGCGCCGCATAAGAATTCATGGTCTCATTAATTCTTGAAGGCTCAAGCTGCTTCTTAAAAGCTGCATTCACCACATCTATAATGCTCTGCAGCGTATTGTCAAAATCCATGGGATCGTATTTTATGCTTATTACCCCAAAGAAATTTCTCGCTGTGTAAGATTGAAAATACTGCCTCAGGTTTACCGGCACACTTACAACAATAGGCTTCTTCTTCTGTGCAGTCGACATCGTATCTATTATGGCTGCGATATAAACCGCAGTCGAAAGAACTCCAACTGTTGAGCCATACTTCTCTGCAAGCTTTTTGAAAGCCTTAGCCGAAACACAGGCTTCAACAATATGTGACTCATTGTTACTGTCAGCTTCTCCATGAAGCTGATAAGCATTGTTTGAAGAAAGGCTCTTTAGCTGCTTTAAGCCTTTCTGGTTCTGATAAAAATGCCTGAAGGCATCGTTATTTTTCTCCTGAAGTGATGAAATTTCCGCTGCGAAGAAATCGTCATCCGCATGAAAATCGTGCGCAATCTCGAGATATCTCGTCACCATACGCCTAAAGAACATGAACGCACCCGTTCCGTCGGCCAGCACATGGAACATCTCTATGCTTATACGTCTTTTATAATAAAACACTCTGTATAAAAGACTCTTTTTACCGGGAAGATACAGCGCACTGCAGGGCGGCAGATGCTCTTCCTCCACCTCGCAGGAAAGGTTTGAATCCTCAAGATAATACCAGAAAAGTCCTCTCCTTAAAATGCAATTGAAAAAAGGGTATTCGACGATGGACTCATCAAGCGCCCTTTGTAATATAACCGGATCAATCTCCTCAAACAGTTCGCAGGAAATACGAAAAACTCTCGTATTTGCCCCGCTAACTGTTGAAGGAATGATCTTTGCAGCGTTATCAAGTTTGTACCAATTTGTATGTCTTTCCATTATTAATAGTTATCTGTATCACAGATTCTCAACAGTCTCTGTGACAGGCTCAATAGGTGATGTCTTTACTCTGTAAATAACATCCTCTAATGAGATGAATTTTTTCTCCTGTATAAATTTTAAATATTTAGGTGTGAGTCTCATAGTTATGCGGGGCTCGAGAGCCTTATTTACTCTCTCGCTTATAGTCTTGCAGGCATCTGCGGGATCATGAGCCATACTCTTACTGAGTACGCACAAAAGTGTTCCCACTGTCTGAACAATACCGCTCATATTGGCATCAGAACCGGCATCTACAGACTGCAATGAGCTGACACTCCATTTTTTCTTCTCCGAATAGATTCCGTATTCGCAGTCAACCTCAACAAGCCTCTGCGTTTTAAGATCGCGAAGCCACGCCGTGTTGCCTCTTACAAAAATATCCTGAACCTGGAACAACGTTCCGTTGTATGGGAAGGTAACATTTTCACAGCCGGTCATTGTAATATCAGCTTGGATTCTTGCCACTTCATCCTCTTTTTCCATGGCTTCCCAGCTTGCTTCACCCTCGGGACCGTTCTCAAACTCCCCAAAAGGTCTCTGCTCCGGCTCCATATCCTCCAAGTCCTTCTGAGAAATACGCTTACGCGCTCTTCCTTCAAGGCGGTGTTTATCGTGATAATATATTGCACGTCCGCCCATGGTGGGATATGCAACGGTAAATCTGTCCGCAGCACCTTCTTCAAAAGGTCCGCAGAGAGGATGGATTGATCTTTTTCTTCCAAAATAGTCCGTATCAAATATAATCTCTGTCCCGTCCGGATTTTCAAAAAACTGCTCCGGCTCAAATGCCTGTCCCATAACCTTAGTAGAAACCATTCGAGTCATGCTCCTTGGCAGATACTCGTAGAGGTTTGTGTGAAGTCTGAAATGTCCGTCCTCTTCGGAGACAATTATCTTAACGGTATGATTTTTCTCAATATAGGGCGAATGCTCGCTGTCACAGGGCTGCGCTCCGTTAAAGAACGCATTTCCACCGGTGTAAACCGGAAGATGATCATAGTATTTATCATTGCTGCCGGGCTTAGCGAAGTCTCCGGACATCGGTTTTAACGAGGCAAAATACTGTTCCTTCGTGGGATAACCGTCATAGGGCTTGGTTCCGCATATAAAATTGTATAGCGTCAGTGACTCAAAGCCTGCCTGATGCACATAATCTCTGAGGTCCTGCCTTATCTCCTTCTGAACGAAGATATTGTTATAGAATCTTGCATCGCCGTGCAGAATAGTCATAAATCCCGCAATTTTCGTGGAGTGCGGAACATGGTACGGCGTGTATCTGCAGCTCTGGAACTTAAGTCCGCCGTTGTCACACCCCTCACCTACAAAGGTAAACGAACCATTTATAAGATTGTGCACCAGTGCGATACCCTGAGTGCTTAATCTGCAGGAAATATCCGACAGCATAAGATTGTGGTCAATAAGAGTCGGTCCGTGCGATACCTCGACAAACAAATCCTCTCCCAGAGACAATCCGCTCTTTATTTCGCACCCTTCGGGCGGTGTATTATCATGGAAAAAGTTCTGCGTAACCCTTGTTCCCTGTGCCTGCCAGTCAAGCCAGATTCCTCTGGTGCAGTGATGGATGTGATTTCTTCTGAAAATCGTATCGATCGCGGCGTGCATCTTGATGCCGCCAATCTCGGCACCTTCTATATTATGCTTGGTATTTATCCTGTAAATATGGTTATCTTCAATTACGCTGAAGGCACCTCCGAGATGTCCAACAATTCCGGTCTGCCCGCAATCATGGATTTCACACCTTCTTACTATGTGAGAACCAATATGCTCTTTGTCCCAGCCCTCATTTACTGCCTGACAAACAGCATCTCGCTCGGTCTGAGTGCCATCCTTAATGTAGGTCTTGGTCCACTTATTATCATTGCCGCTCTGAAGATATTTTCCCAAAGAAATGCCCGAGCACTTGGATTCATAGATCTCACAGTCCTCAATGATCCAACCCTTAGCCCAGTGCGGTCCTATAAGTCCGTCCTGATAAGCTGTAGGCGGTGCCCACTGCGTTGCTGCCTGCCTCATTGCAAAGCCTGACACAGTGATGTAATTTATACCATCGGTAAGTGGCATGAAGCAGTTCCTTCTTACGCTTATCTCGACAGTTTCTTCGTTCGGATCTTTTCCATGAAAATTGGCAAAGATAACGGTGTCATTCATCTCCTGCGCTGAGAACCAGGTATAAACGCTAAATTCCGGATCCCAGGAGCTTCTTCTGACTTCGGGATTTTCAACCGCCTCAAGGGAATTCTCTTCATACATGGATTTTCCATTCAAATAAACTTCTCCTGTATGATTCTCTCTGTCGGCAAAGTACCAGTCACCTTCTACCTTCGTTGTGAAGGGATTGTAATTTCCGAAAATATTATTGGGAACACTGACCTTCCAGACATCCCCCCTGAAGGGTTCCCATTCCTTTATTTCCTCGGCGCCTGTGATCACAGCCCCCTGAGGCTCGGTGGTACAATAAACTATAGGCTGATCCTTGGTTCCGCTGTTTTTCGGATGCACAAATTCTCTGTAAATACCCGGAGCAACAATTACTACGTCTCCGGGACGCGCTATGTCGGCAGCCTCCTGAATGAAACGGAATGGATGGTTTCTCGTTCCGTCGCCACTTCGAACTACGCTCTGTGAAACATAAATCTGCATGGCTTTACCCCCATAAAAAATATTTAATATAGCATCGGTATTAGTATAGCACAATTAGCTAAAGATTCCCTTAATTTAGCGTAATTTCACACGGTGTATAATTTATTAAAAAATTATAAAATTTACAAAATGCCGAAAAATAGAGGCTCTAAAAGTGATAAAATAGTTGGAAATATCGCAGATGCGAAATTCATTACAACTCAGGGGGGACTCATCGTGTCTGAAGCTCTGTATTATACCGAAGCCAATATAGCATGCACTATCATTTTGGGGCTAATTCTTATAAAGATAAATCAAGGCATTGATCGCCAGACTTCAACAATTGTTCTGCGTCGTATGATTCTGGTATTGATGGGATATTTTCTCTCAGATGCTGTCTGGGCGCTTTTCTTTGAAGGAATCATTCCAAGTACTCAGAGCGCAATGTTTATCGTTTCCATTATTCCTTATGCATTTATTGTTGCCTGCAGCTACTGCTGGTTTATATTCTGCGAACTGAATCAGCAAAACAAGGACATCCTTTCAAGAAAAGGAGTCATAAAAAGTGCTGTTCCCATGATAGTGGCTATTCTCCTGATTCTCTTCGGAGCATTTGGCGGTATAGTCTTTTCCTTTGATGAGTCAGGCACACTTCTGTATGGTCCTCTTTATGCCGTACTTGTACTTGTCCCCATCGGATACATGGTTCATGCGTCTATCAAGGCTTTAATCAGAGTCTACACACAGGAGCGTTATATTGACCACGGACTTTATTTTGTAATCGGTATTTTCCCGCTCCTTCCCATAGTATGCGGGGTTCTTCAGTTGATATTCCTTGAGATTCCAATCATGTGTTTTGGTGCAACACTTTCCATCCTACAGGTTTATCTGACCTCGTTGGAGGATCTGATTTCCATGGATTCCCTTACTCAGGTCAACAACAGACACCAGATGCAGCGTTATCTTCTGAAAAAAATTAAGACGCCTACACCGGGACTTTCACTTTATCTTATGATAATTGACGTGGATCACTTCAGGGAAATAAATGATAACTACGGACATATAGAGGGCGATAAGGCTCTTGTCAGAGTCTCCACTGCAATGAAGGAAGCCTGCCAGGCTCACAGAAACAGATTCTTTGTTTCAAGATATGGCGGGGACGAATTTATAATCATTGCCGAAACCGAATACAAAGGTGAAGTAAACTGGCTCTCCGACAAGATCAGATCAAGCGTGAAGATTCTCAACGAGAAGGCCGCTGCTCCCTATGATTTATCAGTATGTGTAGGCATAGCGGAGTACGACTACTCCTCTCCCGTCCCGATTCCATCCTTGATTGCCCGCGCCGGCACCGACCTCTACCACATGAAACACGCCAAAGCATAAATTATACAAAGACATAACGCATGCAAAGACATGAAACACATAAAGGCATGAGCAGGCAAGAACATAATGAATACTAAAGCATAGAAAAGCCGCCGCATATATATGTTATACTTCAGACGATTATGCGTTTTTTGCAACGAGTCTGAAGTATAACATATATATGCGGCGGCTGTTTTAATGGTTTTGTTTTATGCTCCGCCGGCTACAGCCTTAAGAGCTTCAAATTCGGATTCGAATACTCCGCCCATCTTCTCTAGTTCATCCCAGTTGTACCAGGAGCCCGAAAGCTGGATTCCGTTTATCGATACATCTGTTACCACCACCATGAAGGGCTTGTGATTGATAACGATATAAGCGGTTCTGTTCATGCCAAGAGGCGCCACAAAAACATGGCCTGTGTCTATCAGGTGATTAATCTGATCCAGTGTGAGGTTTTTGGTTAAAGGCATTGTTCTTAACATCAGACCACTCCGGGAATAGAATTGAGCAATTTTTCACGCCCTATTCTTATTCTAAAGTTCCGTGGGCAGATTATCAATAAAATGATTATGAAAAATTGGTAAACTGTGATGGTTACACCTTACTGTAGTCACGCTCGCCAAATATTCCGGTGCCGACTCTTACAAAGGTCGCACCCTCTTCTATAGCGATCTCGTAATCTCCGGTCATTCCCATTGAAAGTGTATCAAGCTGCGTCCCTTCGATATTTTCTGCCTTGAGCTTTTCCAGCATCTCCCTGAGTGCCCTGAAATATTGTCTGTTAGACTCCGGATCATCTGTGTAAGGCGCTATAGTCATGAGTCCGCGAACTCTGACATGAGGAAGCTTTGCTATAGTTCTTACAAATTCCGGCGCCTCCTCCGGTGTGAGTCCGAACTTTGTGTCTTCTCCTGCCATATTAACCTCGCAGAGAACATCCATCACAAGGTCGTGTTTTGCAGCCTGCTTCTCAATTTCTTCAGCAAGCGAGAGCTTATCAACAGAGTGGATCATATCCACTTTTCCCGGAAGATACTTCACCTTGTTGGTCTGAAGATGACCGATCATATGCCAGTGAAGAGGCTCTTTGATCTCCTCCGTCTTATCTCTGATCTCCTGAACCTTATTCTCACCAAATACGGTTATGCCGCAGTCCATCGCCTGTCTGATATCAGATACGGGCTTGGTCTTACTTACCGCAATAAGGGTAACTTCGCTTCTATCGCGTCCCGCTCTGTCGCAGGCTGCCTGAATTTTCTTCTCTACTTCTTCTAAATTGTCTTTAATCATTGTCTTAACCTTTCCCTCATCCGTCAGCTTCGCTGACACCTTCTCCCAGGGGGAGAAGGCTAATATATTACTGTTTTTCTTCCAAAAAAGCGAATGGTTCCTCATCATGTAAAAAGTGCTGGAGCTGATAGGCTGCAAGAATCGCAACATGCTCTTCCTTAAGGATGCGTCTGACTTCATCCCTGTCAGCGATCACAACCTGAATCTCTTCGCTCAGTTCCTGGTATTTATCGGTTATCTTACCATCTGCATAGCCAAATACCATAGCCACTGATTCGTCAGTCATTCCGACCGATGAGAATCTCGGAAGCTCATACATCGGATCCACCTCAATCGGATGAAATGTAAGTCCCGTCTCCTCACGAAGCTCTCGAACCGCAGCCTCGTGATAATCCTCTCCGGGCTCACAAAGTCCTGCGGGGAACTCATAGATATAGGTATTTATCGGATAGCGGTATTGTTTTACCATAACCACCTTGTCATGCTTCTCTCCGCAAAGCGCATAGATAGAAACACCATCCGCCACATTTTTCCCTGTGTTTATCATAAGTTCGTCTTTTGTCTTGCATCTGGATGCCACAAAATAATTGGACTTATGCCCCTTATCATTCTCACCCTTTACATGGAACAGATTTACAAATCTGTTCTCGGTGAGCTGTTCAATTGAATTGATTGTTGCCATAGTTGTTCCTTTCTAAATGTATTTACTCAGATTCCGAAAAATTCTCTTACAAAAATCTCTATTCCTATTCCGATAAGAATTATACCGCCTACAATTGTGGCTCTTCCTGCAAGTTTAAGTCCGACTTTTCTTCCAAGGTGAAGACCAATCCTGCATATCACAAAAGTAACCGCGCCGATAATGAGTGCAGACACAAGCGCCTCCGGTGCGTTGTAATCAGAAATTGTAAAGCCTACGGAAAGAGCATCTATTGCTGTCGCAATCCCCTGAACCATCAAAAGCTTTACAGTAAGCGGTTCCTTTTCAATAGGCTCATCACTCTTTTGTTCCTTAATTCCCTCAATCAGCATCTTACCGCCAATATATGAAAGAAGAATCAGCGCAATCCAGGGAATCAGTACCTGAAACTGTGTAAATAAAGTAGCTATTGTATGTACACAGATCCATCCGATCATCGGCATCAAAAACTGAAAACCGGCAAAGGTACCTGCTATTACATTTTTCCTCTTAGGGTTCATCTCAGGATCTGCTATGGCATTTGCAATCGACACTGAGAAAGCATCCATAGCAAGACCAATGCCAAGCAAGATAGAATTACTGATATGTATAATTATATTTGACATGAATTCTCCTAACCAAAACTAATACAGCACCGGATGATAATCCATCCATACAAAACTTTATTATACACACAATGCCTTCCATAGAAAAGGGATGCCGCTCATATTGCAGCATCCCAGTCAAAATACACAGCACTGTCAATGGCTTAAGATTTTATTTTTTTCATATACCGTAACACGGTTCTTTCCGTTTTCCTTGGAAAAATACAGGCTATCGTCCGCATTTTTTAGGACATCATCCTTACCGCTTCCGGTGGCAACCCCGATACTTAAGGTTATCTTCTGATCCTCCGCGAACATCCAGGTCTGCTGTTCCATATAAAGCCTGAGTCTGTTCGCAACTGCCTCAGTATAAGGCACAGCTTTTTTATCAAGAAGCAATACGAATTCCTCGCCGCCGTACCGATAGCAGTGAACATCTGCGGTGATTTCCCTTTGCATCAGCTGTCCCATTCTCCCCAGCACGATATCGCCGTTGATATGACCATAGCTATCGTTGATCTGCTTAAAGTCATCTATATCAACCATTATTATGCTGAATATCTGGTTTCTTCGTTTTGCCCTGTTGTAGTCGTGATTAAAGGTCTTTCTGTTAAAGAGCCTGGTAAGAGCATCTATCCTGCTGTTTAGAAGCAGTATTATAAATATCAGTATTATAATGCCAACAACAATCATTGATCCAATGATTATCTGCAATCTCTTGACATACTGTCTCCTGTACTGCTCATCTCTTGTCATCTCAGCCTTTGAATCAGAGACCATGTTATCAATGACATTTGAATACGATATATTCTGATTATCAAACAAATCCGTATACAATCTGTTCAAAATTCCATACAGCCTGAACCGAACCTCGTCACTGGTCGGCGGATAATCGGTCTGAAGCCTTAAAATAGTGCTAAGTTCTGCCTTCTGATAACCATTTTCCTCGCAAAGTTCTATAAATTGATCAAGGTGCTCCCCAACCTCAACTTCCCTTTGTTCAAGCTCTTCCTTGCTGAGTTTATCAGAGTCCTTTAATGTCTCGGCGGCAGACAGATAACACTTAATCTGGTAATAGGGAACTATCAGGTCTCGGAGCATTATCTGACGATAAACATCCGTCGTAAACATGTCGTGTCCGTCCCATTTATCCAGTTTTTCCTGACACTCTTCATATCTGCCTGTATCCACATAGACTCTGGCCAGCCAGGTATCGTTTATCGCACTATAGGTTTCTTCATAAATATTCGTGTGTGACGTATCAACAATTTTCTGAGACTCCTTCAGATAATTCTCCGCAGCCTCATAGTCCTCATCAAGAATGGCCATGATTCCAAGCATGCGGTAGGCATAGCTTTTGATCTGAATATCTTCGATATTCTCAAACGCTTCAACCTTTTTCGCCTCGGCTATCATTTTTCTCGCCGAATCCTCTGTATAATTGTTCAGGAAAAAGTTGGCAAGATCGAGGTAAATATTGACCGTATAATCTTTATCCTCACTCTGCTCAAGATAATACAGGGCATAACCAAGATACCTGTAATAACTCATGGTCTCACCCTTTTGCATATAAATAAGGCTGGCCTTCTCATAGAGTCTTCCGAGATCCTCGTTTGAAAAATGCCTGTTATTTATCATCTCATTTATCTTAGCCAGCTCATCATCCATGGTCTCCCAGCTGAAAACGAGGTCCTGATTGATATATTCTCTGAGTTTTTCATGATTATTCTTTTTTTCAAGTCTTACCTGGGCATAATAAAGAAACTGCATCACAAAGAGAGCAGCTATAAAAAGAAATGCCGATATAATCCATTTTCTGGCAAGCGTTTTATCCATAGTTTTCCTGTTATTCCGATATCATACGGTACCTGGCAAACAGTCAAAAAACACAATTCCATCATTAATTATAATCGGCATTTATAAAATTTTCGTTTCTTAAGTATAGTATTTTTAGAAATTAACTACGGCGGTAACTAATCAAGGTAAGAGGCCTTGGATAAGGATTATGGCTATGAGGATAGGGAGGATGAATTTAAAATAATACTTGAGGATGTGAGGCATTTTCATGCCGACACCGGTGTTTGTTTCCTCAATATATTTGTCAAAGCCCCATCCGAACTTTGTTGTACAGAACAAGAGGAATATAAGTGATCCCAGAGGAAGCAGGATGTTACTTACAATAAAGTCCTCGGAATCAAGGACATCCCTTGCTCCTATGATGTGAAGATCACTCCAGACATTATAGCCAAGTACGCAGGGAATGCTTGCTACAAGGATAAATATGCAGTTTACAAAAATTGATTTTCCTCTGCTCCATCCAAGGTTATCAGTAAGGAATGCCACGAGATTTTCAAATACAGCAGTAACTGTCGAGAAGCTTGCAAAGGTCATAAATATAAAGAACAATGTTCCCCATAATCTTCCAAGATTCATATTCAAGAATACTTTGGGCAAAGTTATGAAAATAAGCGCAGGCCCCTGACCGGGTTCAACGTTATAGCTAAAACATGCAGGGAAAATGATAAGGCCCGAGATGATCGCTACAAAGGTATCAAGCGCGCATATTCTCACTGCTTCTCCGGTAAGAGAATTCTCTTTTGACATATAACTACCAAATATTTCAAGGGCACCGATACCAAGGCTCAGTGTAAAGAAGGCCTGGTTCATCGCTGCACTTATAACCTTGCCGATTCCAACCTCCATGGCTCTCTTCCAGCTGGGAAGGAGATAAAAGCTAACACCCTTTGCCGCACCCTCCAGTGTCAACGAATGAAGTGCCAGAACTATAATCAGAGCAAGCAAACCAATCATCATGACCTTGTTGACGCGTTCAAGTCCATTTTCAACGCCGAGGCTTAAAACCAGGAATCCGAACACAACGGTTATCACCATAAAGATTCCCATCTCCTTTGGATTAGCCAGCATATTTCCAAAGACCTCTTCTACTCCTTCGGTAGCTACATTCGCAAATTGTCCCGACGCAAACTTGTAGAAGTAGTCAACCATCCAGCCTGAAACCGTGGTGTAGTACATCATGAGAAGATAACATCCGATAATACACATCCATCCGTGTATATGCCACTTCTGTCCCGGCTTCTCCAGCTTCTGATAGCCGCGCACCACAGTCTGCCCACTGGCACGACCGATGGCAAACTCCATTGTCATTACGGGAATTCCCATGAGAATAAGAAAGAGCAAATAAAAAAGCACAAATACTGCGCCGCCGTTAGCTCCCGTCACATACGGAAACTTCCATACATTACCGATACCGATTGCGCAGCCTGCACTTACCAGAATAAATCCAAGTCTTGAGCCGAAGCTTCCCCTCTGTTCTTCGTACATTTTTAACTCCCTTCAAACTTTCATACACAAAATCCAAATATAATTTTATCACATTTACACTTAGGATTAATAAAAAGATTATTGGAAACATCAGCAATTTTGTTCTATTATAGTTGCATAAACAACTTAATTTTTAAGTAACTACGGAGTTATTACTATGTTATTATCCAAGGATTGGGAAGAGAATGAACTGAATCTGTCAGAGAGCGAGATGATACACCGCCAGCAGAATGATGAGTACATGTTCTATCAGAGTGTAGCCAGTGGGGATGTGGATGCCATCCAGGAAAACATCGACAACCACAGATTCCTGGATGCCAACGGAACCGGTACCCTCTCAAGGGATCCTCTCCAGAATCTCAAATATCATTTTGTTGTGACGGTAGCACTCATCACCAGAATATGCACCGAAAAGGGCATGGAGATGGAGCGCGCCTTCAGACTCAGCGATTTTTATATACAAAAGCTCGATGACATAAAGACTATCAATGAAATATCGGATCTTCATTCCAAGATGGTAATGGACTACACCGTCAGGATGAAGGATTTAAAGCACAACGCAAATCTTTCTAAGACAACAAACGAATGCCTGAATTACATCTATACAAATGTAAACGACCGCATCACTATTGATGATCTTGCTGAACATATGAAGACTTCAACAAGTCATATCTCAAGATTATTCAAGGAAGAACTGGGGATATCCCCAAGTGATTATATAAGGAATGTCAAATTGGACAAAGCAAAGAATCTGCTCAGATTCAGCGATTATTCAATAATTGATATTTCCAATTATCTCTCCTTCTCTTCACAGAGTCATTTCAGTAAGCTCTTTTTCGAAGAGACCGGAATGACACCTAAGAAGTATCGCGAAACATATTATGGTACTACATGGAAATAAAAAGGGATCCCGCACAATTACTTGAATTGTGCGGGATTTTGGTATGATAAAAAAATATAGGGAGAACTATCAAACCGGGCGGCATGCCGCCCGGAACGACAAGCATAAATTATTTACGGACGAAGGTTACACCTGTAAGTCCGGCTTCCTCGAAGAGCTTAGCTATTCTAACAAAGTTCTCATCATTAGATGCATAGATTACAACTATGAAGTCCTTATCATGTTTGCAATTTTTGAAGGCTGATTTGTCAATCTTAGTAAGATCATCACCCTTTACAGTGATCTTCTTAAGGTTTTCGCAGCCGTTAAACGCGTTCTTACCGATCGTGGTAACATTCTTTCCAATAGTTACATTCTTAACCTTTTTGTTACCCTTGAATGCGTTCTTTGCTATCTTTGTTACCTTAACCTTGGCTCCATCAATTACAACGGTTGAAGGAACTGTGAAAATCTTCTTCTTTGAACCAGTGTTAGGCTTGAAGCTTGCTTCGCCCTTACCTGTTACCTTGTAAACCTTGTTCTTTGAAGCCTTTACTTCGCCCTTCTCAGCCTTACCATTATTGTTGGATTTAGACTGAACCTTTGCAGGCTCATTTTTCTTGGTTTCAACTGTAGGTGCAGGCTGCTGTGCTGCTTCCTCGCTTTTGTTTTCGGAAGGAGCAACTTCTGAAGCTTTCTCCTGTGCAGGTGCTGCCTCTGAAGTCTTCTCCTCTGTAGGAGCCACTTCTGAAGTTTTCTCCTCTGAAGGAGTTTCTGCAGGCTCTTCTGCAGGTGTCTCTGAAGGTGCCGGAGCAGGTGCCACAGCGCCATTTAACTTATCAAACTCTTCCTTAGTGATCTCTACAAGTGAGATATCATCGATGTAAACATCGTGCTTATCTGTAATCTGTACTCCGTCAACAGATCCCATTGTGATGTTAAATCTTGCAGCATCATCCTTAGGCATCTGGAATGCGCTTGTAAATTCTTTCCAATCACCGTTAACTGTCTCTACAAAAGCTCCGTCATAGGTTGACCAGTCATTATCGGTCTCTCCGTTATGACCTACGGAATACTTAATCTTACGCTCTATGCTTGACTTTGCTCTGAAAGCAACCTTATAGTACTTATCCTTCTGAAGCTTGATATCATCCTGGTTGAGCTGGATGTACCAGTCATTTCCTGCATCTCCTGTATCCTCGATACTCATTGCGAAGGTATTGGAGTTACCGTTCATGCTGTCAATTACGCTGCTTGCTTTTGCCGCACCATCAATATAAGTCTTAAAAGCTGTCATTCCTGCGTTGAATGAACCATTCTTAAGGAGTGACTTTTCAGCTAAAAATACATCGTCAAGGAAGTATGTTCCGGGCTTTGTAAATGTGAACTCAACTCCGGTTTCTTCTCTTGTAAGATCGTTGTCAACAACGAGTACATTACTGAAACTCTTCTTCTCATTTGTAAGCTCAGGTGTAAAGGTCTTGCCTGCGACTGTAGCTGTAAGACCGTCCTTTTCACCATCAGTTGTGTATGCGCTGAAGCTGAAATCGTACTCGCCTGCTGCCAAAGGAGCAAGATCAGCCTGTGAGATTGTCACAGGGTTAGTCTCTGAAGTTCCTTCAGGAACCTCAACCTTAACCATAAGCTCTCTCTTGTTCTTTGTATTTGTTACGGATACGTTATCCTTATCCTCTTCCACAACTTCCCAGTAACCAAGCCTCTTATCGCCCTGGTCAAAGGATCCGTTGTATACATAGTTTCCGTCGGGACGGATTGTCTTTTCATTAGTCTCCTGAATCTCTTCTCCGGACTTATGAACAAGCTTAACATTTGAAATTGTCACAGGTGCTGTTGAACCAAGCGCTCCAAGGTTGAACTCAAGTGAACCGTTGGGATCAGTTTTATCATTGATAGTGAAATCAAGAGTATAATTCTTGTTCTCCGGAGTAATATCAACTGTTGTATCAGCAAGATATCTGCTCCAGTTGCGATCGGGCGCGGAAACATCTACTACTATGCTTCTGTTCTCTGTAGAGTATGCATCAAATGAAAGCTCATACTCCCAGCCCTTGTACATAGGAATACCTGCCTGCTTAAGCTGTACGCTGTAGCTCAGTCCGCCTTCTGCAGAAGGAGTAATTGTAACTGCACCATCAGCTGTTTCTGCTGTTGATCCCTCTGCATCATCCTGCAGGTGAAGCACCCAGTTCTTGCTTGAATTATTATCCTTATCTTCGTCTACCGGAGCTGAAAAATCTGCGTTTAATAAATAGTTGCCATCTACGGGCTCTCTGTACTGTACAGGCTCTTTCTCAGGACGTGTTGCAACTTCTTCACCCTGGGAGTAAGAAGCCTCATCCTTCTGATATACTCTCACATAATCAACAACGAACTCTTCTCCGTCAATGTCGTGATAGTCATCGGGATAACCAACCCAGCTTCCGCCTACTGCAAGATTCAGAATGATGTAGAAGTCCTGATCAAAAGGAGCGGGATATGTAACCTGGTTATCATCATCGGTACCTGTGTGCCAGTCATTTGTCTGGTAAACCTGCTCGCCATCAACATACCAGGTGATAAGGCCGGGTTCCCAGTCAACTCTGAAATCATGGAACTCATCGGAGAATCCGTTTTCACCGATAACCTTTGTTCCCTGGTTCTCTTTATGTGTATCCTGGCTGTATCCATAATGGATGGTATGGTAGGATTTGCTTGTATTCTGTCCCATAACCTCCATGATGTCGATCTCACCGCACTTAGGCCACTGTCCGTAAAGACCTTCGTCTGTAGCCATAAGCCAGAATGCAGGAAGAAGTCCTTTTGATGCAGGAACCTTAGCTCTTGCTTCGAAACGTCCATAGGTAAAATCGTGAAGGTTCTGTGTTGTGATTCTTCCTGAAGTGATCTCACCCTTTACAGTCTTAGCAGATCCGCCAGCCTCGGGAAGCTCTCCGATTCCGTTAACAGTCAATCCGGTACCGCCAAACCAACCCCAGTTTGAATAATCCATAGCATTAACCTGAACAGTTCTGTTATTGTCTGCTACGGCGCTCATCTCGAAATGATACTTGTGACCCGGTATAAGCTCAAAGTCCTTCTGCTGGAACTGAACATGCCAGTTTTCAGAGCCGCACTCATCAATTTTAATCTTAAGCACTCCGTCTGTTACGCTGTACTCACCCTTAGCAGGATCTGTAATTCCAAGTTCCCAACCGTCAGGTCTTTCCCCGTCTGATGAGTCAAGGTCTGAGTTTTTCAAAACTTCAACACCCTCGCCTCCATCGGTAATATCCTTAAGTGAAACACTGTCAATCAAAACCGTTGCAGCTGCTTCACCGAATTCGCCATCTACTTTTCCGAAATTAAGCTGGAGAGTTGTTGTAGATGATTCTCCGCCCATATCGAAATCAAAACCATATGTGCTAAATTCAACTGAGTCGTAGTTAGCTTCGCCCTGGTCCTCGCTCTCACCTTCGGCATCCTCGACCTCAGTCTCCTCATATTTGGAAATAATATGAAGCATGCCATCATGCACTTCGATATTGCCCTCATCAATTGCGGTATATCTCTGCTTCTCTTTATTAACCCAGCCGGGTTCATGCTGCTCAACATTCCAGTCGTTGGTGTTCAAGGTTTCACCGTCGAATTCGTCCTCCCATACAAGAGAATACTGACCATCGTTGCTTTTATCCACGCCTTCTCCTTCTGCGGAATCAACAGCAGCTTCTGCCACGCTTTCCTCCGGAGCCTCTTCCTCAGCTCTTACTGAAAGCGGAGCACTTGTAACCGTTAAGGCCATTGCCATTGTCATCGCAAACAACCTTCCCAATTGCTTGTTTTTCATGTCCTTTTTCCTCCCAAAAATCTAATCGGTAAAGCTATATTAGATAATTTTAGAAAAAGGTTATATCAAATTTATGCTTTTTTTATAATTTTCATTACGGAACCAAGCAGAAATAAAAAAATACACAGTTATTGAGCTTGCTCAAAATAACTGTGTGTTTTTTATTTCTATTTGGCGACAAGCCAAAACGAGAAAATGCGCAGCATTTTCGAGTCTTGGTTCTGTAATGAAAATTTTCCTATATCATCCCGCGTACTGCAATCCCTCAAACAGTTCGTCCACTTCACCTTCTTTTAATGAAGCCGGATACTCAAAGGAAGTATATGTAAATCTTACAATCCGGTCATCATCAAGCTTGCAGTCAATGTAGGTCTCTCCATCGGTTTTATAGGGGATAACATGTGTCCCTACCGGCAGAGTAACACCGCTTTGAAGAACAGTTCCGTCTTCTCCGACGATATCAGCGCTTAGCTTAGTCTTGCTGTAAGCCTCTTCCGACTTCCAGGCAATGTGAAATTCCTTTGATACAAGCTCAGGCATCCCGTTTTTCCCTACTGTGTAAGAACCATAGCAGGTATAAGTACCGAGGCTGTTAAGCACCTGACCGAAATGCATATTATCAGGATTCGAATATAACGTATCTATGTCAAAACCACCGTAGATAGACTCCTCCAGGTAATGGAATCCCTGGTCTCCGACATAAGTCACACTTCCGTCTGTTATATCAAATACGTTAAGATAGTAGTAGTCATTTTCCATCGGAATTATGACATAAATATACTCTCTGCCCTCCGGTGTGCCGACTCTGTAGGATTTCAGACCTCTATCACGTCTTATGCTAAAGCCGCCTCCGATTTTTGCACTGCTGCCGTTTTCCATAACAAGCTCAAGATCCTCCGCGGAGATCATTTCGTCATCCATATCATCGTAATCTGTAGGATAGTAGTTGTAGTGGATGTAATGAATATCTGAGTCATAGCCTTTTTCCCAAACCGGGATATCTTCTCTTCTGCAATAGCCGGTGTTCTCCTCGGGAATGAATCTGCTTTCAACAAGTCCGGGATATTCTTCATATCCGATCACGATATCCTGCATACCGTCGGCGTAGGACGCTATTTCATAGACATTAAATATTATATGAATGCCGTCACCAGCCATATACCATATATATTTGTATTCATGGGTATCCGAATTCACGTCAAATTCCGCATTATACCGATAGTTTTTAAGGCTATCCTCTGCCATTGAAAACTGTCCCTCGTACTCCTCGATTTCGTGAAGCTTTGAAAGAATTATCTCATTAAGCTGCTCTTCCGAAAAGGTCACAACATCCCCGAGATCAAGCTCTTTTCCTGATTCCACATCAAAGGTCTGGCCTGAAGCACCATAAATCCCATGAGCTCCGCCGGTAAACTCATAGTTAAAGCAATATATGCTAAGCACAGTATTATCGGAACGCTTTATACTGTAATCATCCGTATTTTCAAATGGGCCGAAAAATGAGTATCCGTTTTGTGCGCTGTCTTCGTACTGGGCCTTTGCTTCCTCCGCTGTACTGTTTGCCCATCCATCAGCCTTATCGATTACATTCTGAGTCTGGTCATACAGAGTTTTATAGAGTTCCGGATATATATCCTTCCACTCCTCATCCATCAGTACCGACTGCGTTACTCCCTCGAACAATATTCCATTGGAATAATCCTTGCTGTTTTCATTATTTTCAGGGAAGGTTACATCACCATCATATTTTATACTGTATTCTTTGGTTACAAGCTTGTAGGTAGGTCCGCCGACAGTATATGCGGTGTTTACGCTCTGATCGGATGACATTTTTTCATCTGTATTGTCTTCTTTCTCACTACCTGTTTCATCTGAGAAAAATCCCGGAGCATCCTGACTACCATCATCTCCGCTTAATATATTTGTATGCTCACTGCTGCCAATACCGTCTTTAGTATCAACCTTTACCTGTTCTTCAGTCTGTGTATCTGAGTTTTCCGACTCACCACTATCCACTACTGCGTCAATCTGTTCCTGCGGATTAGCTATGCTGCAGCCGCTAATCATTGATGCCGTAAGCACCAGGCTCATCATTGTTCCAAATGATCTCATTTTCTTATACATCATACTTCCTTAAAACCTCCCCGATATGCAGTAATTGCCCTCGGTCTCTCCTTTTTTCGTAGTATACCGTTTATTGTTACCCTAAAACGGCTTCACTTATAATACAAATATCCCCTCTATAATGTTGCAAAAAACACAAGAAAATTTTTAGTTTTCTTCATATTACATCTTAATCACTAAAATCCCTGTCAAGATTTATCTGGAACGAATACTCCGGATATACGCTCTTTAATTCAGAGATGACATCATCATGAAGTTTTTCTCTATTGCTCTCCTTGAAAGAAACAACCATGTCAAAAGCTACGATGTTCTTGGTTTCATCAAGATAAAAACCGTGGATCTGTTTTACTGTATCGTGCTTGGAGAGTATATTCTTAGCAATATTATTTCTGAGCTTACCTGCTGCCGAAGAATCCGAATTCTGAGAATATATACTGATACCCTCAATCGCAACGCCGTGCTCCTCATAGACCTTGGCTGCTATTTCTCTCTGAAGCTGATCGAGTCTGTAAATCGTGATATCCTCCGGAACCTCGATGTGCACCGAACCAATGTATCTGTCCGGGCCGTAGTTGTGAAGAAGTAAATCATAAGCTCCCTGCACCTCAGGAAACGATGCTATCGTCTTCTTGATTTCACTTGAAAGTTCAAAGTCAACTCTCTCCCCGAGAATCAGCGACAGATTATCGCGAAGCATCTCAAGGCCCGCCTTAATGATAACTATAGAAATCACTGCAGCGAGATACGCTTCAAGACTGACTCCGCTTGCAAGAAAAATTATGGCTGCCAGCAAAGTAGCTGCTGAGATAACCGAATCAAGCTTCGCATCCTGACCTGACGCAACAAGAGATTCGGAATTAACCTTTTCTCCCACCTTTTTCACATAGGTTCCGAGAACTATTTTTACAACTACCGCAACAGCAATGATTAAAATAGACGCTGTCTGATAAGATGGCTTTTCAGGGCTAATGATTTTCTTTATGGATTCCACAAAGGAAGTGATACCGGCATAGAGAACAATTACCGAAATCATAGCCGCACTAAGGTACTCGATTCTTCCGTATCCAAGGGGATGCTTTTTATCTGGCTCTTTTCCCGCAAGCTTCGTTCCAATAATTGTGATAACTGATGAAAGCGCATCGCTCAAGTTGTTCACCGCATCAAGAACGATCGCGATAGAGCCGGAAATTATACCAACTGCTGCCTTAAAGCTTGCAAGAAGAATATTGGTAACAATTCCTATTATGCTTGTTTTGATGATTGTCTTATTTCTGTCCATACGTATATCTCCTCATGCTGTTTTCTTCTGTAAAGCCATAATACTTTTCCCATTATAGCAATAAAAACGTCTTAAGTACTATAATAGAGCTATGAATAAAAAAGAAATCCTTGAAAAGATAGATAAACTTAATAACACACCTGCCGTCTCTAAGGGAAGTTCTGCCGTTATAATCCCGCTCATTGAAAAGGATGGTGAGATACACATCCTCTTTGAGGAGCGCTCTCATAAGCTTGAATTTCAACCGGGAGAAGTATGCTTTCCGGGAGGTCGGATTGAAGAAGGGGAGACGCCAAAAGAGGCTGCCATAAGAGAATTCTTTGAAGAATTGTTTTCAAAGCTCGATCATGATAGATCTGAAGAATACATCGAAATCCTTTCAGAGCTTCCTCCCATAATGGGACCCACAGGTGCAATAATCTATCCGTTTGTTGGACTTGTAAAAAAAGACGACCTCACCTATTCAAAAGATGAAGTCGAGAAACTCTTTACCTATCCGGTGACCTATCTTCAGGAGCACCCTCCTATATGTTATAAGATGCAGAAGAAAACATTTGCGCCGGATAATTTCCCTTTTGAAAAAGTTACCGGCGGAAAAAGCACCTATGGTTTCCATGTTCAAAAGTATGACATGTGGATCTATGAGGATACCGATCCGATAGTCTGGGGCTTTACGGGAAGGCTCCTTCACAGCTTCCTGGAACAGATTAACAGCGAAAAACCGGCTGAATAAGCCGGTTTTCTTATTTGCACGCTTCTACTGTTTGCAGATTATCCCGCCGCCAAGCACGATATCTCCGTCATACAAGACCGCTGACTGGCCTGCGGTTATCGCGCGCTGAGGTTCGTCAAAAAGAATTTTGCAGATTCCGCCCTCTTTTTCGGGAAGGATTACGGTTGCTGGCTGTTCCTTGTGCTTATATCTTATCTTGGCGCTGCATCTGATGTCGCCCTTTGGCATTTCTCCTGTTATCCAGTGGAAATCCCTGACTGTCACCTCGCGTTTAAAAAGGTCCTCGTTGTCGGAGAGAACTACTCTGTTATTTACGGTATCAATCTCCGTGACATAAAGCCTTCTGTCTGCAGGAACCCCGAGACCTCTTCTCTGTCCGATGGTATAATTGATAAGCCCATAGTGGTGTCCTATTACATTTCCGTTCTTATCAACTATATCTCCGTCCGGATATTCCTTACCTCTGTACCTTTTTATCATGGATGCGTAGTCTCCGTCCGGCACAAAGCATATATCCTGGGAGTCGCTCTTGTGAGAGGTCACAAATTCATTTTTTTCCGCAATCTCACGAGCCTGCGTCTTTTTAAATTCTCCAAGCGGGAACATCGTGTGTGACAGCTGTTCCTCTGTGAGATCATATAGGACATAGCTCTGATCCTTGGTATCATCCACTGCTTTTTTCAGATAAAAATGGCCGTCCTTTTCCTCTATCCTTGCATAATGTCCTGTGACGATGTATTCACAGTCAAGCTCCTTCGCCTTTTTATAAAGAATATCGAACTTCAGATACTTGTTGCATCTTATGCAGGGATTAGGTGTCTCTCCGCGCTCATAGCTGCATACAAAGGGCTCTATTACGTTATCTATAAACTCTTTTTCATAGTGAAAAATGTGATAGGGAATTCCAATCTTCTCCGTCACGGCTCTGGCATCATCGGTGTCCTTTTTGCTGCAGCAAGTGCCGAAAAGATCCTCGCCTATCATGTCATTTTCATATAATCTCATTGTACAGCCTATGCATGAAAAGCCCTTTTCGCTCATAAGCTCAGCTGCAACGCTGCTGTCCACTCCGCCGCTCATGGCAATGAGTGCTGTCTTTTTCTTGTCCATCTTTCTTCCTTATACTGATGATTAAGGCATCGACGGCTCACAGTGATCTGAACTGTTTACCTCGATGCCCTTTTTCTTAACTCCAGATAATTGTCATATCCACGCTGTCTTTTTTAACTCCGACGATAACATCCTTGGCAAGACTTGCAACTATTGATTTCTCAAGCTCGTCATTTGCCTCCTTAACATCATCCTCTTCATCATCGGCTTCATCCAATGCATCTTTATAGTTGCTAAGCGACCAGATAAGCGGATCTCCCATAGGAGGAAGCTCGCCCGGAGCACCCATTCCGCACATCGTAAAATCGGCTGCTCCTCCGCCATATTCCTGCTGAAGGGACATTACTTCATCAAAATTGAGAAGTCCGTTCTCTATGATATCCCCGATTTTTCCCATGAAGCCTTTAGCGGCTGCATTTTTCTTGGAGGTTGCTACAGAGAGAAGCTCTTCCTTTTTCTCAAGATTCATCTTCGTCTTGGCAAGCAGTTTAACTCTGTACTCGCCGTCTTCATGCTCCATCCAGAAAAGTGCCTGATAATCGCCGGTCATGGCCTTAACCATTCCGATTGTCTCTTCGGCAAGAAGCCTTAAATGAATGGCCCTTTTGCCTGAAAGCCCCTGATGATTAATAAAAGCATCCACTGTATCAAGTGCCTTTTGTGCCTTCTCTTCTGTGTCACTGATGTACAGTTCCTTAGTTTTATCCAACTTTTTAAACCCTCCTCATAAAGAAAATTTAAGAAAATAATCTATATAGTTTATCCTACCATTTTTCGATGTATTCCACAAAACAATTCTATTAAATAAACTTCTGAACAGCCTTCTGAAATTCTTCCACCGCACTGGTGTCGCCATCCTCTATGGCATGAATTATGCAATGAGTCATATGCTCGTTGATTATTTCCTTACCAAGGCTTTTAAGCGCTGAATTAACTGCTGATAGCTGCATCAATACATCTGCGCAATCCTCATCTTCTTCAATCATGGCTTTTACATGATTCAGATGTCCGATAGCTTTGCTAAGCCTGTTTATCTGCTTCTTTTTTATTTCCGGAGAATGATAGTGCGCATGACTATGAATATGTTCGGAATCGTGTTCGTGTTTATGTTCACCTTTTTTACTGCTCATTATTAGACCTCATACTACATGTTACTTTTTAAACCATTTTATACCTTCTGAAACCTCAGCGGCAATTCCAATCCGTGGTCTTCCAAAAGCTTCTTATCTCTTAGTATATCATCTGTTTTTCCGTCTGCCTCTATCCTGCCATCATATAGCAAAACCACTCGCTCGCAGGTATCCATTATGAAATCAAGATCGTGGGATGCAATTATTTTAAGGCATGAAAGCTCGTTCAAAACACCTATGAGATTGCGTCTGTTCCTTGGATCAAGAGCGATTGAAGGCTCATCCATAAGTATTATATCAGGTTCCATGGAAAGAATCGTCGCTATAGCGGAGAGTTTTTTCTCACCTCCGGAGAGCTTGAAGTTCTGCTTTTTTCTAAGCTCCTCGATATGCACCTTTTGAAGTGCCTCAGTCACTCTCTTTTCAACCTCATCCTTGGATAGTCCATAGTTTCTTGGTCCGAAGGCCACATCATCTTCTACTGTCGATAAAAAAAGCTGGCTGTCGGAATCCTGAAAAACGTAGCCTATGTGCTCCCTTATATGGTTTAAGTTCTTGCTGTTTACAGGATGACCTGCCACCTCCAGTTTCCCGTCATAATCAAGGTACAATCCCACAAGAAGCTTTAATAATGTGGACTTTCCGATTCCGTTCGCGCCGATAAGTCCGATACTCTCTCCTTCGGATGCATGAAAATTGATATCAAACAATACCTGGGCATTCTTTTCATAGGAAAAGTTCAGGTTTTCAATTGTTAGTAGTTCGCCGTGTACTCCGGTTTGCATATAGGTCCCCTCATCCACCCTTCGGGCACCTTCCCCCTGTGGGGGAAGGCTTTATTATTCATCATATTTTAATTATATTTCTTATAAATACAAATATCGCGATCCAGGCGATTGTGTATATTATATCAAAAGGCCTAGCCTTAATTTCTTCCATGTCAAAATCTCCTTTAAAGCCTCTAAGGAGCATACTCTCATAAACAACACCTGCTCTGTCCATACTTCTTATCAGCCACATTCCAACGAGGGTTCCCCAAGCCGAGTAGTGGATTCCCTTCTGGCGCGGTGCTCTGAGCTTATAGGCGGTGGCAATTCTGTCTGCCTCTTCGCCCATTATGAAAAAATATCTCTCAATCAGAAGAATTACAATGACTATAATCTTTGGAACATGTATCAGTCTAAGTGCATAACACAGTTTTTCAATGGATGTCGTAGCAATCAGTATATATGCGGCAAGCACTGCATAAAAACCCTTCAGCATAAGCGTGATCATTGAGATAACTCCGCCGCTTATACCAATCTCACCCACATAAAACAATATATCTCTGTCAAAAAACGGATTGAGAATTCCAACGAAAAGTACAAGCGGCAAAATAAGTCTCATGCGATAAATTCCCATTCTAAGGGACAACTCACCGACTATAAATCCGAAAGCAGGATATACAGCCATCAAAATAAGTGGTGCCAGGGCATATTTATCAAAGGATACCACAGTAAAAATGTACATAACGGAAATAAGCAGCTTCCCCAGAGGATGAAGGTCATTCATCCAGTGGGAACGCTGCCATAACTCCTGTATCTTTTGAAATTCACGTAATCTTTTTTCTATTGAATCCATTAAATATTTCCGACAGGTTTATCCTTCTTAAAGAACTTAAATGCGTAGCATGCACCGATCAGGATAGCAACAACTACCAAAGCACCTACTATTCCTGAAAAGCTCGTGCCGACAGCTGCTTCGCTGTTCTTAAACGCATAATCGGGAAGTAGTGATGTTGCTGTCTGAATGCTGTCTGCAACCTCATAAGCGCCGCCTGCTGCTTCAAGTTCTGCTGTTCCCGCAACCTTCTCCATAGACCACTCAAGTCCGTCCGGAAAAGCTGAAGCGAAAAGTGAAACAATACCACCACAGATTGCAGCAATAACACCAAGAACCACAATAGTATTCTTAAGTGAAAGTTTTCCTTCCTTTGCCTTGCTCTCATCTCCAACTCCCCAGAGAAGCTCAGGTCTTGCCTCATTAACAAAAATAAGTACCGCTGCTGTAATAAGTCCCTCAACCGCTCCGATCGCAAGGTGAATCGGCTGCATGGTAGCAACAAATACCGAGAAAGGAAGCTCTGTGATTCCTGAAGCCAGGGTTTCAAGTGTAACTGAAAAAGCTCCCATCTGAAGTGTCAAAACGCAGCCAAGTATTGAAGCTAAAAGTATTTTTCCTCTGGTTGCTCCTTTTTTCATAATGGTCTTCCATATCAAAAGGGCACCTACAAAACACCCATAAAAGGCCATATTCCATACATTACACCCCAAGGCTAGCAGACCTCCGTCCGCAAACAGCAGACATTGTACCAAAAGGACTCCAATCATGGTAAGGAATCCTGCGTAAGGACCAAGAAGAGCTGAAAGCATCATGCCTCCGCAAAGATGCCCCGATGAACCTGTGCCCGGAATTGTAAAGTTGAGCATCTGTGTTGCGAAAACAAATGCACCCATAACACCCATCACAGGGATTTTCTTTGGATCATTCTCCTCTTTAACCTGTTTGATTGAGTAAGCTGCCGCTCCTGTGGATAGTACATACATAGTGCCTGCTACTGCAGGTGAAACCAAAGCATCCGCCATGTGCATAGTAAAAAATCCTCCTGATTTGTCGAAAATACGTGGCAAAAAGCTCTTCAAAACTTTGAATTTTCTTTTTGCTCAAGAAGAATTATAGCTTTACAGGCAGAAGTCGCAAGCCCCCCAGGGGGTTATTTTTCGCCAAAAATCCGTATTTTTTATGTATCGTTATATTTTATGAGATATATTATAGAAAACGATAAACAGAAAAGTTGCAATCATATTTAAGAGTATATTTTACATTATTAGTTTAGTTTATGATTTTATTATAATTAGTTCAGACTTTGGTTATAAATCTTATGCTTCTTTTAGGCTATGTACATACTTTAGACAAACATTAAAGGTATTATACAAGTATCAGAAGTGAGAACTTCTGACTCCCCCAACAAAACTTTTTTCATACCAGAGCTGTCAGATTCCCCATCTGACAGCTCCTCCTCCATTAATGGGGATTTTTTTATTTTCGCCTTTTGTTCTTAGGGTTAGATTCCCTCATCCGGCGCTTCGCGCCACCTGTTTTATTAGAAGTTCTTTTTGAAGCATTTCCTTTTTCTTCATGCTTTATGTTTTGAGAAGGCTTTCGGGGCGGAATGAGGAACTGCGGTCCGAAGCCGATAAGGTCCTCTCTGTTCTCGCGAAGAAGCGCTTCCTTAACAAGATCGTAATTCTCAGGTCTTCTAAACTGAATGAGTGCTCTCTGCATCGCTTTTTCATGCGGATCTCTTGCCACATACACGCTCTCCATAGTAAGCGGATCAAGACCTGTGTAGTACATGCAGGTAGAAACCGTGCCGGGCGTGGGATAAAAATCCTGAACCTGTTCGGGACTGAGCTTATGCTTGCAAAGATACTCAGCAAGGGCTATGGCATCCTTCAGGGTGCTGCCCGGATGCGATGACATCAGGTAAGGCACTGCATACTGCTGCATTCCAAGCTGCTTGTTTACTCTATCGAATTTTTCAATAAAACGATCATAGACCTTAACGCCGGGTTTACCCATCTTACTTAGAACATTATCGGAGATGTGCTCAGGAGCCACTCTCAGCTGCCCGCTGATGTGGTGCTTACACAGCTCCCGTAAAAATGTATCATCCTTATCCGCAAGCAGATAATCGAATCTTATTCCCGACCTTACAAAGACCTTTTTAACCCCGGGCAGTGCGCGGAGCTTCTTTAAAATGCTGAGGTAGTCCTTGTGGTCCACGTCCATGTTTTTGCATACCTCAGGATGAAGGCATTTCTTATTCGGACATGCTCCGAACTTCATCTGCTTTTTGCAGGCAGGTTTTCTGAACTGAGCCGTGGGGCCTCCGACGTCATGGATATAGCCCTTGAAGTCCTTTTCTTCAAGAAAAAGCTTGGCCTCTTTAATGATGGACTCATGACTTCTAGCCTGAACTATTCTCCCCTGATGGAAAGTAAGGGCGCAGAAATTGCACTCCCCAAAACATCCTCTGTTGGAGGTAATGGAATATTTTATCTCATCAAAGGCAGGCACACCTCCCGCAGCATCGTATACGGGGTGCCAGGCCCTCATATAATCTCTCTCATAGACATCGTCAAACTCCTGCTGTGTAAGCGGTCTTGCAGGGGGATTTTGCACCACAAAAAGGCTGCCGTCATAGGTTTCATACAGTCGTTTACCGTTAAAGGGATCCGTATTTTTATACTGTATGCTAAAGCTTTCGGCATACTTTCTTTTATCTGACTTAATCTCTTCAAACGACGGAAGCTTAATCGCATCATAGATATCTTCCTCGTTTCTGGTCTTATAAACAGTGCCGTTTATGAAGGAAACATCAGCGATATTCATGCCTGAAGCCAGGGCATCCGCTATCTCGACTATGCTTACTTCGCCCATTCCATAGGATATAATATCAGCCCCAGAATCAAGCAAAATTGATCTCCTTACTTTATTAGACCAGTAATCGTAGTGTCCAAGTCTTCTAAGGCTGCCCTCTATACCACCCACAATTATGGGCTCATGCTTATAAACTTTTCTGATGAGATTGCAGTATACGATAGTCGCATAATCAGGGCGAAGTCCCATCTTGCCGCCCGGACTGTAGGCATCTGTCTTTCTGCGCTTTCCTGCAACTGTGTAATGGTTCACCATGGAATCCATATTACCGGCAGAGACCAGAAATCCGAGTCTGGGCGTTCCGAGAACCGTTATGCTGTTTTCATCCCTGAAATCGGGCTGACAAATAAGGCCCACGCTGTAACCGTGAGCCTCTAATGTTCTTGTTATGATGGCGGCACCAAAACTTGAATGGTCTACGTAGGCATCGCCGCATACATAGACGAAGTCAAGCTGATCTATACCGCGCTCTTTCATGTCTTCTTTGCTGATTGGAGGAAATTGATTCATTCTTACCTCTTTTATGCGTTCGCTTCGTTCATCTCTTTTAAGAGTTTGTCTGCATATACAAGCTTAACACATACTGTGAAGATCTCCATTGCTGTGCGAAGATCCGCAAGTGAAGGATATGTAGGAGCAATACGAATGTTGCTGTCCTTGGGATCCTTCTTATAGGGGAAAGTTGCACCGGCGCCTGTCATGGTAACTCCGGCCTTCTTAGCTCTGTCTACAATAGCCTTAGCACAGCCCTCAGGTGCATCAAAGCTGATAAAATATCCTCCCTTGGGTCTTGTCCAATCACCGATCTTATACGGAGCCAGATCTCTGTCGAGAATCTCAAGAACTGCTTCGAACTTAGGTCTTATGATCTCGGCATGTTTTTTCATATGTTCCTTCATGCCCTCGATATCGCCGAAGAATCTCACATGACGGAGCTGGTTAACCTTATCGTGTCCGATGGTCTGGTTTGAAAGCTGAGCCTTGATCTCCTCAAGGTTATTGAGAGAGGTTGCAAGGGCAGCGATTCCGCTTCCGGGGAATGTGATCTTGGAAGTCGATGAAAACTTGTAAACCATATCGGGACTTCCGGCCTTCTTACACTCTTCAAGAATCTCAATCAGATAATCCTGATCATCATCATAGAGATGGTGAATTCCGTATGCGTTATCCCAGAAAATTCTGAAGTCTCTTGCAGCGGGGCGAAGTCTTGCAAATCTTCTAACTGTCTCATCTGAATATGAATATCCCTGAGGATTGGAATACTTCGGAACGCACCAGATTCCCTTTATTGATTCATCCTCGGAGACGAGCTTCTCTACCATGTCCATATCCGGTCCTTCGGGTGTCATGGGAACCGGAACATTCTCTATTCCGAAATACTCTGTAATCGCGAAATGTCTGTCATATCCGGGTACAGGGCAAAGGAACTTAACCTTATCAAGCTTACACCAGGGAGTATTGCCCATGATTCCGTGGGTATACGCTCTTGAAACTGTATCATACATTACATTAAGTGATGAATTGCCGTAGATAATGATATTCTCAGGCTTGTTCTCCATCATAGCTCCGATGAGGACCTTAGCCTCATGTATGCCGTCAAGCACTCCGTAATTGCGGCAGTCTGTTCCGTCTTCACAGGAAAGATCAGCGCCGGAATTAAGCGCGTCCATCATTCCCATGGAAATATCAAGCTGCTCGTGGCACGGCTTACCTCTCGCCATGTTGAGGGTCAGATCCATGGCCTGGTATCTCTTGTACTCTGCTCGCATGTTGGCAAGCTCGCGTTCAAGCTCTTCTTTATTCATCTCCTTGTAATCTTTAATCATAACTGTAGGCTCCTTACTTCGATTTAAACTCTAAAGATTATACAACAAATATAAATAAATAGGAAGAAAATAAAAAAGCTGCTGCATTTTTATGCAACAGTTAGAGTCCCTCATCCGGCGCTGCGCGCCACCTTCCCCCAAAGGGGGGAAGGCACTATAGACTATTAACACTAAAAATATAATCAAATTGGATCAATCAAATCTCTGTACCACTTGAGTGCATCCGTGTAAGCTTTGTAGGTCGCATCCATGTCGATTTCTTCGGTAATCATGAGACGTGAAACCTCCTGCCAGGAAGCATTCTCATATTCGAACATGAACTGTAATACAGGCCACAGCTCACCGGTATGTCTAAGGAGAGCATCCTCAATCTTCTTGGATACATGCACCAGCTTAAGTGACTGTTCCATAGTCTGGTCAAGCATGACATCAAGAAGTGAAAACAGTCCGGCTAGGAAGAGCTCAGGTGCAAGGCCTTTTTGCTTAAAGCACTCAGCAAGATTTTCGGCAAATTTTGCTCTCACCATGGAAATACGTGTAATCTCACTTGGCTTATCGGAGCAAAGTTCCTTCGTTACCGCTGTATTTATCCATCTCTTAAGCTCTTTTTGTCCAAGCATTGCAGCCGCATGTCTTACGGAAGTAATCTCAGAATTAAGGCTCATGTGGTTAACCATTTCCAACATAGAAATGACAAGAGCGGCATCCTTTCCGATTACATCAGCAGCAGCCTGGAGATCAAAATCAGGATTGTTGACAACATTCAAAAGCTCAATATATGTAACCTTCAAAGGAGCTACGGTCTTCTCGGATTCTTCTACCGGAAGTCTGAAGAAAATACCTTCATACAGATCATAGGCCCCGTCTGAAGTAAGTCTGTCGTAGTCCTCCTTGGTGTCCACGCCAACAGCGCATAGCTTGATGTCAGGATAAGCTCTGGTAAAATATATCTTAGCACTTCTGATATTCACCTTGCGATGGTCAAGAAGAATATAATCGCACATCTCCAGAATAGGCTTATAGGTCTCAAACTGATTACCTGCAAGCTTTCTTATCGCAATCTTGTAACCCTGTCCTCGAAGATCCCACAGCCTTGACAGATAAGGCTCCTCAGGAAGCACCGAAGTATCCAGAAGAAGAACTATTATGTTCTTAGGTGCTCTGCACTGTTCCTCTATATTGGCAAATAGTGAAATATTGTTGATCTCAACGAAGACTTCCTTACCTCCGGAAAGGACATTTGTTCCAACGCTGTCCACAATGTCAAGACCTACAATGTTGACAACATTATCCAAGAACCCGGTCCCCATCAGATAAGGATTCATCAGATGATTATCTCTCTGTGCAAATACAGAATAGGCACAGACTTTCATTTCATCATCAAACAAAGGAATCAATGAAGCAAGCATTTCAATACTCCTTTCAAAGTTCGCGTACATTTGTCTGTCAATTTATTATATCATTACGAAAAAACATACACAATTGTTTCGTTTATTAAATATGTATGAAAAAAAAACAGCCCCTAAGGCTGTTTTGAAATAATCCCGAGAATGCCGGTTCCGGTTATTTGACTCCTAGCTAACGCCAGGTGGGTTACCGCAGCCCTTTTCGCTGTCTTCCTCTCCCATAGCTTGTCTGCACATGTGCAGGGCCGGAGGCGTGACATTGGAAAATGCAATCTAGGTGTCCCGTTTAAAGTAAATGTAGGTTCAAATTACACCGGAGTTGTCGAGCATCCCAGGCGAGCACTTGGCTCGAAACGCTGATCTGCGTCAGCTTCTAATTACATTATAAACCTACACCCCGCTAAATCAATAGATTTTGCCTAAAAAATTATTAATTTAATATGAAGAAAAGCGCATGAAATCTACACTTCACGCGCTTTTTTATGAAATAATTATTTAATCGGTCTGGTCTGTTTTTTAAGCCATTCTTTTATCTCATTCTCTTCGATAAGAGGTGAGATTGTATCATAAACCAGTTTCTGATATTCATTGATTGCATCAATCTCGCGAGACTGCAGATACTTTTTATCAATGGCATCAGGGTCGAGAGGTACATAAGTAAGATGACGGAATTCAAGGAACTGTCCGTCACTATTCTTCTCACCGTATACAACCTCAAGGATATTCTCGATGCGGATTCCATGCTTACCCTCGATATATACGCCGGGCTCATCCGACATGATCATACCTACCTTAAGCGGTGCTTCATCCTCAGAAGATCTGGACTTCCATCTTATGCTGTGAGGTCCCTCGTGAACATTAAGCATATATCCGATTCCGTGACCTGTTCCACACTTGTAATCGATTCCGATATTCCAAAGGGGCTGTCTTGCAAGAATATCAAGGTTTCTACCGTTGCAGCCTTCAAGGAAATGTGCATTGGCGAGCTGAAGCATTCCCACTGCGGTAAGTGTATAGTGCTTTTTCTCCTCATCGGACACGGGACCGAGAACTATGGTTCTTGTTACATCAGTTGTTCCGCCCATGTAGGTCGCTCCTGAATCAACAAGCAGGAAATCCTCAGGCTTAAGCTCTGCATTGGACTGCGCTGTTGCTTCATAGTGCATCATAGCAGCATTATCCTTATAGGCACTGATTGTCGGGAATGAAAGCTCAATGAATCCGGGAATCTGAGATCTCATCTCATCCAGATGCATTGCAGCGGTATACTCGTTCAATGTGCCGTTTTTAACTTCATTTTTAACCCAGTAGATGAACTTCGTAAGAACAGCGGAATCCTTTATGTAAACTTCCCTGATGTTCTTTATCTCAGTCTCATTTTTGCATGCCTTCATCATCTCTGTCGGATCGTAGATGTTCTTGATATTGGCACCGCTGCTTTCTGAATTATCCTTTATTGTTCTGTAAACCGAATAGCTTACATTTCTCTCATCATAAAGTGTTAAGTCTTCATACTCATATTCATCGAGCCAGTTTATTATCCTGTCATAGGAGATAATCTCGATTCCGTTATTGGCACAGTAAGCGCGGACCTCATCATTTAGCTCTTCAATCTGTACAAACATGCTTACAGACTTTTTAGTTATGAACAGGTAACTGAGTATAACGGGATTGCATTCCACATCATTTCCGCGAAGATTCGTAAGCCAGCAAATATCGTCAAGTTTGCAGAGAAGATATGCGTTTGCTTTCTCCTCTTCCATAACTTTTCTGATATCGGCAAGCTTGTCCGCAAAGGACTTGCCACAGAGTTCATCCGACAAAACATATATAGGATTGCAGGGAAGAGCAGGTCTTTCACTCCAGACTTCTCCGGCAAGATCCTTGTCGAACTTTATCTTTACCTGATTCTTTTTCAGCTTCTTTTCATAAGCAAGTCCCTCTCTTGCAGGAACCACTTTTCCGTCAAAACCGAGAACCTGTCCGTTCTTCATATTCTCAGAGAGGTATTCTGAAATTGTGGGAACGCCTTCCTCTCCCATCTTATAAAGAGTAACTCCTGTACCCTCCATCTCTCTCTCGGCCTGAATAAAATATCTTCCGTCAGTCCACATTCCGGCCCAGTCGGCGGATACCACGAGAGTTCCGTTTGAGCCTGTAAAGCCACAGAAATACTCACGTGCTTTGAAAAAATCAGCTGAGTATTCCGAGTTATGGTAGTCGGAAGTCGGCATCAGATAATAGTCAATGCCGTTTGCTGCCATTTTTTCTCTAAGGGCGGATAATCTGCCCATTATTAAATCATTCATCTTATTTTTTGCCTCCAAAAATCCCCTCATCCGGCGCTTCGCGCCACCTTCCCCCTAGGGGGAAGGCATTTTACCTGTCTTCCATAGGGATATAGTCTTTATAGTCGCTTACTGCCATGTAAGCAGGGCGAATAATCTTGCTGTTGTTAGCAAGCTCTTCCATTCTGTGCGCACTCCAGCCGACGATACGCGCAATTGCAAACATCGGTGTAAAGAGTTCCTCGGGAAGCTCGAGCATCTTGTAAACAAAACCTGAGTAGAAGTCGACATTTATACTTACGCCCTTGTACATCTTGCGCTCTGCGCTGATAACCTCGGGTGCAAGTCTCTCAACAGCTTCATAGAGGGCAAGCTCTTTTTCCATGCCCTTCTCCTCAGCAAGCTGTACAGTGTACTCCTTAAGGAGCACTGCTCTTGGATCGGACTTTGAGTAGATAGCATGTCCTACACCGTAGATAAGTCCTGCTTTGTCAAAGGCCTCCTTGTGAAGAAGTTTCTTCAAATACTCCTTGACCTCTTCCTCATCGGACCAGTCCTTAAGCTCTTTTTCCATCTGCTCAAACATATGAATAACCTTAATGTTCGCGCCGCCGTGACGGGGTCCCTTAAGTGAACCGATAGCCGCAGCAATAACGGAATAAGTATCTGTCATGGATGAGCTCACAACGTGAGTCGTAAAGGACGAGTTGTTACCACCACCGTGCTCCATATGAAGAATCAGGCAAATATCTAATAGTCTAGCCTCCAGCTCAGTATACTTACTGTCCGGACGAAGCAGATACAAAATATGCTCAGCCGTAGACAGTTCTGCCTTCGGCGGATGTATAAAAAGGCTCTTCCCTTCATGATAATGGTTATAAGCCTGGTATCCGTAAATAGCAAGGAGCGGGAACAGACTTATCATCTGAAGACTCTGCCTGAGTACATTGGGCATAGAAACATCGTCAGCATGATCGTCATAGGAATAAAGCGTAAGTACACTCCTTGAAAGGGTATTCATCATATCACGGCTGGGTGCCTTCATGATGATGTCTCTTACAAAGCCTGTGGGCAGAGATCTGTAAAAGCCCAGAAGCTCAGTAAAACCCTGGAGTTCATCCTTATTGGGAAGTTTTCCGAATAAAAGAAGATACGCTGCTTCCTCAAATCCGTACTTTGTCTTGCTTGCTGTTCCGTGAACGATCTCTTTAACATTTATTCCGCGGTAGTACAGTTCACCGTCTGCCGGTACTCTCTCTCCGTTTACCTCTTTTGTGGCATTGATGGTGGATATATTTGTAAGGCCTGTCAGTACGCCCTTACCGTTTAAGTCACGCAGTCCCCTTTTTACATCAAATTTTGTGAAAAGTTCAGGATCTATCCGATCGGCGGTCTCAACAATTTGCGCGAGACCGGATAACTGTGGTGTGTTATCTGTGTAAATGTTTGTCTCGTTATGACTCATTCCCATACAACCTCCTGTTTCATCCCCTCATCCGGCGCTTTGCGCCACCTTCCCCCAGAGGGGGAAGGCTTTATTTTTTTCCTTCCCCCAGAAGGAAAAGGCTTTATTTTTTGCCTTCCCCCTCTGGGGGAAGGTGGCAGCAAAGCTGCCGGATGAGGGGTTACATTCAACGCAAGAACTCTCTCACTGCATCAGCCAATGCATCCTTCGCCACAACCTTATCGTGTCTAACCTTAGCGTCGCGAATGCTGGTAACTGCTTCAGGAATCTCTACCCCTGAAACCTCTGAGAGCTTGTCTGCAAGCTGGAAATCGTCAAGACTTGCATCGTCTTTCCCGAGAGCCTGCATAACGCTTCTGGTGAACTTGTAAGGACTTGCGGTAGATGCGATAACCGTAACAGTCTTATCGCCCGTATCCTTTACATATCTGTCGTAGACGCTTGAAGCAACTGCTGTATGTGTATCGATAAGATATCCTGTGTTGTCAAAAAGATTCTTTATTGCGGAAGCTGTCTCCTCCTCTGTGGCAAATCCGCCGTAGAAGCAGTCAAGCTCCTTTCTCATAGAATCTGTAATCTCGTATTTTCCGTTCTCAGAAAGTTCCTTCATGTAGGAAGCATCTGCATTTGCATCATCACCTGCGATGTGATAAATAAGTCTCTCAAGGTTAGATGAGATGAGAATATCCATTGAAGGTGAGCTTGTGAGCACGAACTCACGGTTTCTGTCATACTCTCCGGTCTTAAAGAAATCATATAAAACCTTGTTGGAGTTTGATGCACAGATAAAGGTCTTGATCGGAAGTCCCATCTTACTTGCATAATATGCAGCGAGGATGTTACCGAAGTTACCTGTGGGAACCACAACATTTATCGGGTCTCCCTCTGCAATTCTGCCCTCCTTAAGGAGTCTTGTGTATGCATAAACATAATATACAATCTGAGGAACAAGTCGTCCTATATTGATGGAGTTAGCTGATGAAAACTGGAAGCCCTTCTCATCAAGTTCCTTTGCAAAATCAGGATCTGTGAATATCTTCTTAACTCCGGTCTGAGCATCGTCAAAGTTACCCTCAATTCCGATAACGCAGGTGTTGTCTCCCTCCTGAGTTACCATCTGCTTTTCCTGGATAGGTGATACGCCATTCTTGGGATAGAATACGCAGATTCTTGTTCCTGGCACATTAGCAAAGCCTGCAAGTGCTGCCTTTCCTGTATCTCCGCTGGTAGCGGTAAGAATAACGATCTCATTCTTGATCTGATTCTTCTTGGCAGCTGTGGTCATAAGATAAGGCAGAATTGAAAGTGCCATATCCTTAAATGCGATGGTTTTTCCATGATAGAGCTCCAGATAAAATGCTCCGTCAGCCTCGGTCATGGGTGCCATCTCGGGTGTATCGAATTTGGAGTCATAGGCATGTTCAATACAGTAGCGAAGCTCTTCCTCAGTAAAATCGGACAGTAAAAGCTTCATAACCTGATAAGCTGTCTCGCGGTAATCCATCTCCTTAAGCTCTGAGAGACTCTTATCAAGCTTCGGAATGCTGTCGGGAACAAAAAGTCCTCCATCCGAAGCAAGCCCCTGCAGAATAGCCTGTGAAGCTGTTACCTTCTTCTTATCACCTCTGGTACTTGAATACATAACGTTCATGTTGCCACGCTCCTTTGTTTTTCTTATTTTCTAAGTGCTGTCTAATATGATAGAATAATGAAAAGACGACTCTACACTGATGAGTGTTTGAACGATTTTCTTATGACATTACTTTGAGTACAAAGTATACCACAAAACTGCATATAAATACACAACTGAATTTAAGCTTATGGGGGTAAACTTAAATGACTGGTAAGGTTACGGGGGTGTATGAAACAAGTTTGAAGGACGGGACGAAATCCTACAGAGCGTCCATCACCTTCAGGGGGAAGCACATAGCATTGGGGTCCTTTGCCGATAAGAAGACCGCGGGGAAGGTCTACGATCAGGCTGCAGCCGTACTTTCTGACAGCAGCTGCACAATAGACTCCTATAAAAAGGGGCAGCCTCTGCCCTTTGAAAAGTTTGTGGTTCTTATCAACTTCAGAGACAAAGGGCTTTATATTCCTACGCCCATCTATCTTGAGAAAAAGTACTTTTTCTACTATCTCTCACCGAGCCACACACTTATTTTTGATATTGACGATCTCTTCTATTATTCATCACATAAGATAATGAAGAGAGGTTCACATCTTTTCGTGGCTGACTATGGCTCCCAGGTCAGCATCCTAAGCCGCTACGGAATCCGAAGTTATGCGGTTGAAGGGCGTGACTACCGCTTTGCCAACGGTAACTCCAATGACCTTCGATATGAAAATATCCAGATCCTTAATCGCTACCACGGCGTAAGGCAGTACGCTGAGCGCGGATTTTTGAAGTATAAGGTTGTGATTCATGTAAACGGAAATTTTGTGGTAGGAAAATACAATACTGAAAATGAAGCTGCCATCGCCTATAATAAGGCAGCCGATATTTTGAAGAAAAACGGTTACGATAAAAATTATATGCTTAATTATATAGAGGATCTGTCCGCTTCGGAATATGCAACCCTCTATACCAGCATCCGCATTTCACCCAAGATCATGAAGCTCTCCTCTCCTTCCGGTAAATCAGAGCGCATGGCCATGGATGCATAAATAATCTTCGAAGGATCATATATTTTATGCAATCACATACATTAAAAATACAAAACAAAATGTCAGTAAATACCCGCAATTACCTGCGGGTATTGTTTATGTTCATATGCTTTTTTACCGGCTCTATGCTCTCAGGCTGCAACAAGGTCCCGAATGATGAGTCAAGTCAGAAAGTCGGTTTCTTCTTTGATACCGTGATAACTCTTACCGCCTACAACAAGGACTTTGTATCAGAGGATTCCTCGTTTTTCACAAGAAACTCTGATGCCGAAAAAAGCTGCGACGAATTTCTATCAGAGTGTCTGACCGAGTGCTCCAGATATGAGAATCTGTTTTCGAACAAAAAGGAAGGAAGCGATGTCTGGAACATCAATCATGCCGGCGGCAGCGCCGTAGTGGTTGGCAAAGACACCTATGAGCTCATAGAAAAAGCGCTTGAATATGCCGAGCTCTCCGAGGGAGCTTTTGATCCTACGATCGGAACCGTTACTGATCTTTGGAATTTTCATGCAGATTCCGACAAGGCAGTTCCGGAATCTCCCATCATGTCTGATGCTCTTTTACATGTAGATTATAAAAATGTCGAATTAAATGAAGACGATGGGGAGTACACTGTCCGCCTCCTTGATAAAGGAGCCGAGCTTGATCTTGGCGGAATAGCCAAGGGATATATCGCTGATAAATTAAAGCAGTTTTATTTGGAAAGAGGCATAAACAGCGGGATCATAAATCTTGGCGGAAATGTGCTTTTGATTGGCCAAAAGCCGAATAAATCAGGTGGTTTCACAGACTTTACCACAGGCGTCCAGAGACCCTTTGGCGATGAAAATGATCCCATAACAACTCTTTCTCTTTCAGACAAATCCGTTGTAACCTCCGGAATTTACGACCGCTATTTTGAAAAAGACGGCGAACTCTATCATCATATTCTGGATTCTAAAACCGGTTTTCCGATAAAAAATAATCTGTACAGTGTTACTATAATATCAGATTCTTCCGCGGACGGTGATGCTCTCTCAACTATTTGCTATATTTACGGCATAGAAAAGGGGATGAAGCTCATTGAGTCCATCCCCGATACCTACGTAATGTTCATTACGGATAATTATGAAGTTGTAACCTCAGAAGGTTTTCCCACTGATTAAAGCATAAGATTCATCATGTTGCTCTTTTGCTGCTCATCATCCTGCTGCTTCTTCTGCATCTGCAGACGATATGCATCCAGTGTCTGGTTCTTCTTAAGCTCTGTGACCTCCTGTGCAATATCGGTATCAGCTATTGAGCTCTGAGCACTTAAGAGGTTCTCTCTTGCAATGTTGCTGTAGCTTACATTGTGCTCAAATCCGTTTGTTACTGCACCTACCTCGCCTCTTGCATTGCTTACATTCGCAATTGCTGCATCAATGGAATCGAGATTGTTAACATCAAGCTTATCAAGTCCAAGTGATTTCATCTGGGATGAGTCAAGCTGCTGGCCGATTCCCTGCATCAGCTGTGAATTTGCATTTGCAATATCGCTCCTGTCGCTTGCTGAAAGTGTTCCGTTCTGAGCATAAACTGCGTTCTCACGAATGCTCTGAAGATAATCGGTAACACCATCAAGTACGCCGTCCTTAATGTTCAGCTGGCCAATGTTCTCCAGTCCGTTCCTGGCCTGAACCTTCATGGTTCTCTGCTCTTTTTCCATCTTCTCATTGATAGCGAGTCCGGCAGCATCGTCAGCAGCACTCTGTAACTTCTTACCGCTAGCTATCTTGCCGTATTGAGAGTAGTTGGAATAACTATTATTGCTTATGCCTCCTATCATATGTGCGCTCCTTTCTTTCCTCCGTGAAAAAGGATAAATCCATTTTTGCGCCGCAGCCTCATCTCCGGTCCCCACCATTAACTGACTGCTCGTCACACCATCTGCAGAGTGATAATGTGATTAGGATCCTTCCCAATACTCCGCCACTCAGGGTAGAGTAACCTATAGTTATATAATAGAATAACATTTTGCTGTGATTTTGTAAATAGTATTTATTATGTGATTATCTATAAAAATATATAGCCAATTTAGGTGATATTCCCCTCATCCGTCTGTGAAGCAATACATTTACCTTAATGATACGCAGTCTGTCCAGCCCACGTTTCCGTTATCAGCCTGTCCTACTTCATCCTCAGCCGCATCCGGGAAGCAGAGATCTACAACAGCCTGGGGAAGTTCCTTTTCATTGAAGAGGAGTGTAGATAATGACCTTGTTTCATTGCTGCCCTCAATATCTGTGCTGAAGCTGATATTCGCAAACTTCTCTCGGTCATAGGTGAAGCCTCTCCACTTTTCATTTACATCGCCTGTAGCTCCATAAAGTGATTCCGGTACGGTGTATTTGAGAACATCATTTATTTCATTTGTATTCTCACTGGTCCAATACTCATCATGACCGTATTCACCGTCTTCTGTATAAATTGTCATACCCACTGTGGCCTTAACAATCTTATCCTGTCCATCCTTCCAATCGGTGGGAATTCCGTTCTTTTTGAGGAACTCTCCTGTCTTTGTAAAGGACGGGAATATGAAGAAATTATATAAATAATTACTGTCATACGGATTATCGGTATTCTTTAAACCTGAAATTTCTATGCTTGCAAGCTCCTTTGTCAAATCGTCAAAGGTCTGATTCATCACGTCTTCTCTGTAAGCCTCAAGGAATTCTTTCATTTTTGCAGAGCCTATATTCTCTTCAAAATAACCTGAAAGTGTTTCATAGCCGATCTTATCGATCTCGTTTGGCTCCATAGTCAAAGCAGGGAATTTCCCGTATTTATACTCATCACTATTGTAGATAGCTTTGTAAGCATTCACCAGTTCATCGGTATCAAGATCAACATAGTATGTTCTTCTGATCTTTTTACCGTTTTTCATGTTCCACTGAACATTTATTATTGTGTTATAGGCTATTTTCCCGTCCTCTCGAATCACAGCAAGTTCACTCTGGCCATACCGGTCACCACGATAAGCTACTCTGTGGTTATTCTTGGCATTTATGGCTCCCTGTTTTGTCAGCTTTTCAACATTTTCCATGTCCTTAAGCTTCATGTTTCGGAAAATGAACTCGGAATCACTTGTCCCCCAGTCGTAATATAAATTATCCTCGGGATTATCCATTGTTCTGTACAGAGGACAGTGAAGATTTGCAAATACCAGGTAATCATCGATTGCAACACTCTCAACTTTGTCAGGCATAGGCTGCCAGCTCTCATAGCCAAAGATATCAAACACAAGCGCAAGCAGTAAAACCGCAGCAATTCCCGTGCCAACAAAAAATGAACCAAAGTGCTTAAAGCTTGCCTTAAAATCAAATTCATATATTGTCTCAATTACAAAGTGTACCACAATAAGGCCGCATACCATTCCGAAGATAAAGCTTCCGAGACTTCTGGTATCACCGATGTAAAACATTGTTATTCCGCCGCCAAGAGAAGCTACCACAAGCATAACAACCTTAATAACAGGCTTTGTAATATCAAAGGCCATCGCTTTTCCTGCAGCCTCAGCATGTCTCTTTGTGATCAGAAACCTAGAAAGGCCGTACCCTGCCACTGCAATAAGAATTGTTAATATAAATGGTACTATTGCACGGCCAAAGCGGAATGCTATCTCATACTGTCCGTCCCCGCGAAGTGCATTCACAAGATCAGTCGACAGTGTTATGGGTGAGCCCTTAAATAAGCCTGATCTGGGTACGTCAGATGCATAACTTCCGAAAAATGTTCCCATCAGTACTTCTTTCAAAGTGGCCACAACAGGACCAAGAAAGAAGAATACTCCGCAGCCAAGAGCCGCAATCACAACATGTCCTGTAAGAACTGCGGCGAGCACGCAAACCTCGTAAAACATAATATAAACAAGTATTACTATCAGCGCAGATGCTGCATAAAGGGGAAGCGTTTTTGCCTCAACATAGCCTCTTGAAAGCCCCATAAATACTGTTATTATGTGGCAGATAATATAAGGCACCGCAAACACTATAATTCCCATGAGATTGGCAACATCAAAGAGCTTAGTCCTTTTGACCGGAAGCGAATAATAAAGATCCGTCTGCCTGGAGTCAAAGAGGTAACTGTAGCCCTGGAGCGCAATTAGCAGAGAAAGCCCAAGAAGAATTAAGAAAATCGCAACATTCTGCATTCCACCGACTTCGTAATAGAATGCTCCTCTCACATCATAAATTGTTGTTCGCCCATCGATAATTCTTTCTTTGTAGCGTCCTATCATCAGAACCGCCAGAACTATCTGTGCAAAAAAGTTTGCCGAAATTGAAAGTGCGATGGGCCAGAGCCTCCTTTTGGAATTTTCCTTAAGCAGATCAGCAAATAATCTTTTTGATGTCATATCCCTCTACCCCCGTTTCGCTTATAAATATCTCCTCAAGAGACAGCGGAAGAATTTCCATGAAAACAGGACTTTCCGCTCTTAAAGCGTCGTTTATTTCATCCTCCTGACCTCTGATGGTCATTGTAACGAGTTTTCCCCGTTCCTCTGTGGTGAGAATACACAACCTCTCTTCTATCCTCTTTCTGCTGACATCATCCCTGAATACGCACTGCAGCTTATGTACATCCGCCTTAGCATCATCAAGGTTTTTGGATAAAAGTATTCCTCCCTTGTGAAGAAGTCCTACTGTATCGCAGATATCCTCCAATTCTCTGAGGTTGTGGGATGCGATAATAGGTGTGAATTTTCTCGAAGCCATGTCTCCCATGAAAAGACTCTTAACCGCCTGTCTCATCACAGGATCAAGACCATCGAAGGTCTCATCGCAGTACAAATATCTGGTATTTGCTGCGATACCAAGTATAATTGAAAGCTGCTTTTTCATTCCTTTTGAAAAAGTCTTTATTTTTCTGTTTTTATCAAGTCCAAAGTTTCCCATGAGAGTATCAAATCTCTTCATATCATATTCGGGATAGATGCAACCGTAGAAAAAGGCCATCTCCTTCGGTGTTGTATTCGGAAAGAAAGCGGTGTCATCCGAAATATAGAAAAGATCCTTTTTTACCTCCGGATTCTCATAAACAGGCCTCCCGTCAATTATTACGGAACCTGTATCCGGCCTGAGAATCCCTGCCGCCAATCTTAAAAATGTACTCTTACCTGCGCCGTTTGTCCCCACAAGTCCGAAGACCTGACCGTCGTCTATGGTAAGGTCAATACCGGCAATCGCCTGTATATCATCAAAGCTTTTGGATAAATTACTTACCTGAATCATACACTTCCTCCTGTTTTTTCATTTCTTTGTCCTCACATTCCTGTGAGGTTCCCCTCCGAAAAAAGTGGTGCTAAGTGGTCATTTTCTTACTGACTCTGTCGATTAGTTCTGCAGAAGTCATACCGATCTTTGCGGCCTTATCAACAACTGCGTCAAGCTCATCCAGTATCTCCCGCTTCTTCGCAGGAAGTACTTCGTCTGCCGATGCTGCGAATCTCCCCCTTCCCGTGACAGAGTAGCATAGCCCTCTCTGCTCAAGAGCATCGTATGCCTTCTGAATCGTGTTGGGATTGATGGAAAGATCCATGGCAAGCGACCGAACAGACGGAAGCGCTTCATCAGCACTTATCACGCCGCAAAGGATCAGCTCTTCAATTTTCCCTGAAATCTGCTCGTACAGAGGTCTTTTGTCTCTGTAATCAATCTCTATCAGCATGTCATCCTCCTGTTTGGTGTGTACTATTGTAACTAGTACACTTAGGATAATAGTTTATTTAGTAGAGTTTGTCAAGCGCTCCCCTCATCCGGCGCTGCGCGCCACCTTCCCCCTGGGGGGAAGGCGATGTTCAACGCAATAAAAAAGCCTTCCCCCTTTGGGGGAAGGTGGTGCGCAGCGCCGGATGAGGGGCTACCTGTCCTTAAACCAATCTCTCACAGCCATGAGCACGAAGCCCAATTCATTCTTGGCCTGAAAATCGGATTCTTCTTTATGCCAGTTCTGCGGTGGAATAAGAAGTTCCCCGCTCTCGGACAGCAGTTCTTCTTTCGATAAACCTGCTCCGTAAATATCATCCGTGGGGCTTGCTTCTATCAGCACAGCATCACCTGTAGATAGTAGTACATCGGCAAAGTCCTTATCGGAAAGGAACTTCCCGATATTACCGTTAAAGATAATTTCGCGGTTGCAGCTTCTCCATACAGCCTCATCAAAATTTGAGATTTCTCTGCCAAGCTTTTTGCAGATGGCAGGATCCTCTTCGTTCATGATCTTACTGTAAGTATCGAAATCATTAAAAAGCAGGGCCTTTTCAGACATCATATACTGCTCCGCAGTGCTATATTTTCTTCCGTTTATGAAAATCGGTTTTCCCTTATACCACTGAGAAAACTGACAGTATTCACTTGTCTTTTCTGCAAGAAAGAAACATACATAAGTATGTTCATTGCCATTTGCAACCTCATCAATCAGCCAGTCGATATGATATTTATTGTAAGGAGCACCGGGCAAAGAAGGAGAAACCGTTGGGACGGGCAATTCTATACCCGGCACTTCGCTCATCGAAGTAGTTTCTACAGCTTCATTTTCTGCAGCTTCATCTGTATTCCCCGTTTCATTAGCGCCATCTTCACTCCCGGGCTCGATGTCTGCGACTTTTTCTTTAGCCTTTTTTGCGCTCTTTTTCTTTGGCTCCGCCTTTTTCTTAGGCTCTGTTTTCTTCGGTGCAGCTTCCTTTGCAGCCTCAGAATATGTATTAAAGCTCAGATCATCCGGAACAACAAAGCTGATATCATCAAAGGCGTCCGGATTTTCGGCAACAAAATCAGAGACTGTAGCTATAGCAAGCTTTGCAGCCTTATCAACGGGATAGCCATATTCACCTGTAGAAATGGAAGGAAATGCGATTTTGCGAATGCCATTTTCGAGGGCGATTTTCAAAGCGCTGACATAGCAGGAGGAAAGAAGCTCCTCCTCGCCTGCCGTACCGCCCATCCATACAGGACCTACGGAGTGAATTATGAAATCACATGGAAGGTTATAACCAAGCGTAAGTTTGGAATCACCGGTTTCACAGCCGTTTAACCTGCGGCATTCCGTTTTCAGCTGAGGTCCGGCAGCTCTGTGAATCATTCCGTCGAGACCGCCTCCACCCAGAAGAGAATTATTAGCCGGATTAACGATTGCTCCAAAACCTGTAACTTTTGTGATATCACCTTGCAAAACGTGAATCATGATGTCCCCCTTTAGGTCTTGTATGTATAGAATTAGGGATTAACCCTGGAATCCAACTGCTTTGTTGATTGCATCCTGTGCAAGTGCATAGTTTACGATGCCGAGACCAACAATCTGAAGAATGATAAACAGAACAGCAGAGCTTCCGTTCGGAGTATTCTTGATCTGATCAGTCTTCTCACCCATCTTGTAAGCCCAGTACCATCCGTAAATACCACAGGTTACAAAAGTAAGCAGGAACGCAATTACACCTGATGTCTCATGGCTGCGTCCGCTGAGCTGATTGGACTCATCTGTAAGAACGATGAACCAGTAAATACTGTAAATACCACAGGTAACAATTGAAAGAACGATTGCAAGAGCAATGCTTCTTCCGCTAATTCCGCCTCCGTAGTAGGGCGCGGGCTGATTAGGCTGAAAGCTGTTGTAACCGCCTGAATTCTGGGGATCAAAGCCAACAGGCTGATCATTCTGAGGTATAAAACCGCTATTCTGATCATTCATTGAACCCATGCCCGCATTCTGATTAACCTCGGGACCTGCACCCTGACCCGGATTCGGAACTCCGAGAGGCGCACCGCAATTGGTACAGAATTTGGAGCTATCGGGATTTTCTGCTCCACAATTAGTACAAAACATTTCTGACTCCTCCTAAATATAGTTGTTTGAATTACCTGCTTATTATATCACAATATAGTGTATAATTATGCTAAAAGGGGGAAAAAATTATGCCGATTTTAGGAGCTTTCATGGTACCTCATCCGCCTATTATCCTACCCGAAGTAGGTGATGGCGAGGAGAAAAAGATTTCCGAAGTAACAGCAGCTTATGAGAAGGTAGCTGACGAAATTGCAAGCCTCAAACCTGATACTATCGTTATCTCCAGTCCTCACAGCATCATGTATGCGGATTATTTTCATATTTCTCCCGGGAAAACTGCTTATGGAGATATGGCTCGTTTTAATGCTGAGCAGGTAAGCTTTGACGCCGAATATGATGAAGAATTGGTAAGCACCATCTGCCGGATTGCTGAAAAGGGCGGCATGGACGCATCTGACAAGGCTAACGACTCAGATAGCGAAGGTCAGGGCGGTCTGGCTCTGCATGAATTCCCCGCAGGCACTATGGGCGAGCGCGACCCTTCCCTGGATCACGGAACAATCATTCCGCTTTATTTCATTTGCAAAAAATATACTGATTTCAAGCTGGTTAGAATTGGACTCTCCGGCCTTCCTCTGGCACTCCATTACCAGATGGGGCAGATTATTCAGAAGGCTGTGAACGAAACCGGAAGACGTATAGTCTATGTTGCAAGCGGTGATCTTTCTCATAAGATGAAAGAAGAAGGCCCCTACGGCTTTGCTCCGGAAGGACCACAGTACGACGAGCGTATAATGGACGTCTGTGGCAGCGGCGACTTCAAGCGTCTGTTTGAATTTGAAGACAGTTTTTGTGAAAAAGCTGCTGAATGCGGACACAAATCCTTTGTAATGATGGCGGGTGCGCTTGACGGTCTCTCCGTAAAGTCCGAAGCTCTTGTCCACGCTGCAACCTTTGGAGTAGGCTACGGAATCTGCCGTTTTGAGGTAGGCGGCCCTGATGAGAGCAGGCATTTTCTTGATATATGGAGAGATGAGAAGTTAGATGAACTAAGAGAGAGGCAAAAGGATGAAGATCCTTATGTAAAGCTTGCCAGATTTTCACTTGAGAACTACGTCAACGCAGGTAAAACCTTGCATGTAAAGGACGTTATGGATATGGATCTGCCCAGGGAAATGTATAAAAACCAGGCGGGCACTTTCGTCTCGATACATAAAAACGGTGCCCTTCGAGGCTGCATCGGAACCATAGCACCGACCTGCGGCTGCATAGCAGAGGAAATCCTGCAAAATGCCATAAGCGCAGGAACTAACGATCCAAGATTCCCGATGATAACGCCGGATGAACTCCCCTGGCTTGAGATAAGCGTGGATGTTCTTGATGAGCCGGAGCCCATATCATCACCGGACGAACTTGATGTTAAGCGCTACGGAGTAATAGTTCGAAGCGGATATAAGCGCGGTCTTCTCCTTCCTAATCTCGATGGAGTTGACAGTGTAATACAGCAGATAAATATTGCCTGCCAGAAGGCGGGGATCCCCAAAGGGGAAGAAATTAGTCTTGAGAGATTCGAAGTTGTAAGGCATGAATAAAAAGCAATAATATCAAAAAAGCTTATCCATCAGGCCTGTTTTTCTGATGGATAAGCTTTAATATTTTTATCTTTTTTCAGATTTATTATCTGTAATGCTATCTATCCCGTTTTTCATGGCTTTGGATACCTTGTTGTCCATCTCAGTGTTTATCTGGGTACTGAGCATATCCATGATCCTGCTACTGCCCTTGGAGAAATTCATGGCCGAGTGGCGATCCATGGACTGCTTTTTTCTGTCCTCTTTGTGATTCATATCATAGCTCTGCCTCATTGTATTATTCAGAGTACGCATAGCCTGGAGTGAATCATAGACATCGGAAAACTCTTTTCCCACCTTCTCTTTGGCTTCGTCAGCTTTTGAAAAAGAACTGGAAATAGCATCTACGGCGCTCTTTTTGTTACCTTTTCCAAGTCTGTAAATGCCATCGGAAGAAAGCAGTGATCCACTGCCCGAAAGTCCTGTCTTATCAAGATATAAATCTGTCAGTCTTCCCATAGAAGAGGATAAATCGTAACTCATAATATGCCCTCAGTCCAAAGTTTCCATAAACTACTAGTCATTATCACTCATGCATCTAACTCTCATGTATACTTTCGCTATATATATCGGCATATTTTTGCAAAAAATAAACCCACATCACCAGGCATAAGCCGGCAGATATGGGTTTATATATCATCTTTATTCTTCTGATTCTTCCTCTGATTCGTTCTTAGGCGGTGCTGCCGGTATTCTGCTGTAGGTCTCTGCCATCAGTCTTATACTTCTGGCAAGATCCTCCGACAGATAGTTTGGCAAAAGTCTCCACATCCAGTTGCCGTCAGCTGTTCCGGGCGTGTTGATTCTTGCTTCTTTTCCTTTACAGAGATAATCCACAAGAGGAACTATACACAGATCCGCCACCGATCTGTATGCTTCTCTTATAATATCCCAGACAAGAGCACCGTAGTTCGTATGCAGCGAATTGATATATCTTCTGGTAAAATCGCGCTCTCCGTCCGATATCTCCTGAACCCATGCAAAGGTCGGAGTATTATCGTGAGTTCCGGTATATACTACACTGTTTCTCGTGTGCCTATGATTTACATAGATGCTGTCCCAGCTTGTAAAGCCGTATTGCAGAACCTTCATCCCGGGGAATCCCGAATCCTCGAGGAGCTTTATATTCTCCTCTGTAGTGGTGCCGAGGTCCTCAGCAATCATATTAAGCTTACCGAGCTGTTTCTCCAGCGCCTTAAACAGATCCATTCCGGGGCCTTTCATCTGCTTTCCGCCCCTTGCATCCTTATCGCCGTAAGGGACCTCATAGTATTCAGCAAAGCCATGGAAATGATCGATTCTGATGACATCAAACCATTCGTAATTGCGCTCTATTCTCTTTACCCACCAGGAATAGTCGTTCTTTTTAAGATAGTCCCAGTCGTAAACAGGGTTACCCCAAAGCTGGCCATCCTTTGAGAAAGCATCCGGAGGACATCCGGCAACCGCCTTAGGAACAAGATCCTTATCCATTTGGAAAACCTCGGGGTGCGACCAGCTGTCAGCACTGTCCATAGCCACATAGAACGGAAGGTCACCGATAATCTTAACCTTGTGTTCAAGGGCATATTTATGAAGCTTTTTCCACTGTTCATCAAATTTAAACTGCTCAAAGCAGATAAATTCTATCTCGTCCTTAAATTCGCCTCTTGCCTTATCAAGAGCCTTGGGGTCTCGTTTTCTTATATCCTCAGGCCAGTCAAGCCATGATTTTCCATCCTGAGCAGCCTTTATCGAAACATAAAGCGCATAATCCTCAAGCCAGTATTCATGCGTTTTCCTATATTCCTTAAAGGCCTTCATATCACCTTTTTTGAGGAAATTCTCATAGGCTTTTTTGAGAATTAATGGTCTGTTTTCATAAAGCTTTCCGTAATCGACTTTTTCCTGATCACTTCCAAAATCGATACCGTTAATATCGTCCCAGGTCAAAAGGCCTTCCTCTATAAGCTTCTCCGGTGAAATAAAATAAGGATTGCCCGCAAAAGCTGAAATGGGCTGATACGGAGAATTTCCAAAACCTGTCGGTCCAATAGGAAGAATCTGCCAGAAGCCCTGATAAGACTTTTCAAGAAAGTCCACAAAATCATAGGCTTCTCTTGAAAAACAACCGATACCAAACTTAGACGCCAGTGAAAAAACCGGCATCAGAATTCCGCTTTCTCTGCTCATAATTCTCACTCCCCTCTCAAAACTTATACAGCTATTGTAGCATAAAAAATGCAGAGCGCCACATTTCGTGACGCTCTGCGTTGTCAGATTTTATGAAAAGCTCTTACTGCACTTCTCGTTTTTTCTTTTTTCCTACGAAGAGAAGAATTGCCAATGCTGCAGCTGCTCCTATAAGAACAAAGAGTCTTGCTGTATTTGTGGAATCTTCTGTTGCTCCTCTTCTTGAGCCAAGTACTTCACCCTTCTCCTCAGAACCGTTCATAGGTCTGATTGCACCAAGAACCTTCTTTTCCTCTGTGGGAGGATTATCGTTATTCGGTGTCGGATCATAGTGGTTAGTCTTCTTCGGCTTATCAGGCTTTTCATGCTTATTGTGCTTCTTCGGCTTATCCGGCTTGTCAGGAGTCTCAGGATCCTTCGGCGGATCACTCTTCGGATTATCCTTAACGGTAAGTGTTCCGGTAACCTGCTTAATACTGTAATCAAGAGGCTGAACCACATTCACAAGCTTATAATTAAATGTGTTAGGTGTGCTTCCGACCTCTGTCTGAGAAGCAAAATCAGTATACTCTGCACTGTCGCCTGTTGCAAATCCGTCTGCACCTACTGTGATATCAGTAGCTGTAAGAGGTGTTCCGTCATAAAGCTTCTCTGCTGAAGGAGAAACAAGCTCAACCTCTCTGGGAAGGATATACAGATGTCCGATTACGGCACTTGTAGGCTGCTTCTCTTCTGCATTTACTGAAATTCCGGAATCAAAAACTATCTTGAACTTATCGGATATGTCTTTCTTAAGTCCTTCAACAGTAATCTTCTTATTCTTGGTCTCAACAGATATCGGATATCCTGCTCCATCTGGAAGAACGTGCTTACCGTATCCGCCTGTTACTGTAAGTCCACTTACAGTAATGTTAAACTTAATACCATTATCAAGGCTAACCTCGACCTTCTTATCATCTACAGCGAAGACCTTATCTTCCTCAGCAGCACCCTCATTAAGGGCTACAGGTTTTCCTGAAGAAAGAGCTTTTATCTGCAATGCTTCAGAAAGTGAAACAGCTTTGGGCTCAGGCGTTACAGCACTACTGTTAAGATCCAAACCGTCAAGAGCATTCTTAATAGTTTCTGTATCAACAACAACATCTACATCCATGTTTCCACGGTGGTTTGAACCATCATACTTAATATATGTATCGCGGCCGTCCTGATCTGATGCAGCCTTGATCTTAATAATAATTGTTATAATCGAATCGGGCAACCAGACTGCATAGAAGTCTGTATCACTCATAAGAATTTTGCTGTCGCCGGGATCATAGTATTTTCCGTCTTTATCCATCCAGCAAAGGAATGAATATCCTTCAGGTGCCTTAGTAAATACTCCTTTATCATCACTTGCATCTGTTTTGGAATATTCTTTAAGTACATGTGATGATCCTGTCAGCTGTTTCTCAAACGGAACAACATCCGGCTCACCCTTAACATCTTTAGGATAATTTGCATGATATCTAACTGTTACATAAGCGCGGTTGAGGTATCCATCAATATGATATGCCTTTTCACCTTTAGCTTTATCTCCAACATTTTTGTACACATACCATGTGATATCACTTGCCTTAGGACTTCTTAATTCATTAGTTGTTTCATCAAGAACTTTATACTTCTTCAATACGTCATCGTTCACAAAATCCGCATCTATCAGATCTGTCGGCACAGTATCAATTTCAGCATTAATCCTGGCTCCTGTAGGATCCCAAACGTTTCCGTTCCCGTCTCTTTCACTATCGGGTATTGCGTAGAGATCTCTATGTGCGGTTCCAAGCCACTTCTCATAGCTATAACCTTTGTTCATCTCGGGATAATAATTCTTATCATCCTGCTGAGTTGAATTAGCCGGTATTGGCTGATTAGGAAGAAGCACATAATATGCTACCTTTGTTTTTCCTAATGATTTAGGATCCACCTTGTAATATATTACAAAAGCATTCGTATCAGGATCATTATTCGGATTATCTACTACTTTGTCGATAGTAGTAACATTGTTTTTATTTTCCTTATCGAATCTATATATAGTGTTTCCAAGAGAAACATTATTCTCCGGAGTGAGAGTTAATGACTTATCAACTACAGCTTTCAGGTTACCAAAAGGATTTACCTCATCAGTTGAGTTGAACACAAATGAAGGAGCATCTGTATATTTGCCATCATTATCGCTTATAAATATTTTTACATTATAAGTTGTTATTACAGGCACTTCAGTATTTCCACCTGATGTTTCACCCTCACCAGTTGTATTGCCACTACCATTTCCACCGGATGTTTCATTTTTTTCTGTCTTTGTGCCTTCAGCATTTCCATCTGACGGGCTCTGAGCATAAACAGTAGTTGCAGGAGTAGGTGTCTCTTCAACAGTAGCATCGGGATCATCAATGATTGCGCCCTCGATAAACCATTTTTCTCCTGTTACATGAGAAATCTTATTCCACTCAACTATCTTATTCTCACCGGGAATAACATTGGCAGCTGCCCAATTGTAGAAGCCTTCTGTAAGTCTTGCAGCAACAGCATCTTTCTCAGTAATATCTACATTACCTGCCTCATCGGTAGGATCTATAGAAGTAAAATAGTCAGTCAAAGTAACTTCTGCGCCTGTGTTCTGATTAAAGGTATCGAAATATATTGTCTCGCTATCCTTAATAACAGAAACAACCAGCATGCCCTTCTCTACAGTAGGAGCTTCTTCTACGGTCTCTCCGCCTTCAGCGGGAGTTACAGCAGGTTCTTCTGCAGCAGGAGCTGCTTCTTCAGCTGCAGCGGGTGCTTCAGGCTCTGCAGGAGTTTCTCCGTTTTCACCATTTTCAGGCGTCTCAGCAGGAGCTGCTTCAGGAGCTACGCTTTCGCCCTCTGCAGGTGCGGGAGCCTCTTCGACATTTCCTTCTTCAGCACTAGGTGCGGTAGCCGGCTCTTCTACTGTCTGAGGTTCTTCTGCAACTACCGGTTCCTCTGCCGGCTGTTCCGGTTCCTCTGCAGGTGCTTCAGGTTCCTCTGCAGGTGCAGCGGGAACTTCAGCTATCTCAGCTACTTCAGTTGAAGGTTCTGTGTTTTCAAACACTTCGCTTAAGCGAACTGTTTCTTCAACTGAGGTTACTTCTTCATTTGTACCCTCGTCCGCTCTTACACCAATGCTGTTATAGTCAGACACGAAGGTCCGAAGCATCAGCACAAGTACAAGTGTAAAAGCAAGTTTTCTCACTATACTCTTCTTCATAATCCCTCCTAAGATTAAAATTTTCATTCGACTATATAATTATATGAATTATTTTTTCACTTTTGGTTACGAAATATGAATAATTCTGTTCATAATTCGTACTTGACAAGAACATTTTTTTGTGATTATCCGATTTTTTATTATCAGTTTCCTAGTGCATAGAAAAAAGCGCAGGCCTTTATTATTCCTGCGCTTTAGTTTCTAAATAATAATATCAAATTGGTATGAAATTACAGTGCTTTAAGTACCTCACACAGGTACTCCCAGGTTCTCTTTGTAGAAGCAACGCTGAGTTTCTCACCTGTAGAATGAATATCCTGCATATCAGGACCTATTGAGACACAATCAAGGCCATCGATTTTTTCGGAAAACAGACCGCACTCAAGTCCTGCATGAATAGCTTCAATTCTGATATCCTTTTTATAGAGTTCCTTATAGACCTTGGCCATTGTATCTCTAAGCTCAGACTTCTCAGCATATGCCCATCCGGGATATTCTCCGGTGACTTCAAATATTCCGTTAAAGCCCTCGATTATTATCTCCATCTTACGGATAAGAGCTTCCTTTGCGGGAGCAACCGAACTTCTGACAGAATAGTCAAGAAGGAAGGCCTCATCCATAGTTCCGGCGCTCTGGCTCGCAGCGCCTTTTCCTTCAACCGCTCCGGTCTGACTGCTTACTATCTTCAGTATGCCCAGATTCAGTGAAGTCTCAACCAGACCTTCAATGGATGAACTCATTGACTGAACACCGTAAGGCATAGCACATATGCATCTTGCGAGTTCTATAACCTCTGCGCACGGAATAACTCCTGAAACCACTTCTCTCTTCTCATGAGTCTCCGTAAAGGTATCAACACTTGAATCAAGATTTACGGATGCCATATTTGAAATATCGGTCTTTTCGGGCTCGAGAGTCTTTTCATGTACTTCTTCTACAACAATTGAAAGTCCCGGATCTCTGCTTCCAAGTTCTGCCTTGAAATCAGCTTCCACTTTATAAGCAATTGAAGACAGTTTTCCGAAAAGTGAGAAGAAAGATACATCAGGTCCTACAATATTACCGTGCATCTGAGAGGCCAATCCCATAAGCAAAAGCTCAGCCTCACAGTCTGTAGCAATCGCGTTGTCGGCAACACCGCCGTTAAGGCTTATAATACCAACCTCGAGAGCATCGGTTATCTCGAGAAGAAGTCTGCCCATGATCACATTGGCATTGCCGCGGCCTTTTCCTATCATTTCACCGGAATGTCCACCCTGAAGCCCCTTAACATGTATCTTAACCTTTATTCCGCTCTTATTCTCTCTTGTCAAAGGAAGATATCCATGAAATCTTGCGCCACCTGCACAGCTTACGATCATCACGCCTTCTTCCTCGTTGTCGATATTTATCATCCTCTTACCTTCGATGTCATCGCATTTAAGAGCCATTGCTCCATCCATTCCAACTTCTTCATTAGTAGTAATGATGACTTCAAGGGGCGGATGCGGAATCTTTTTGCTGTCAAGAAGCGCCAGACAGTAAGCCACAGCTATACCATCATCTCCGCCAAGACTGGTCTTATCAGCCCATACAAACTCCCCGTCTGTTTTTACATCAAGTCCGTCCTTCTCCATATTGATCTTTGCGTCTTTTTCCTTAACCGCAACCATATCCATATGTCCCTGAAGGATAACCGGAGCATGCTTCTCATAGCCCTTGGTTCCCGGCTTTTTTATTATTACATTAAGATCGTTGTCCTGACGAACGTAAAGGTCCCTGTCCTTCGCAAACTTTACAAGAAAACTGCTGATCTTCTTCAGATTTCCCGATCCATGTGGAATTCTGCATATTTCCTCAAACCATTTAAATACCTCTGTGGGCTGTAATTTTTCAAATGCCATTATATATACCTCTCATCTCTATATTAAATATTTGTTGAGCAAACGCTAACATCTAAATATATCATCTACCATAATAACACACTTTTTATTTCCTGCCTTCGCAGACGATGGTTTTATCGTTTTTTTATTATTTTTTTAATCCCTTTTCAGTAAATTTGCACTGGGTGCATGTTAAAATCAAAATGATATATAGTGAACATTTAACATGCACGAATTAAGCGTAGCAGAAAGGATGGCCTATGAATGCACAACAGTACAGGCGCGCCAATAAAGTCAGTTTTATTGTTTGTATTATCATTATTGCCAGCGGCACAGTTCTTGCATTGAATAATCTGCTTGGTAAAGGACAAACGCTTGGTGTTATAGCTATAATTATCAGCGCCATATTCGGCATACTTATGGTGGTTGCAGGCAATTATAAATATCCCGAAGTAAAAAAGGGATCAGTACTTATCATGGGCGGTGCTACAATCTTCTACTTCGTTTTGCTTATCGCGTCCGATGATCTGATTTACTTCGCATTCGGACTCCCAATTCTGATCAGCAGTATGATCTATTTAAATATCAGACTTTCCCGAATTGGTATTGCTGCAATAACCCTTTCCTTTGCAATTACCTGCATCAAGGCTCTTGCCTCAGGCAAGCTTTCTCTTGAATATGTACCTCCGCTTATTACTCTTGCTCTTGCATTCATCACAAGCTTAAGTGTTGTAGGTCTTCTTACCAACTTCAACAATGAAAATAATGATAAAATCAATCGTCATGCTGAAAAGTCGTTGAAAACCGGTAATCAGATGGCTGAAATAGCTAATACAATCACCGATCTTTTCAACAACTCACAGAGCAACTTATCCAGCCTTCAGGAGATCATCGAGTCTCAGCAGTCCGGGATGAATGATATAGCAAGCAGCATGGAAAGCACCTCACAGGCCATAAGCCATCAGGCCGACAAGGTTCAGCAGATTCAGTCCGAGACACAGACCACAGAAGAACACACACAGGAGATGTCCCGTGTATCAAAACAGACCCAGGATACGGTTCAGGAAGGTGTGAGGGTTATCGAAGAACTCAAGGAAAAATCACAGAATGTAGCTGCTACCAGCCAGGTTACAGTAGAAGCAACTCAAGCCGTTATCAATAAGGTTGAAGAAGTCCAGAAAATTGTTGGCGCTATCATGTCAATTTCCAAACAGACTAACCTCCTGGCACTAAATGCCAGCATTGAGGCTGCCAGAGCAGGTGAGGCCGGAAAAGGATTTGCGGTTGTTGCTAATGATGTCCGCGACCTTGCAGGCGAAACCAACAACGCTTCAACCGAGATTACAAGAATCATAAACGAGCTTACCGAAGATGTTCAGAAAGCTATGGCAAGTATCGATGACAGCATTTCATCCGTAACAGAGCAGAATGAAATGATTGAAACCGTAGGAAACAATTTTGACAGTATTAACGCAAATGTAACGGATATGCTTAACAGATTCAGTGATATCGAGCGAGGCATGCAGACTATTGCATCTTCTACCACTGAAATAAATGATGGAATCAGTAATTTGTCCGCAACAAGCCAGGAGGTTGCCGCTCTATCCAATGACGGTGCCCGGGCTGCCGATACAGCTGTAAGTCAGTTTGATGACTTCAAGGGAATACTTCTCGAGATATTCCAGCAGGCAAATAAACTGCAGGATATGCAGACAGATAAGGATTGATACATCAGATAATAATCACTGCAAGGTGTATAAAAAATCCGGTTCGAGAAAAAAACTCGAACCGGATTTTAATATTTATATCTTCTTTATTGATTTTCATCTGCTGAAATAGCGTCTTCTATTTCCTTGGTTATCTCGTCTCCGGAGCCCGGTGCTTCAACCTTAACAAAATCGCATCTTACAGTCACACGGCTTGCGCCTCCGATGGTACAGGTAAATACTGTGAAATCCCAGGTTCCTTCATCCATCTTGTCGACTTCATAGGTTCCTATGTCCTCAATATAGGTAACCTCGTAGTAGTACTTTCTTCCATCTACATCGGTCACAATGATTGTATCTCCTGCAACCAGGTTTTTCAGATTACCAAAATGCCTCTGATAGTTATGTCCCGCAACAATCAGGTCGTTCTCATATACAGAACCCTTATATCTGCAGGGTGAAGTCTTGGCATTCACGGAAGACCACTCTGTCTGTATCGGAAGTCTTATGTCAATAGTCGGGATATCAATTATTCCTATAAAGGACTGTCCATTTACATCAACTGATTTCATCGGTCCCGTAGGATTCATATCAATAGGAGCATTTGTTACCTGTGCCTCAACCCCTTCAAGGAGCCCCGCTGCACTTACTCCGGCCTCAAGATCCTCGTTCTGGTTATGCACTATGATATTAGCGGCAATTCCAAAACACAGGAATCCCATAAGGATCATTATTCTACCTTTTGTAATTATTTTCATGTTAAGCCCACCTTTTATTCTTAAAGCAAGCCCCCATTATTTGTGTCATGTCCAAATCATCTTAGGACTATAAACACTTTTTTCTACCTTATCTCCAGCTGTCAGATTTATTTTCTGTGCTTCTCACTTCTAAATCCAAAGACTATAAGAAGTATACCCAGAATAGCAAGTACAGGAATCGGCCACCAAAGCTGTCCTGTCTGAGGAAGTCTTCTTGCACCTAAAACCTCGGGAAGCTCTCCGATAAAGTCTCTGATAGCTCCAAGTACATCAGGCGTATCATCCGGTGTCGGATTATTCGGTGTATCCGGGTTTTCCGGTGTCTTAGGTGATTCCGGATTATCAGGTTTTGTAGGTTTACTTGGCTTGTTCGGCTTATCCGGTGTTTCAGGAGTTTCAGGATTCTTAGTATTTACAACAATGAATGAATTCTCATTTCTTGAAACATTTGAAGTATAATCATCGGTATTCATTACTTCTTCTACCGTAAAATTATGCCCCTTTTCATATTGCCAACTGTACTGCCAGTTATTTTCATTTGAAAGATCTACAGTCTCGAGAAGGTTTCCATCACAGTAAATCTTAACTGTAATTGACTTTGGTCTGTCCTCTCCGCCGTTATCAATCCACTGCTTATACACACTGAAAGGTTCCGGATCATCTTCAAGGTGAACAGCCTCTCTTTTGGGAATAGCAATTACATCATAGGATGCATTTGACCATGTTCCGTCCCATCCGTTACCCTGATTCTCTTCGAGGTTGTTAGGCCCCGGAACTACTGAAAGGAAATCCCAGTATTTATACTGAATCTGATCAATTACAAGCGGATCACTTATTCCAAGATAAAGACCCTTATCAACTTTTCCGAATTTTGCATAACCTTCTGCATCGGAAGTAGCTGTATAACTGGGCTGAACACCATTTGCCGCGATACATTTGCTCGCCTCTGTAATGATGTTATTCCACTTATCCTGGTCTGCTATTGAATACATATCTTTAATATCAAGCCCAAGACTGTCAAAGGGTGATACAACAGTAAACTGACCTGTCTCAGATATGGATGCAATCTTGTAGGCTTTAACGTTAACTCCTGCCATCTTTCCATACTCAGGAATATCTCCGTAGGAATTAAAGTAGTAGTAAACCGACAATGTAGCGTCCTTATTCATGTCAATGGTACCAAGTCCGTTGTTATTATTCGAACTTGCACTCGCTACCACTCCCGGAAGCAGGAACATCGCTGACATGCTAAGCGCCGCAGCTCCTACTATCAGTTTTTTCACCTTCTCAAAAATCTTCATAAAAACTTACCTCAAATGTCTGCGTAAATCCTCTACTGTCGCAGATTTTTTCTTTTTCCCATGGTCTGATGTACTAATCACAAACCAAATAAACAGAACTAATATTATCGGTCCTGCGATAAACGGTGCAACAAGAAGATTATTTATCTTTGTCGCATCAGCAGGTACTATAAGCCTTGATTCTTCATTATAATCAACACGCCTGCCCCTTACGAGCATTCTGTGAGTGTTTACACCGTAAGGTGTACACGTCACCAGCGTGACATAGTCTTTGTCAGGATAAATCGTCAGGCTCTGCGTCTCCTCAGGAAGTACTATAGAAATATTATCAACCTGATATGCAAAAGTCTGATTCATTATATGCAGAAGGAAGGTATCTCCTTCTATCATCTGATCCAAGTCAGAAAAAAGTTTAGCGGACGGAAGTCCTCTGTGTCCGGACAAAATCGCATGTGAGCCTGTTGTTCCGGCCGGAAGCGATGATCCCGGTATATGTCCGATGCCGACCTGCAAAACAGATTCGGTAACATCGTGATAGATTGGCAGGTCAACTCCAAGCTTTTCTATTTCAATATGTCCCATTACTCCGGTTCCGGTGGGATCAAGTATTGAATGGTACTCTGCCAGTTCTTCTTCTGATAAATTAAAATTCATTCCGCGAGAAGCAATTTTCTCATTATACTCTTGAGCCTCATTCCAAAACTTCTCGTAGTCCGCACTTGTTAAATCTTCCAGAGCCTCAGAATATGTATCAATGGCTCTTGTCTGGTTCTTGGTATTAATATAATTACTTACGGACGGATACAAAAATATACCAAGTCCAACAACAAATATTGCTGTAAATATGATGTTTGGTAATTGCTTAGCAAAGCCCTTACTCTTCATAATTTTTCCGTCCAAATTTACAAACAATCGATAGTCAGTCAGGCTATAAAAGCCTTCCCCACAACAAAATTCTCCCCCTTATTCCTATAAAGCCCCTCCGAAATAATATATCTGTATCCCGGATCGGGCGGATGAGCCCGAGCCGGTGTACAGTATGTTTCTATATATATTGTCTACAGAAACAAGATTCAATTATTCCAGTAATAAAATACGTGTAATAATCCCTCTACTTCAACGAACTTGAATTACTCAGCGTCAGCCTTTCTGCGTACTACGAAGAATACAACAGCTGCTACGATGAGAAGTCCACCGATGATGTAGAAAATTGTTGTACCGATACCACCTGTTGAAGGAAGTGTAGCACCGCTATAGTTTGCAATCTCTCTGAGATTCGCAGGGTTGCTGACAGATCCATCAGTTCCTAATGTATCGTCCTCTAAATCAAGGTTGAATACTGCATCATCACCTGCAGGAAGGTTATATCCTTCAGGAGCCTTTGTCTCTCTCAGCTGATAATTCTTGCCATCCTCAAGACCACGAATAATGATCAGACCATTAGCATCAGAAACAACTGTTGAAGATGCATCAGCTTCATCGCTGGGATAATATACACCATTGTCATGCTTAACCACTTTAATCTCTGTTACTTCTTCTCCATTTACCATCTCAAGAGTAAACTCAGCGCCTGCAAGATTAGCATTTGTAACACCATCATACTTATGAGCACCGGTCTTCTTTAAGCCATAAGGAACCTCATCCTTTGTAATGTAATTACCATATCTAAGCTCTGCTTCGTTCTTTCTGCCTGTATCAACGATAGCATCCTTAGTTACTCTAGCCTTGAAAGTGATTTTACCTGCCTGAGAAGCTGGTTCTGTAGATGTTGTTTTAGCAAACTTAAAGCCAAAACTATATCCTTCAACAGCATATTCCTCATAAGAAGTTGAAATACCAGAAACTTCAGGAGTTCCAACTAATTCAAGACCGGAAGACATCTTATCCAAAACTATAATATCTTCACTTGTGTTGTAAGGTACAGTAACATCAATGCTATATTCAATAATGTCTCCAACCTTAACTACAAGTTTATCGTCTGAATAATCTCCTACGTTCTCTTTTCTCTGTTTCTTATCAAGAGTAGGATAAACATTCTTCTCTTTTACAGTACCACCATCAACAAATGTGTTAGCGATAAGCTTTGTACCAACAGATGAAATAATAAGATAGTATCCGTCATCGCCTACAGGAATTTTTGTCGCGCCTGCTGTAGCCGGTACATTAGTTGCAACTGCAGTAAATGCGTTTGTACTAAGCTTCTCCTGAATAGCCTTAGCTAATGCATCTCCATCAGTTCCTGTAAAGTTTGCAAGATATCTTGTCTCTCCGTTTACTGATACCTGTGAAAAAGTAAAACCGATCTGCTCAAGAACAGCTTTCTGATTAGTGTCTGTTACATAATATGTATACTCATTATTGTCTGCTTTCTCAGCACTGAGAATCTTATATACAGTGTAAGTCTGTGCTTCTACTGCAGCTTCATCCACGCCTGTCTGAGTAGCTGAAGAATCTCTTGTGATTGTGATGTCAGCAGCATTTGCTGTCATTGCGGAACCTGCAGTAAATGTTATGGAAAATGCCATAGCACCGGCAAGGATTCCTGTGATAAATTTCTTTAAACCTTTCATGTAAAACCTCTCTCCTTTTGTCTTGAATCTTGTCTGTTTTAGACGTTTTTTAGTTGCTTTGTTACTACTTATATCAGGTGCAAATGAGCACCTTGTTAAAATGCTTTTAGCATTTTAATCCTTTTTTCTGCGGCCAAAGAGCAATGCTCCTGCTGCCGCTGTTATCATAACAATTCCGATTATCATGAACGGAACCGTTCCCATGCCGCCGGATGATGGAAGTACATTTACAACAAGTATTCTGTTCGTAATAGTTGCATTTCCATAACTGTTTCCATCTCCAAGACTCATTACGAATCCCGGTTGAACAGAATTGTTATTGTATTTGTAGGAAATATCATATGTATCATATGCTTCTTCCTCAACAGTGTACTCATAGGTATTACCCTGAGCATCGATGATAGGAAGTCTCTCCTCATTCCAGGTCCATCCGTTTTTATCAGTGAGCTGAATGGTTTTATAAACCTTCCAACCATTATTATTTCCGGCAATCCTCTGCTTAATGTAAGCTGTAATTTCCTTAGGTATTACTTCTCCGTCATTAGATTCGGGTTTAATCCACTCTTTCTTGACTGTAAGAGTTCCATACGCTGTGTTATTAAATACAACCTTGCTTGTAGCATTTGAGCACCTCACCTTATAAGCTGATGTGTCAAGCGCACCTGTCTTCGGATTTGTTCCAAGGTAAACCTCACAGGTTTCTACAAGCTGTGTGCAATTTTCATCCAGGTAATAATAAACATCCGCACCAAGATAATGGAATTCTTCCGTCTGATTCGTCGAATTAGGTATACCCGGATTAGCAAGCTTCGAGTATGTATAACTCTTAGTGAAATAGGTGTCCTTCTTACCAACAACAACTACAACATAATATGCCTTGGTATCATAATCCACCCCGGAAGCATCACCTTTTTGCTCCGTAATCTTGTACTTGTATGTACCCTCGTATCTGTACAGGATATTTCCGAAATCAGCTATAGCAACGCCATTTGTCTGTTTATCCTTACCCACTGTCACAGTATTATGCTCAGGCATAGGTTGAGGATCACTGTTTGAATACGGCATTCCCTCAGAATTTGTTATATTGTATCCCATAGGTGTAATTTCAAAGGTGAATTCCATATCATCAAGCCAATTACCACCTAAAAGATTCTTAGTAGCCCTGATAGGAGCAAACGGAGGACTGTAGTAATTTGATATCTGTACAGTTTCTGTAGCACCACCTACATGGACATTTTCAGGCGGATTGTAACTCTTATTCTGAACATTTGATGAGAAAACGGCTCTAAAGTTATTTCCGCCGTCGCCCATGTATTTGCCACCTTCAGAGTCAACTGTAACCGCATAATGCGTAACACGTGTCAGCTCTGCGTCCTGCTTAACAGTGATTGAATCATTTGAAGGATCATACTCGAATGTAAGTCCATCTCCAACCTCTGTAACTGTATAAGTTCCTGCAGGAAGGTCAAATATAGTCCACTGCGCACTGTCGTTATAGACGACTCTGTATTTGATATCCTGTTTAGTCTTTTTATCCTTCTTAGGCTTATGCTTAGAGGTGTATTCATAAGCATAGTCTTCTTTTCCGGCACTTCCTACAAAGCCCCTAAACCAGATATATGAGTCGTCTCCCTCTCTCTGCAGTTTGAAGTAAACATTCTGCAAGATTGCAGAATTTCTGTCTTCTCTTACCTGCTTTTCTCCAAACTCGTTAACAACCATCTTATGAATACGAAGGTTACCCGTCGCACTGTCATGAACGTTGTTAATGCCGATACTTGCCTCTTCATTGAGACGCTTTCTTACTGTAAGCTTATGTATTTCCTTCTTCTGGTAAATATAGTTTGCAATAACAGCTCCGGGAACTGCTCCATTATCAATAATCACCTTAGCCTCAGGAGCAAGGAATGTTCCTGATACTGTATTCAGAGAAAGCGTACCCTGATAAGGAAGTAAATTATTGTTGCTGTCACGCTGCAATGGATTGATGATTATCTGATTTGCAATCTCATTCCAACCCTGTCCCGTGGGAATTATATTTCCCGCAGCATCTCTTACAGCGAACTGCGTGATATCATAATTACCACCACAAAGTGTAAGATCAAGATTTATTACAAGAAGCTTATTACCAAGATCGATACCATATCTTGTCAAATAGTTATTAACAGTATCTTCATCCAGTGTATTCTTATAAGCTTTTGTAACATCCTTTCTAAAGCCATCACTTGTTCCAATAGCATTTATAACTATTACGTCATCGCTACTCTTTAAAAGAGCAAGCTGTTTAGAAACATTCTTAGCTGTATCAAGTAGCTCTGATGCTTTATATACTTTTCCTTCATAAGTCTTTCCTTTACTGTTATTAGGGAAAGAGTACTCAGTATAAGAGCCATCTCTATTCTTAACAACAACCGTATTTCCATCGATTGTCTTCAGTGCATCATATAAGTTTGTACCGGTCTCATTGCTCTCAACAAATGAAGTACTGAATGTTCTGACTATATCCTTGTCACTTTCAGTAACGAACGCATTTGAGTCATACGTTACGGTAAATTCAGTATTATTACTCTTGAAAGTACCTCCGTTAGGAACTATGTTTCCACTAGCCGGATCAATCTCATACACATAAAATCTTCCATATGATTTCAGTGTTTCTTTACTAAACGCATCTAATAGACTAACCGTTTCAGATTGACCTGTAACATTTATTCCGAAATATCCAATATTCTTTGGATTGGTATTCTTCTTGGTATATTCCTCAGAATATAAACCGAAGTAGAAAACACCGGGTTTTGTGGAGTATTTTGTAATATTGTATCCATCATAGGAAACATGTGTATAAACCTCTGAAGAATTACCAAAATCAATAATTTTCTTCAAATGATTAACAGCTATGTTAGCCTCGATGTCAGCATCTCCGGATCCCTCGTAAGTATCTGCTACAGCACCAAACATTGTGCTGTCACCAAGAGACCTTACAATCTCATCCGCAGACATTGTGTTCGTTCCTTCCCAGGAAATGATATTGCCCCACAAATAAACCAATGCATATGTTGAGAATGATCCTGAATCAAATGAAACATTATCTGATTCTTCTTCGAACTCAACCTCTACGTTGTTTTCTTTTTCATCAAGGACTTCTACTTTAACATCTTCAGCAGTAAAGTCAGTTGCTTCACTCGTAGCATCTACATTTTCCATAACAGCTTCGGAAATAGGCAGATGAACAATTGAGACATCCTCGGGCTTTACAAATCCATTGTCTTCTGAAATAGGTTTCTCATTCAGCTTCATGGATACTGTAACCGCACCTGCCTCAGGCTGATATTCAACCCCGTCAAGTTTGAAAGCTATGTCATAAAGAAGAGTATTAGTCTCATCGAAAGTCTGAGCTTTTTCTTCCTCATTACGATCTGCAATCTTATCAGCATTGTCATTCATCGCCTTAAGATATGCATCATAGTTATATCCTTCTGTCTTAGCATTGATCTCGGTAACACAAAGCTCTATGCCTTCAGGGAAAATACCCTGTGAGTTCATAGTCGCAACAACTGTTACCTTATCATCAGAATATGTAAACTCTGTCTCTGTACTTGCCTTGTAATATGTGAGGATTATCTCAGCATCTTCATTTACTGTAATGATCTGTCCGTCTTTAGTTGTTAACTCGTAAGAAGAAGCTTTGTTTGCACCCTCAGCAGCATTACCATCAGAAACTGCTGCATTTTCTCCAAGTACAGCCTTTATTGATGTGATTTTCTGATTGTTATAAGCAGCGCCAATATAGAAGTAGTTCTCGATAGCTTCAACATTTTCTTTCTTTGAAATGCCAAGCTCTTCACCTATATTAAGCTTAGTTGCTTCTCTGAGTTCTGCTCCATCCTTATCAACATACTTAGCAGTAAGTGTTATATCGCTTTCTACTACCAGCGCATATGTAAGAACTACCGTCTTGTTTTCCTTTATGGAAACAACTGTTTCATCTTCAGCAGTAACTTCGTAATACTTGTGATCGTTTGCGTCCTTCTTTGCTACGATCTTGGTGATTACTGTTCCGTCGATTGCAGCATTTACAAACTCATAACCTTCCTGCTTGGGAGCTTCGGTAGTAAAGTCGAGGCTCTCGGAAAGGTTGATCTCTTTTTCGTCAGCAATCTTCTCGCCAGCTTCATTCACATAAGAAACTGTGAGAACAACATCCTCTGTAAGCTCGATGTCATTGTTGCTAGCAAGCAATGAATTATCTTCTGTATTCTCAGTCTGCTCTTCAGTTACAGCTTCCTCGCCTGCTACGTTCTCTTCTGTGCTTTCACCCTCAGTAGAAGCATTTACTTCTTCTGTAACAGCAGTCTCTTCTGTGCTCTCACCTTCATTTGAAGTTTCAGAATTCTCTGTATTTTCTACATTCTCAGTCTCTGAAGCACCTGTCTCACTTCCAGCGGAAGCCTCTTCACTTGTATTTGCGCTTTCAGCTTCTTCACTTGAAGCAGATGCATTCTCCTCAGAGCTTTCACCTTCTTCACTATTTTCTACAGGAGTCGCGTTTTCTGTGCTTTCTTCTTCGTTTGTAACTCCGGCTTCTTCAGTTCCCTCTTCGCTGCCTTCACCGGTAAGCACCATTCCCACATCTTCTGCGGTCTCCTCAGATACTGCGGATGCCGCTTTATTAAGGGCATACATTGTTGTGCAGGTAACAAGTAGTGCTACAACAAGCATCACAGATATCCATCTTTTTAAGAAAATGTGCTTTTTTACAAACCCCTCAACGCGATTGTTATCTAGATTCCTCATTCTTTCCTTCCCTTAACCTGTTCTCCATCCCGTTTTACTGCAATTCCGGCTCTTCCATGCTTTCATTGCCGGTGCTGGCCTTACTTTCAATTCCCCCGAAATCCTTAAAAGGATATATCCTGAAAAACACTCCGCCAATCAGCTGTTCTGCGGAAACGCATCCAACTGTGGTGGATCTTGAATCAATCGAAACCGATCTGTGATCTCCCAGAACAAAGTACCTCTTATCCGGTACCTGATACGGGAACTCAACCTTGTCGCCTTCTCCCATTCCGGCAGCATACTGACTCGGATCCGAAATATACGGTTCATCAAGTTCTACGCCATTGACAAATACCTTGCCGGTCTCGTCAATGTTGATCCAGTCTCCCGGAGATCCAACAACTCGCTTAACAAGCACCTTGTTATTGTAGTAAAAAGCGATCAGTTCTCCTGTTTTGAACTCAGAATAGTTATTCGCTATTACTATCTGTCCTGTCTCCAGAGTGGGAGTCATGCTGTCACCGGTAACCTTAAGAACTGTGATAAAAAAGCTTGATACAAGTACCGATAGCGCCGCAACAACTACGATAACCACAAGAGTATTCCTTAGGGCTCTCTTATAGTCGTGCTTTCTGTATTCGCGCTTAAGCTCTGCCTTCAGTTCATCCAGCGACGGTTTATTCAATTGATCATTTGGAGTTTCTTCGACTTGGACTTTTTTGATTTCCGTATCCATATTACTCCTTGTTTAGTCCAGGCTAAAACGCACTTGAATAAATGCGATTCAGCGGGTAGCTTTTTCATTATAAGTGAGGTACAAATTTTTATGTTTACGAAATATGAAATGATTTATTCATAATTCGTACTTGACAGCGTTGATTACTCATGCTTCATCCGCAGCGGCGGGGTTTTCAGTGGTGGTTGAATTTTCAGTTTCCTCAATTTTTTTTGCTTTTTTTGATTGAGTTTTCTTAACCTCAGCTATTTCACCGCTTTCAGCCTCATCATCTGTCTTAGTTTTCTTGGAGGTGGCTTTCTTTTTTGTGATTGAGTTTTTTTCGGCTGTTGTTTTTTTAGTTGTTGCTTTTTTAGTTGTCGATTTTTTAGTCGTAGTTTTTTTCGCTGTCGTTTTCTTTACGGTTTTCTTTTCAGTTTTTTCATCGGCAGCTTCCGAAGTCTTATTCTCATCAACATCAGCTTCAACTAACTCTTCAGGGTCAGCGGCCTTTTCAGCTGCCTCTGCCTTCTTAAGAGTTCCTGAAAGTCTCTTAATCCTGAGCATCTCCTCGGATTCGCCCTTTTCCTCAGGTTTAAATCCGCGCTCAGCTTCTGCTATTCTCATAGCCTCTATCTTCTTTACAGTCTCTTCATACTGCTCTGCGGCCTTCTTGGCAGCCTCAAAGAAGCCGTTTATGGAAAGCACCGCCTCAGCAAGTGTGCCTGCATCTTCTATCTGTTGTAACTTCTTCTCTTCCTCAGCGTGAAGGGCATCTCTTTCTCTCTCAAGGCGTGCATGAAAGCCCTTGAACTCTCTTTCATGCCTGGCCCTTAGTCCCGTGATATCCTTTTGGAAAAGTGCCTCTGCCTTTGCCTTCTGTTCATTGAATTTTTCACGCATCTCAGCCTTCTCTTCGTTGAAGCTGTTAAGAAGCGCAGCTCTTTCAATGGCGGCCTGCTGCATATATGCTGCCTTCTCCTTTGCGTACTGGGCCTGAAGTTCTTCCTTTTGCTGCGTGAATTTGCTTCTCATCTCAGCCTTCTCTTCATCGAACTTGGCCAAAAGATCCGCTCTCTCGTCAGCCATCTGCTGAAGGAGCTGTTCTCTCTCCTTGTCGAACTGTTCCTGCATCTCCTTCTCGTGGGCTCTTATTGCCTCACTTTCTTCGGAAAATTCAACAAGCATCTGAAGAAGTTCTTTTCTGTTAAGTTTTCGTAATTCTTTCTGTGCCATGGCTCACCTCTATGAACACCAATCTTTGATCGCAACAATTATTAGATTATGACTTAAAGAATACATTACAAAAAACGCATACACATTATAGCCCAGTGCTATTATTTTCGTAATAGTCATTTTTGACTATAATTTATAAACTTTTTAACCAAAAGTATAATTGTACTACAATTTTCTATGTCCGTACTTCTTCAGCAGCATGATGGCCAGGCCTGCAAAGGCAAGCATAATAAGAGCCAGTCCGCCAAGATAATATCTCATCGTGCCACTTCCACCGGAATTAGGAAGTGTATAACCTCCGCGCTCATTTACTACTTTAAGCTTAATGAACGGGAAATTGTTTCCCGAAACATAGGCAAGGTTCCAGGTCGTCGTACCCTGACTTCCTCCGTTATTCCTATCCGTAAATCCACGCGCATACCTGTAATCGGAGAGTTTTGTCACATTATTGTAATTGTAATCATAGTAAGTACGCAGATTACTGTCGGGATAAGGATTTCCGTCTTTATCACACTCACGGATATAGTATACATACTGCTGCTCCGCATCATGCTTTCTTTCAACCGCAACCTCATAAGTCCAGTCATTATCTGCAGATAAAACAATCGCTGACTGTATTAGTTTTATACCATTTATACCGCTTGATGCATCACCCTGATATGCTCCGTCATCGCCGGAGTTTCGATAGGACTGATAAAGGTTTACGAAAACAGCACCAAAGCTCTTTGCACTTTCAGCAGAAACAGGCTGACCGTTTATTGTCCACTCCTTCTGAATTATGAGGTAAGGAGTATTGTGGAGAACAAACTGTGTTGAGCCATCTTTTGCTTTCTCAGTATATTTGTCGGTAAGCTTATATCCGTTTACTGTCGCTCCGTTCAAAGTAAGCTCTGTTTCCTGGCCTTCATACATACAGTACTCTCTTACAAAGTACTCTATCTTGTTGCCCTTTGAGTCATAAGCCGGCATATCCTCGAAAACTATCGGGTTGGATCTTCCTGTCCATACGCTCGGATATCCGCCTCTTCCGCCAAGTCTTTCCTTCTTTGAATCAGCGGTTGAATTATCGGATACGCTAATGGTCTTGGTTCCGACCAGTGTCTCTTTTCCATCCTCTTTCGAATAGAGCTTAACTATTACATCGAAAATGTTATCAGGTGTCCAGGAATCCGTAAGCGGAGGTCCCACAAGTGAATCCCATTCCTTCACAACATAAATATCCGCACTTGCACCGGTCTTATTTTTAAATGCCACATCATCATCTGTCACTTCATTTGTGCAATATGATGGCGCCAGAGAATTATTGGCAAATAATGCATCAGTATCCGAGGACTCATAAACTTTGTAATAGTGAATTTCAGCTGTGCCTATCGCTGTATAATTCACCTTTGCAATTATTGCACCCGGATCCATCGTGCAGGTAGTTTTATTGTTTTCGTCGCACTTACCCTCTCTGAAGAGGAAGTAGTAAGTTCCGCCAACCTTCATTTCCCATGCAGCTGGATCGATTTCATAATCAATTGCTTTTCCGTTATTTGCGACCCAGTTGTGATCCGGAAGATATCTTCCCTTACAATCGCCTGTCTCTTCATCATACATCCTTACCCAGAAGTAGTACTTCTCGGTTCCGGGATCCTTTGCATCAAGAAGCTTGTTCATATGCAGCTTAAGAGACATTCCGGTATTGGTAATGCTTACTTTCCTTAGTCTCTCGCATCCTGTGCTCGAATCCTTATAGTTTTCCGTGATAGTAGTTACCTTCTTACCCTCTGTCTCAGCATCTGATGAAAATCCCTCAGGAATCAAAGTCTCTTTTGCATAGTAAACTATCGGCTCTCCCTGGGAATCAAAGGCAGGAAGTGTCTTCCAGGTGTATGTCCATGCCGTGTCAGCACCTTCAACTGTAGGCGTAATATTATCAGTTACCACAACCGGCTCAATACCTGTTGCCTGATCCTGGATATTTGCTGAATTCATCCAGAGCTCTATCTTTACCAGACTCTTATCCGGAAGATTTTTCCCATCAAGTATCCAGTTCTTTGTAACCTCAAAGTCTATTACCTGAGTATTGGTTATTGTTACTTCGCCGCCGTTACCGTCAACAAGCCCAACTCTCTGCCATGAGCTTCCGCCATAGGTAGACTTCATATTCGGAACCGTAGTGCTGTAGCTTACCACATATCCATTTGAAGCTTTGCTTATTCTCACATCTCCGCCCGGAAGTACTGCACTTTGCCCGTCCGAATACTTAGTGACATTATTAGCATCAGTGTCACCATCGTCATAGAGAAGCAATCTGTGGTCACCGGCATTAAGTCTTGCAAGAATTGTATTGTAATCCAGCACGTTGCCGTAAGCATCTATCGCATTTACTTCTGCAACCCTGTAGATAATAGGACTACCCTTTGCAGTAGCTGTTGTCAGGTCTGTAATTGTTTCAGTCCAGTTATTCTCCCAGCTGAGCGTTACTAATCTGCTTTCTGAAGTAATATCCTTACCACCTGCACGTCCGCATACATACACATAAATGAACGGATATTTAAAGGAATCGTAGTTCCAAACTTTCTTAATCGTAAGACTTCCGCCCTTGGTGTTATTGAAAGCGATATCATCATCATAAACACGGTGTGCAGTATTGCAGTAATTAGGTGCCTGAGAAGGATTCTGAAGAACATCACTGTATCCGTAATATACCTTCTTTTCGCCTTTTTCATCCAGTATAATCTTACCTTCCGTGTCCTCCTCATACATCGGAACGCGGTAATAGTTTATTTCCTGCTTCGCCGTACGATAATCCTTAACCTTCACTAGGATGAAGGATCCGTCCTTAGTGTAGGGCGAATTGTCAGGAAGTTTATTTTCTGTAAATCTGAATACATAGGTCTGTCCGACAGTCATATCCTTAAGATGATCATTTAGAGATATATCCTCAACCTTAAAGCTTATGTTGCTGCCTGCGTTTTTAATATCAGATTCAACCGTATCCCATCTGGTTTTATTGTCAACAAGTCTCTCCAGCTTGAAGGAGAATGTTTCCGTCACATTTTCTTTTGAGCCGTTGATTTTTTTAATAACATTAAATTCGAGTGATCCGCCTACTTCGCCTTCGCCGTCGCTGATTGTAACGTTGCCTTTGAGCGTAAGGTATCTCTGAACAGTAATCTTATGAATCTCACCGCTTGCATGATTTACAGTACTTCCGATGATTGTTCCGACGTGGTTACCGGATTCGTGCTTGACGTATGCCGAAGGCGCAACAATCGTGCCGGAGGTTGTCTGAAGAGTAAGTGCTCCTGTATAGGGCACATATTCGCCGTTAACCTTCTGAACAGGATTTATAATTATCTGATTTGCGACTTCTTCCCAGTCCTGACCGCTCTTCGAGCCGTTCGCAATAAACTGGGTTATTGCATAACCCTTATCTACAAACCTTGTAAGATCAAGATTTATTACCAAGAGCTTGCCGCCAAAACTAAAGCCTCCGTTTTCGGCTGTAATCCAGTTCTGATCTTTTCCGAGGGCATTACCCACATCTTCCCTGAAGTTTCCTGTTGTCGCCTTAATATTCACAACTTCAACCGAATCATTGGTCTTTATATATGCCAGAGATTTTGATAATGAATATGCCTGCGAAAGAAGGCTTCCAACATTTACAGGATAAGGACTTGTTAAAGCCTCATCCTTAACGTCGTCTCCCGTTTTCCTGTAAACCTTGTTCTCATTCTTTACATAGAGATTGATTGTCTGTCCATCCACTTTCTGAATGACATACTGAGGAGAATTACCATTCATGTTCTCTACATAGTTATCGCTGAATTTTCCGATAAGGGAATTATCTCCTTTGCCGTTATCCGTAGAAACATACTTTGCTGAATCAGTTATAGGCTTACCCTGAGAATCAAGCTCAAACACGAAAAGATTAGTATACTGCTTAGCATCTACAGGAACGGTATAGGTTCCGCTTCCACCGTTACTGGTAACATCTATGCTGAAAGTATGAACCGGATTACCCTCAGCCTTGGAATTTGAGTAAATCGCAAAATTATATCTTCCGGCTCTTGATGCTTTTCTTGTAACCGTGAGGTCAAATCCGCTGATGTGAGTATAAACATTCGTAGAATTACCAAGTGCATTGCCTGCGGCGCCACCTTGAAGATTTACAACGGCAACGTTTCCTTCAGAGTGAGTAGCTAGCGCAAGATCATTTGCAACAACGCTGAAATAAATGTTATCGCCAAGTCCCTCTGCAATCTGGGAAGATGACATGCTATTATTTCCGGTCCAGGTATAGGTTCCGTTGATAGTTATAGCCCAGGCTGAGAAGGAATCTGTTTCAAACTCAACACTGTCCTTGTCTCCTTCAAGATTTGCATTGCTTTCAGGCATAACTTCGATGGAGATATCTCCTGAGGAAATGTTTGTAGCTTCCTCAGTTGAATCAACATTCTGCATTACTTCCTCGGATACGGGCATGTGGATTACAGTTACGTCCTCCTCATTTTCTGCGCCGAGATCCTCTGAAAGCTGATTCTCTATAAGCTGCATGGAAACAGAAGCTGTTCCCTCTGCAGGCTGATACTCAACGCCATCCAGCTTGAAGCAGATGTCATATATAAGAGTATTGGATTTGTCATAAATCTGAGCCTCTTCCTGTCCGCTGGCAGAGGCAATGCTTTCTGCATTCTCGTTCATAGCCTGCAGATATGCATCATAGTTGTATCCGCCGGAATTCTCATTAATTTCGGACACTACAAGTTCCACTCCCTCCGGAAGTGATCCGGGATTGGAGAGTTTAACTGTAACAGTTACCTTGTCATTGGTTACAGTGAAGGTATCCTGAGTATTAGCATTAAGATAAGTGAAGGAAATCTCGGAGTCCTCTGTAACCTCGATAGTCTCACCTTCAACAGTAACAACCTCATAGGTCTTATATGTGGTTGCACTGCCTTCCTCTATCGTTCTGGTTCCATCCTCAGCTTCCACGATTATCACAATATTCTTTCCTGTGGAAGATGTACCTGAAGCTTCGGAAGTTTCACTATCAGCAGCTGTTTCATTAGCTGCATCTTCCGCTGCCGTTGCAGAACTGTTTTCAGAAGAATCGCTCGTTTTCTTCTCCGTCAGCTCGACAGACTTGCCTTCTTCGATGGCCTTGTCGATCATTTCATCAGTGATGTCTTTTTCAACAATGTTTACCGAAGCTACTTTCTTATCCTGATAAGTAACCTCCTTAAAGAAATATCCATCTATCTTTTCAGTCTCTTCCGCCTTGGAGAGATCAAGATTTTCTGTAAGCTCAAGTTTCTGGTCTTCCTTGATATGCTCGCCTGCAGAATTTACATAAACTGCGGTAACAGCAACATCATCGATTATTACCTTTGATCTCTTGCCTTCGATCTCTGCCACCTCCTCTTCGGATTTAAGATAGGTGATTACAAGCTTAGCATCGGAAGTGACATCATAGGTATTTCCGCTTTCATCGGTAGCTTCGTAATACTTAAATCCGCTTTCTTCGCCTTCGGATTCAAGTCTTTTAACAGTAATTCCGGTTACAGGCACGTCATCAAGGGCTGCACCTACATAGGTGTAACCCTCTATTTCACGCACATCGCTGCTTCCTGCTGTAAGATCAAGTCCCTCTGAGAGGTTCATCTCTCTTTCATCAGCTACAGCATTTCCTTCCTCATCCTTAATAAGTTCGCCTGCTTCGTCAATATAAGAAACTGTGAGTCTGACATCTGCTGAAAGTTCTATACTATCAGGTGCTTCCTCTGCAAGCTCCTGTGTTGTTTCTTCGGTTGTCTCTTCAGCATTTTCGTCTTCTATAGTCTCTTCAGAGCCTTCCTCTATACTTTCATCATTTCCCTCTTCTCCTGAAGTCTCCTCATTTTCCACAATTTCCTCAGAGCTCTGTTCGGAATATTCCTCAGCTTCTCCGGCATCAGCAACATATTCTTCCTGATTTTCTGCGGACTCCTCGCCGCTGCCTTCTTCGGTATATTCCTCCTCAAAAGATTCCTCAGATGACTCCTCGAAGGATTCTTCTGCAATCTCTTCACCGGACTCCTCACCGGATTCTTCCTCAGAGCTCTCCTCTGCGGATTCCTCTTCACCGCCCTCAGGACTACCCAGAGCTTCGGGATTAAGGACCATACCAACTTCCTCAGCTCCCTCTTCGGTAACAGCTGAAGCCGCCTTATTCATGGCATATAAAGTAACGGTAGTAATCAGAAGACCGACAACCAGCATTACTGAAAGCCACCTTCTTAAAAAGTCGTGCCTTTTAGCATAGTTTTCTACTGTATTTTTTCGGAAATACCGCTTTGCCATAAATATCCCTCAAAAAAGAACGCCCTGTTTGAAGCTTCTCAAACAGGGCAAATCATCACTGCGAATTTAACCGCGCTCCTAAAATAAAAGCGCAGGCAGCTGGCTGTCTGAAAAGCCTCAGACCCTGTAGCTTTGCGTCACTACCTCACGATAGCTTTGCCCTGAATTCCATCCATATTAAACTACGGACTAAAAAGTCAACCTGTTTGGAAAACTTTTCAATCATAATTGAAACACATTTTCACGCGTTTCGCTTATTTTATGATATTATATTTGATTTAAAAAATCAACACTAAATGTCATTTTTTAAATGTTTTTTTCATATTTTTCCATTTTTATGATCACTTCTCTATCTTGTACTTTACCCTTACAAGCCAGTATTTACAAGGATTTACATACTTTTTTCCCAAAGAATTTATGCTTGTTTATAAAGTTTATTCTAGGTTAATCATTCTTTCAAAATGTACGAAATTTGAAAGTTTTTGGGCATAAAAAAACCGCTCCCAAATCATTGGGAACGGTTCGTAATAGTTATGCTATCTTCTGCTTAGCGATCTCTGTAAGAGTCTTGAATCCTTCAGGATCATTTACAGCCATCTCAGCAAGCATCTTGCGGTTGATCTCAACCTCTGCAAGCTTGAGGCCGTGCATAAGGTTTGAATAAGACATTCCGTTAAGACGAGCTGCAGCGTTGATACGTGTGATCCAAAGAGATCTCATATCTCTCTTCTTCTGCTTACGACCAGCGAATGCTGATGTAAGTGCTCTCATAACTGACTGCTTAGCAACTCTGTACTGTTTTGATCTAGCGCCTCTATAGCCCTTAGCGAGCTTTAAAACTCTCTTATGCTTCTTCTTGGCATTCATGCCACCTTTAATTCTTGCCATTTCGTTTTCCTCCTAAATTAATTTCGAATAACCGGTACTGCTCTTATACGATAATACTTAAGATTAAACGTAAGGCAGAATCTTCTTCATTGTCTTTACATTGGTAGCGTCAACTACTGCTGCCTGTCTGAGATTTCTCTTTCTCTTTGTAGACTTCTTTGTAAGAATGTGACGCTTGTACGCCTTGTTACGGATCAGCTTACCTGTGCCTGTTACCTTGAAACGCTTGGCAGCAGATCTGTTTGTTTTCATCTTGTGCTGCATAACTAAATCCTCCTATGCTTGTAAATTATTTCATTATCCGTCCGAAAGGACAGTGTAATCATCCAATAATCAAGCTGAATAATTACTTATATATGTAACTTGCCTTATGAGCAAGAGACATTACTTCTTCTCGGTAAGGAACATGGTCATAGAACGTCCCTCAACCTTAGGCTGCTTATCAATCACAGCGATATCAGCAAGAGCCTCAGCAAAATCTGTAAGAATATGCACACTTGCTCCCATGTGAGCCATCTCACGTCCTCTGAATCTCAAAGTAACTTTAACTCTGTTACCCTTCTCGAGGAACTTCTTAGCAGCGTTAACCTTTGTATTAAGGTCGTTAGTGTCGATATTGGGTGAAAGTCTTATCTCCTTAATCTCGACATTTTTCTGCTTCTTACGTGCTTCCTTCTCTTTGCGAAGCTGCTCATACTTGAATTTACCGTAATCAACAATACGGCAAACCGGCGGCTTAGCATTGGGTGCTATCTTAACCAGATCAACTCCGGCCTCATCAGCAAGCTTTCTGGCATCCTGAATTGACATAACGCCAAGCTGCTCATTGTCTACCCCAATAACACGAACTTCTTTGTCTCTGATCTGTTCATTGATGAATAAATCGTTATTGCTAATAGCTTTGTACCTCCAAAACTTGTATAAAAAAAAGTGGACTCACAAAGGAAGTCCACTTAACAATCAATCAGAATACCCGCGTAGTCCAATATCTGCGGTATCTAAGATGTATTAACACCTGCAAGCTGTGCGCCACAGGGTGAGAGTGGAAACCTCTGCTTTGTTTTACATACTCGGATAATATAACACTCTTATCGTTATACTGTCAATACTATTTTTATAAAAATCAAAAATCTTCACATTACATCTCAATCTTACAGGTAACCCCAAGCTTTGAAAGCTCTCTGTCTACCTGTTCGTAGCTCTCAAACAATATTGACTTCATTCCGAAATCACTTGCAGCATCTACATTTCGCTGAAGATCATCTATAAATACACACTTACCCGGAATAAGGTCGTATCGTTCGCATATAAGTTCAAAGATTTTTCTGTCGGGCTTTATTATCTGTTCCTTATAACTAAGAATTCCGCCATCAACCTCATCAAGGAATTCCTTCATAAAGGGGTTGGCATCCTCAGCCTGCTTTGAATAATTGGAAAGAACAAAAACCTTAAAGCCTGCTTTCTTAAGCGCTCGTATCCAGGGAATAGTCCGCTCTCTTTTCCTCAAAAGACCACTAAGGTCAGAGAAAACATCATACAACTCCGCTTCCATGGAAGGATTGTTTTTTACAAACCCCTGTATTACTTCCATAGTATCGAGAACACCTCTGTCAAATTCATCCCATGCGGGAGATTTAATGCTGGCTTCTGCGATTTTGTTTACTGTATCCTCAACGTAACCCTTATCCTTGATGAACTGTTCCCAGCAAAAATCAGCGAGAACTCCGCCGATATCAAAAATCACGGTATCGACTTTTCCATTGGATATCCTGTCGTGTTTCCCTGGTACCGAGGAAGTCTCGGACTTATCTGTAGATTCCTCAATATTCAGGTCTTCTGCCTTTATCTCATCCTCAGATTCGTCTTTCTCATTTCTCCCATAAGGATCCGGAGATGCTACTGTTCTTTTTCCTGTAACGGCCGAAAAAGCCCACACAAAGAGCCAGACTACTATTGGTATTGCAACAGTAGACACAGCAGCTGTCATAAATGCACCCGGCGTATCAAAGGTCCCTCGAACAGCCTTTGTGAAAAAGATACCGTTTACTCCGAGAAGAACCAAAACACCTATTATTGCCAATATACGTCTGATAAGCGGAGTTTTATCATTATTGCCTCGTTTAGCCATGTATAATCCTCAATTATTTAATCGGGCTCTCGCGATAGATGATATCTTCTCTGGCAGGTCCATTAGATACCATGGTGATCGGATATCCTATCTCCTTCTCGATGAACTCGATGTACTTACGGCAGTTCTCCGGAAGATCTTCATACTTCTTTATGCCACGGATATCGCTCTTCCATCCGGGAAGTGTCTCGTATACGGGCTTAGCCTTCTCAAGTAGATGTGTTACAGGGAAGTCCTTGGTAACCTCACCATCAATCTCATAACCAACACATACAGGTATCTCATCGAGATAGCCAAGTACGTCAAGAACAGTGAAAGCAACGTCGGTTGCACCCTGAAGTCTGCAGCCGTACTTACTTGCAACGCAGTCATACCATCCCATACGACGAGGACGTCCTGTAGTTGCACCGTACTCACCGCCGTCACCACCGCGTCTTCTGAGTTCATCAGCTTCTTCGCCAAAAATCTCTGATGTGAAAGCACCTGCTCCTACAGCAGAAGAATAAGCCTTGTTAACTACTACAATCTGCTTAATCTCATAAGGTGCGATACCTGCTCCGATTGCTCCGTATGCAGCCAATGTTGAAGAAGAAGTAACCATAGGATAGATTCCGTGGTCAGGATCCTTCATAGTTCCAAGCTGGCCCTCAAGAAGAACTGTCTTATTTTCCTTAATTGCTTTCTCAAGGAACAACGCAGTGTCTGCAACATAGGGCTTAACCATGTCTCTCCACTCATGAAGAGTATCAAGAAGCTCTGCAGGACTGATCTCCGGCTTGTGATAAAGCTCCTTAAGAAGGATGTTCTTTGTAACAAGAACTCTCTCTACCTTCTCCTTTAAAAGCTCCTCATCAAAAAGTTCATTAACCTGGAAACCGATCTTTGCATATTTATCTGAATAGAAAGGTGCGATACCTGACTTTGTTGATCCAAAGGACTTACCGCCAAGTCTCTCCTCTTCATACTGATCGAAAAGAATGTGATAAGGCATAACTATCTGACAACGATCTGAAATAAGAAGATTCGGAGTAGGCACATTTTTCTCAATTACTGAATTAAGCTCTCCGATGAGTACCGGAATATTAAGTGCCACACCGTTGCCGATGATATTTGTTATATTTTGGTGGAATACACCTGAAGGAAGAGTATGCAGTGCAAACTTACCATACTTATTAACAATGGTATGTCCTGCGTTCGCGCCTCCCTGAAAACGTACAACCACATCAGCCTGATCGGCCATCATATCTGTGATCTTACCTTTTCCTTCGTCTCCCCAGTTTGCTCCAACTACTGCTTTAACCATTTTATTTCTCCATTCTGTGTTACACGGTTTAGTTTACTAAAATAACCACATGATAATATACTACAGAATCCTCCATAAGTAAATTATTTTGCAAAATGGATTTCATATTATGAATAAAAAATCAGCAGATACAAAACCGCCTGTTTCGATCTGCTGACTTGAATTTACATTTAATTATGTATAAAAAGGTTCATTCCGCCTTATCAAGAATATAGTTCCACAGTCCTTTATTGGGCTTTGGTGAATAATGCACCCCGTCTTTCGAATCAATAGATACCTTATTTGCGATGTAGTCGTTCATTGATACGGTCTTTACCTTTTTCTTTTTTCCTGCCCAGTCCATCAGCTGGATATTAAACCTGTTTATAACTCCGGTGTTGAAAAGCGGCTGTCCGCCCTCATCAAGAAATGCGTCCCTTGTCATTCCAACAGAACAAACCACCAGCTTTTTCCCTTTCGAAACAAGCCTGTTGTATTTAACTATATAAGGCTTAAAATGACCGAAATCATTTGCTCCCATCCAGGTTATTATCATGTCGTAGTCGCTAAGATCCGAATGATCAAGTACTTCTCCAAGGAATCTCACATTTGCGCCATTCAAAGCACAGACAACTATATCGTTATGAACCTCGCCAAACACCGATTCAGCCGTTGCCGAGAACAGGTCAACGCTTCTGGAATCACCTACATAAAGTGTCCGCACAGTACTCTTTGCTACAGTGACATATATATTGCACTTATAAGTTTTTTTCTTTTTTGTTTTGTAAACAACCTTAACGTTTGCCGTGCCGTACTTATTAGCTGTGATTATTCCGGCATTATTTACTGATGCAACCGACTTCTTATTGGAACTAAACTTCAAATATTTATTGTTTATCTTTTTTCCCTTAGATTTAACAACAATCTTTATCTCTTCACCGATTGCCACCTTATCATAATATCTTGGCTTTTCTGCGGGTAATTCAACCGTAAGCTTTTTTTGCCTGCCCTTAGGCGCCTGCTTTAATACGGTTTCAGATTGTCCCTCCTGCTTTCCGGATTCTGCCTGTTTCTGAGAGTTTTCCTGCTTCCCGGTAGTCTTATTCTGCTGGCTTTCCTGCTTTTTGGCATTTTCTCCTTCAGATTTCTTTTCTACCTCTTCTAAACTAATTTCCTCGCCATCATCGTCGTCTTCTTCATCTTCTTCAACATCATCTTCTTCACCTTGCTCTATTTCCTCAACTTCGCATTCCTCTTCCTCTTCTTCAGCAGCATATACTTTCACCGGTTTTGCACACGGAATCATCTGTAAAAAAATAAGCATGGCACACAGAAGCACCAATGCTGTTTTTAGCTGCTTAAACATAAATTTTCTCATTGTTACCCCCGTTCCTCCCCCGTAAAAACTGCGCCTTTTCACGCTTTTGCGGGAAATCATATTTGTTATCCATATTGTACTGATAACATATAAATATTATTGATAGAAAAATTATCAATATATAAACCCGGGGTGAATTCTTTTAGAGTACACTATTATTTTTTTGTTACGATTAATAAAGAGAAATAAAAATTGTTATAAAATAGGTATATAAAAAAAGAAAACCGGGCCAAAACGCCCGGTTTTCCTAAAGAAACACCTTCATGTAATATTTATGAAATTTTACTTTATTATTTCATAATCATAAGATGCAAAATCAGCCTTAAGCGAGATCTTGTTTCCGTTATTCTCCCATGTAAAGGTAAGAACCGAACCATCCTGTTTAAGATCAAGCTTTGCATCAAAACCGAATGCCGGATTGGTATTACGAAGTCTCAAAAGTTCAAGCTGCTTCTGCACAACCGGTTTACTAAGCTTTTCCAGCATCTCCTCATTTGAAAGATTTGTGCGGTTAATCTCCTTGTGTCCGCCCGCGCCAGCTCGTTCTACTGCAGCGTAGTCGTTCTCTCCCGCAAAAAGATCGAGATACCATACCTGAGGCTTACCCGGCATGAACATCTGAACCGCTCTCGCAAAGAGCATCTTCTTATCATCAGCGCCAAGAGCGCTGTAATAAGTTGAATTTACCTGATAGTACATATTCTTCTGTCCGTGAAGATTCTTAACAAGTCCGCCTCTTCCGACAATAGTCTCTATCAGCTTCTCGATTTCCTCATCGGGAATAAGACCCTTCAGATCAAGAACCGGTATGCCATCGTGGCATCCAAGCATATTTACCACGCGGATTTTCTTATCCACAAGTTCCTTAGCCCAGCGTGCAAGTGCTTCACCGTTTTTCTGCTCCATCGCATAGATAAGAAGTCCCGGGAGGAAGAAATCATAGGTCATATAGCCCTTGCCTGCAACCTTCTCATAGATGCCGGCACCATAGCTGTCGTGAATCTCAGGAAGGAGTCTCAAGCTGTTCTTATCTGCAATAGTCCTTACCTTCTCAAGAACATCCCAGGTATCAGGCTCGTTAAGGAAATTCTTCTTACCAGGCTCCTTAGGAGCATAAGCAAAAGCATCAAGTCTAACGATGGCAGCTCCATATCCTGAAAGCGCCTTAAGTGTATTCTCATAGTGCTCCCAGACAAGATCTGATTTGATATTCAAATCCATCTGTCCGAGATATTTTCTTCCGTTTGCAAGGAATTCAAGAATTGCCTCGCGATATTTTGCATATTTACCGAAATCTATTTCCTCCGGCTTTTTCCCCTCATCAAGACCCTCGCAGACACACTTCGCAATATTCTCTGCAGTCATATACTGAATTCTCTCGGATCCCTGTCCGTCAAATTCCTCTACTGCATTAATAATGTCCTGAGCATCCGGTCTTCTGTACTGAACCTCCTGATAGAAGGTGTTCCAGTACGGTATCTCCTTTCCGTCAGGCATTCTTACCATAAGGATCGGAAGTCCGGGCTTTCTGAAAAACATGTCCTTTATATACTTCTCATCAGGCTGGATATAACCGTCCTCGGTCATCTCTCCGCAGCCATCCCAGAATTTGTTCCAATTTATGAAAAAGTCTGCATATTTTGATTTCTCACCGTTTTTCAGAAGATCCTGGAACTGCGGTGAAAGAACTGATGCATGATTTAAGATGAAATCAAGCTTAAGGTCAATTCCAAGGGCGCGGAGTCTGTCCAAATCAGCCTTTGAGCCAAGCTCCTCATTAATACCATAATCAATTACGGAAAAGCCCCTGTCTAGATCGGTATTGTAAATGCTCGGAAGGATATAGAATGAACTGAAGGTATCCTTAAGTTCATCCTTCTCAAGGAAGGTTACAATATCGCCGAGTGTACCGCCGCAGCTGTCGGGGTAAGCATTCAGCATAGGTCCGTTATCTACAAATTTACTCATTGTGTTTCCTTTCTTTTTTGCCTTCCCCACTGGAGAAGGTGCCCGAAGGGCGGATGAGTTTTTCAGATACCCATCAATTTCTTATAATCATCGTAGCTTATGATCTCACCCTGCTTGCTGACAATTATCTTAGCCTTGTGAGCCTGTGCCATAAGCTTGTTCTGCTCAAGTTCAAGAACCATCATTGTAAACGGACTGTCTACTTTGCCGTCACGTGCACGGCTTCTTCTGTGCTCAAGAGTCTCCTGAGGTGTGCTGTTAAGAAGAATCGGGATATCAACCTCTTTCATGCAGTCAGTATTGCCGTGAGTCCACTCTATGATAAGAACCTGCTTCTTTGACATATCAACTTCGTCGTACCAGAGTGTGCATTCATCTCTGCCCATTCTCTTGAGCCAGAGCTTGTCCGCACCATCTTTAAATGCGGCAAGAATACTGTCTACTTCAGCAAAATCTGTTTCTGCGGGAGTTCCGAGGTATTCGGAAAGGCCCTTTTTACCTGCTTCAAGATATGATGAAAACCAGGGATTCTCCTTTGCATGTTCTGCATTGGCATCATCGCCCTGTTCCTGCCACTCCTGAACCTTCTTTAAGTTCTCTGCGTTCATCGCACCGCCGTCTACCATTCCACGGATAGCGCACTGTCTGAATGTGTGAAGTCTCTCCGCATCATTATACATAGGAATGCGATGAGGATAGTTGTCTCCTGACATTGTGTAGCTTCCGATACCGGACTCTTCAAGCATATAAGAAAGAAGTGAAGCAATCTCCGACTTTCCTACACCTGATCCCCCGCATACGGTAATAACCGCTCTTCCGTAAGGATTAGCTGCTGTTACCTTTGTAAGCTCCTCCAAAAGTCTGGGGAATATTGTCTTTGCCTTGGCGATGTGACTTTCGCCGATCTCTATCTTATCTCCGGGCATGTCTCCATGCGGTATATCCGAAGGAATCTGTATATCCTTTCCTCCGAGTGTGGAGGTCATGTCTGCGGTTATTGCATTCATAGGACTAATTTTGCCGTAAACAGTGTTCATTTCTACTTCCTTTCAAAAATAATTTTGGGGTGTTTTTAACTTTAACGCAAAAGTTTCTATATTTATGTGCATTTTGAGATTTTTGACAGCGCATTTTCGCTGTGTTATTTTTACACTATAATCATTTTTGAACTTTTGTAAAGTTAATTTTTTTAGTTAATGGATTTTTTATGATTACAATTAAGGAAATCGCTAAGCAACTAAATATGAGTACGACCACTGTTTCCAACGTTATACACGGAAAAACAGGTGAAGTATCTCCGGCTACAATTAAAATTGTAGAAGATTATTTGAAAAAAGTTGACTACGTGCCTAACATCAACGCACGCAATCTTGCTCAGAACGAGTCAAAGATTATAGGCGTGGCGCTCAAGGCAAGAGCCGACAAGTATGAGAATCTTCTAATGGATCCTTTTGTATCCGAACTTATAGGTGGTATTGAGGAATCGATACGAAATGCCGGCTACTTCATGATGCTCTACATCTCAAGTGATACTACCGAGATCATGAGACATGTTTCCACCTGGAACGTTGATGGTCTACTGCTCTTCGGAATGATTGATAACGACGGTATCCGCGTCAGCGAACGCTATAAAAAGCCTATCGTCTGCATTGATACCTATAGTATAGAGGGACTAAAGCACTTTATTAACGTTGGTCTTAATGACAGACAGGGATGCTTTGACATGGTTAACTATATGATCAAGCTTGGCCATAAGAAAATAGCATTTCTTTCAGATAATATGAACGGCGTAGACTATGAGCGCTTCTCAGGTTACAAATATGCTCTTGAGGGAAATGGTATTCATTATGAAGAGGACTGGTTCCTTAAAATAAGGCCAAGAAGTGATGAAATAGAGGAATCACTTGAGGAAATCTGTAAAAGAGCTCCCGAATTCGACGCCATCATGTGTGTATCCGATTTATATGCGGTTCAGCTGCTCTCCGCTCTTGAGGATCGCGGCATAAGAGTTCCCGATGATATCTCAGTTGCCGGTTTCGATGATACTCTGCTTGCACAGTTCCATCGCCCTGCCGTAACCACTGTTCATCAGGATGTGAAGCTAAAGGGAATAACTGCCACCGAGACACTTCTTAAGAGAATTCGAGGTGAAAAGACTCCTAACCAGATACAATTACCGACAAAACTTAAAATAAGAGATACTGTCAAAAAAATAGAGCCTGTCGAATAAACTTAGTTTCCAAATTCGATATAAATCAAAGAAACCGGTGAAGGTGTTAACCTCTCGGTTTCTTTTTTTGTCCCAAAAAGTGTACATGTTACACAACAAAAACGGGTCTTACTACGAAAACGATTGAGCAAAGTGCCGACAAATTATAAACAGGATTTTTATTATTTTTTTAAAAATTTAATAATTTATATAAAGCCAGTCGTAGTCAGCTTTTACGCATAAGGTGTTGCAAAATCTGGAGACTTTAGAAATTTTTTACTTGCATTTTGATTATCATCGTGATATTTTAGACTAAGCATAAAACTTATGCGCAAAAGTAACCGCCAATCAACACATCTGATTGGCAAAGTGCACAATTAAGGAGGGTAACATGAAAAAGAAAGTATTATCTATTCTTCTGGCTGGAACAATGGTTCTTAGCATGACAGCTTGCGGCGGCAACTCAGGTTCAGGTGCCGACACATCTGCTGATACAGCTGAGTCTACAGAGACAGCCGCTGACACAACAGAGGCTGCTGATACAGCCGCTGACACAACAGAGGCTGCTGATACAGCTACAGACTCTACAGCTTCTGCAGGAGCTATCCGTCTTCTTAACGGTAAGCCCGAGATCAACGATCAGCTCAAAGAGCTCGCTGAGCTTTACAAATCTGAAACAGGTAACGAAGTTGCTATCGAGACAATCGGTGGTGACACAAGCGCAGGTGATGAGCTTAAGAAAATGTACCAGGGCGACAACATGCCTGACATCTTCGTAATCGAAGCTAACCAGGCTGCTACATGGGACGGCATGCTTGCTGATCTTGCAGGTGAGGAATGGACAGATAAGACAGGATTCGAGCTCGTTGATGCTAACATGGGCACAATCGGATTCCCTTATACAGTAGAGGCTACTGCTCTTGGTTACAACGCTGACATCCTTTCACAGTGTGACGTTGATCCTTCTTCTCTTACAAGCCCCGCTGCTTGGAAAGAAGCTTGCGAGAAGATCGACGCTAAGAAGGATGAGCTTGGTCTTACAGCAGTATTTGCATGGTGCGCAGAGCCCACAAACCTTGGATGGTCTTCAGGTACACACGTATTTGGTCAGTACCTTGATGCTGGTCTTAAGGCTGATGACACAAAGTACATCGACATGCTTAACGATGGCGGTACAATTGATGAAGCAAGAATGAAGGATTTCGCTGAGTTCGTTGGAATGATGAACGAGTACGCAGATAAGGATCACCTTCTTGTTGACGGAACATATGACGAGCAGGTTGCCGGATTTAAGGATGGCAAGTTCGCATTCATCACACAGGGTAACTGGTGTGTAACATCTCCTGATGATGTAAGCTTCGAAGTTGGTTTCGCTCCTTATGCATTTGAGGATGGTATCAACACAATCATCGCAGGACCTCCGTCATACTGGGTAGCTTACAAGGACGGCAACGTAGATGCAGCTAAGGCATTCTTCAACTGGTGCGCAGGTTCTTCTGCACAGGATATCCTTGTAAACAAGGCTGGTCTTGTATCTCCTTTCGATGATTGCGAGTTTGAAGCTACAAATCCTTTCTACAAGAGCATGAAGAGCTACATCGATGCTGGCAACTACAGCGGATGGCACACAATGCTTAAGAAGGATGGTCTTCAGAACGAGACATGTCAGGTATTTGCTGATTATGCTAAGGGATCAATCGCAGATGCTGACGAGTTCGTATCTAAGATTTCTGCAGTAATCAAGAGTTACTACGCTGAATAATCAAAGTTAAAACTGTTAGTTATCGGGCAGAGCAAATGCTCTGCCCGATTTATCTAAACCACTGAAACATCGTCACCCCATTATCCCGGAACAAAGGAGCTTCCACTATGAAAACACCTTCTACCTCAAAAGGAGTATTTTCTTTCATTTGTCTGATAGCAGGTCTTGGTCTTCTGATTTGGTCTCTTATGCTTGACTTCACGAAGTCCCAGGCTTCATTCCGTGGTGCCACACTCATCATTGGTATTATTGGAATAGTTTTAGGTTTATACTTTTTCCCGACACTTAAATATCATCGCACAATTATAAATATACTTTTCTTATTCCCTCTTCTGTTTGCCTTTTTGGTAACAGTTATCATTCCTCTTTTCCTCGGTATCGGATATTCATTTACCGATTGGGATGGTATCAGGGTTAGGAATTCCGTTGGACTCACAAATTACACAAGTATGTTTTCACAGCCCAGTTTCCTCTGGTCTATATTTTTAACATTCTTGTTTGTTGTATGTAACATGATAATGGTTAATCTGGTTGCTTTCCTTCTTGCCCTTCTTTGCACATCAAAAATCAAGGGCCTCGGATTTTTCAGGGCAGCTTACTTCTTACCTAACCTTATCGGTGGTATCGTACTAGGCTATATATGGCAGTTCATTTTCAGTAATGTTGTAACAAAACTCTTAAATACACAGTATTCAATGATTGCCGATACAGGCACTGCTTTCCTCGCGGTAATCATCGTATACATCTGGCAGTACGCAGGTTATATAATGCTCATCTATATCACAGGTCTCAATACAATACCCGGAGATGTTCTTGAAGCATCTGCAATTGACGGAGCTAATCCCATGCAGACTCTTTTCGAGATAAAGATTCCCATGATTGCTCCCACAATCACGATTTGTACGTTCCTTACTCTTACAAGTGCTTTCAAGCAGTTCGATGTAAACCTTGCACTTACTAATGGTAAAGGATCTGTAGATATTTTCGGACAGTACCTGACAAACGGAACCGAGATGCTCGCTCTTAACATCTATAACACAGCTGTTATAAAGAACAATTACGCACTCGGCCAGGCAAAAGCCGTATTGTTCTTCATCATACTGGCTTGCGTTTCAATACTTCAGGTTCGCATATCTAACAAGAAGGAGGTGGAATTATAATGCATACCAAGGAAAAGACTTCAAACGTTATTATCCGTTTCATTATTGCAATTATAATCGCAGCTTATGTGCTGTTCCCTTTCTTCCTTGTAGTTATCAACTCTTTCAAGGATTCCAATGAGATTACAGCAAATCCCATCGGACTGAATGGAGCATCTTTTGCGAAGCTTGTTAGAAATCTTAATGATGTTATAAATAACTCCAGTTTCACATTCTGGCAGACCTTTGGATATTCAGCACTTATTACTGTTCTTTCCCTTGCACTGCTCGCTCTGTTCGGAGCAATGGCAGCATGGGTTATCTGCCGTAATAAGACTGTATGGTCAAATGTGATTTACTTCACATTCATCGCATCAATGATCATTCCTTTCCAGGTAGTTATGCTTCCTCTTATCTCTACTTTCAGAGATGTCGGAAAGTTCATTGGTATCCCGATGCTTAAGTCAGTTCCCGGTATTGTTTTCGCATACCTTGGATTCGGCGGCGCAATGACAGTATTCATTCTTGTAGGATTTATTAAGGGAATTCCTTATGATCTTGAAGAAGCAGCATCTATTGACGGATGCTCACCCGAGCAGGTATTTTTCAAGGTAATTTTCCCGCTCCTCACACCTGTTATCACAACAGTAACCATTCTTAATGGTATGTGGATCTGGAACGATTATCTTCTGCCTTCAATGATGCTTGGTCAGAACGGTCCCGTAAAGACTCTTCCTGTAGCAGTTCAGGCCTTTGTCGGTTCCTACGTTAAGCAGTGGAACCTGATTCTGGCAGCTGCACTTCTTGCTATCCTGCCCATGATTATTCTTTTCCTGATCGCTCAGAAACAGATTATGGAAGGTATGATTGAAGGTGCAGTAAAAGGCTAATAAAACCCATTCCATTCTTTTACCCCATGGCAGTTCACCTCTGCCATGGGGTATTTTATTTGTGAGAGGACTCGATATGTATCAGTTTATTGTTTTAGGGATAATATTTGATATCAGTTCCGCACATTTTTCAAGGTCTGCAGATTCTTCATTGGCTTCAGAGAAGCGGCCTTCTGTGTTGCTGTCGATGTCGAGGACTCCGATGACTACCCCGTCTTTGTTTCTGAGGGGGATAACGATTTCAGAGCGGGCTTCGCTGTCGCAGGCGATGTAGCCTGAAAACTGTGATACGTCAGGGACGATGAGCGTTTTGTTTTCAGAAGCGGAAACGCCGCAGACACCGCGGCCAAGTGCAATATGAGTGCATGCCACTTTTCCCTGGAAGGGTCCAAGGATAAGTTCTTTATCGTTACCCTTATCAGTCATTAAATAGAATCCCACCCAGCTTACATCAGGGAGCTGTTGCCACAGGCAGGCTGCCACATTGGAAAGATTTGTGATGTACCAGTCATTTTCTTCTATTACTGCTTCTACATAATTTGATAATGCCATTTATCTATTCCTCCGGAATTTTCTATTTTGTACAATCTAATCAATGTCAGTATCATATCACAAATGACAAAATCATGAAACAATACACAAAAAATCACGTACCGAACTGCCCTATAGACTAGTCCGGTACGTGCATATAACGTTTTAACAACGTTTTGTACTTTATTCAGTTTGTGATGAAACTTTTTTCAAACTATCCTACTAATGGTCTCCTGCTATATAAAACGATCGTATTCTGCAAATATCAGTTTACATTAACCATGATAGCTGCTGTTCTGCCTCCCTTGTGAGCGTAGATACGTGTTGAGCCATGTCCCTGAGCTCTGATGTTACCATGATCATCAACTGCAGCAATTCCCCAGTCCTCACTCTGGAACTGTACACTACCGGTCTTGCCTTCTTCAATTGTGTATGCCCATACAGAATATCCCTCGCCGAGGTCAAGTGTTACTGCGGGCTTGCTGAGCCAAATCTTATAAACCTTGCCCTTTTCGTCAGAGCCCTTTCCGCTGCGTGCAAGATAGCTTCCCTTTGCAACGTCTACACAAACAGTTGCTGAATAGCCCTTCTTATCCTTAACCTTAATCTCAGCGCTTCCAACCTTCTTAGTCTGGATTACTCCATCCTTTGTTACTGAAACAACTGCTTTGTTGTTAGTCTTATAAGTTACATTTCCTGTTGCCTTCTTAACAATAATCTGAGCCTTTGCACCAGGCTTAAGAGTGATGCCTGCTCCACCGTTGCCGTCCTTAGTCAAAGTAACTTTGACTGTCTTATCAGCAGCCTGTGCACGAGTAGGTATTGCTATAAAGCAAAGTGTTGCAGCCAATGTGACTGCCAACATAGTTGACATAATTCTTTTGAAAGTATTACCCATAAGACAAATTCTCCTTTCACAAAAACCATCACATATCTTTTTTCTTTGCTTTTCCCCCACAGTTATATTATTAGCACTTCTATATTGAGAAGTAAACGTTTAACCCGATAACTTAACCAACATTTTAGAATTGATTTATAGTTCCTTAAAAATAACGAAATTTTAATCTATTCTTAAGTCGAAACCCCTTTTTAAAAACCAAAAATAACAAAAAAGTACCCTATAGCTCAAAGAGTTTATAGGGTACTTATGCACATTATTATGCGTGTTTATCAAAGCAGTGCCGGATCATGTCTGAACATACTCTCTATATCTTTTGTGAAAATAATTTTAGCTGACTTGATTTCAAGTCCGCCCTGTGCAAAATAGAGCTTAAGGTAGAAATTTCCAATCATCGCAGGGCCAAGGCCGATTTTAATGGTCTGCCATTCCTTATCCATTCCGGTCAGAGTAACTGATTTTACCAGCATCTTATCCTGGAATACAGAGAACGGAAGCTGGGCTACATCAGGCTGATTATTAGCTCTGATGACGAGTTCTAAATCTGTAAGACACTTTCTGGGTGTGGTTATTACATAAGTAGTTGTCTCTCCCTTTCCAACCTTTATCCTGGAAGCGTCCAGGTCAAGCTCATCGCCATCAAACTTAAGCTTTATCATATCCTGAAGGACAGCATCTTCTGCCGAAATCGCAGCTGCAAGTTCCTTATCAAGTGCGGATTCCTCTCCGAGCATATGTCTGTAGGCCGGAGTTTTCAGCAGGAATTTGCAGATATTTATTGCACTTCTTACAAGCTCTGCACGGGTAAGTCTTCCCTCTGCAAGGGCCACGTCAAGATCATCCTTGTTTGAATTATCCTCTGCGCTGGTATTTACCATATTCAGATCATTCTGGGCACGAACCTGAGCGGATACATTCTGATAGCTTCCTGCAGCACCTGCCTCATCGTTACCCATTGCCCACCAGTCGGTCATGACGATGCCATCAAATCCCCACTCTTCTCTCAAAATTGAAGTAAGAAGGTCATAGCTGCTGGCTGTCCAGATACCGTTTAAAGGTCCGTAGGTACTCATAAGTGCACGGGCTTTTCCCTCTCTTACAGCAATTTCAAAGCCTTTAAGATAGATTTCGCGAAGTGCCCTCTCCGATACGACGTTGTCAACAAAATGTCTCTTGTATTCCTGTGTATTGCCCGCAAAATGCTTAATTACACCTGTTACATCATATTTATGAAGACCACGGAGCTGAGCTGATACAAGCTTACCAGTGAGTATCGGATCCTCTGAAAAATACTCGAAGTTTCGACCGTTCAAAGGATTTCTGTGAATGTTCATACCGGGGCCGAGAAGTGCATCGATTCTGTTTCTCCTAAGGTCAAGTGCCTCCCAGTTAAAGAGCTTTTCATTTAATTCTTCATCAAAAGTACATGCAAGGCAGGTTCCGTTCGGAAGTGAAAATGCATGGGTTCCGCAGTCCATACGTATACCGCTGGGCCCATCGGAGCAGCCTCCGACAGGAATACCAAAATCTGAGAGTCTGTCTGTCACTCCGCCGTAAGCACCTGCTATTCCCGCAGTTACCTTGGGAGAACACATTCCCTCGCCGCGCATCATAGCAATGAGGTCCTTATCGGAAAGCTGGGCTATGAAACCCTCAATGGAAACATTCTTCTCTTCCACGTCCTTAAGCTTAAAGCCTTTGTCACCGGAATAAGGAAGTGCTTTTGGAAGTCTGTCTTTTCTCTTTTTATTAGGATCAAGCGTCCTAATAGGTGCTTTCTCATATTTTGCAGTGTAGCTATTGCCACCCTTTCCACCGGCACAAGGCTTCAATCTCTCAAATTCCTTAACCGGGGCGTAGCTCTCCTCGCACTTACAGATTACTTCGAGCTTCTTAAGCTCAAATTCACCTGCTGCTTCTGCGCTTCTGACATCATTACCTGCATAGATTCTGTAGGTTCCGGCCTCCATGACATAGGATGACTTATTTTTTGTAGCCCCACCGTCATCATAGGAACTCATCCAGTACTTTGGAATATCAAACTCCATGCTCTGCATCTGACCGGGCTTAAGGACGTCTGTCTTTGCAAAGGCTACAAGTGCTCTGGAAGGTTTGCCAAGAACACCCTGCGGAGCCTCAACATAAACCTGAACAACCTCTTTTCCTGCCCTGTCACCTGTATTGGTAACAAGAACTTCCAGTGAGGCGCCTTCTGTCGCGTCGTAATCAAACTCGCCTAAAGCTATATCAAAAGTCGTATATGACAATCCAAATCCAAAAGGATACATTACCTTGTCCTTTGCGAAGGTCTCAAAATAGCGATATCCTACGTAAATATCCTCAGACTGGAAGTTCCTCTTCTCTGAGCCGAAATTCGCTGTGGAAGCATAATCCTCGATATTATAAGCAATTGTATCGGACAGTTTTCCTGAAGGGTTCACATCCCCCGTGAGCACATCCAGAACGGCATTTCCGCCCTCCTGACCGCCCTGCCATACATAGAGAACAGCCTCGGGGTTAATCTCTGTTACCCACTTCATATCGATGATATTACCGACATTCAGAAGAACAATCGTGCGCTTAAAGGCCTTGCAGACCTTCTTCAGGGCAGCCTTCTCCTCATCTGTAAGAAGATAGCTTCCCTGCTCATTTTTATTGTCCTGATCCTCTCCGGCGGTTCTTCCGATTATAAAAACCGCAGCATCGGATTCAGCTGACGCTTTCTTTAAAAGCGCATCCTCAAGAGGCATCTCCTTCTGAAACCAGGGCTCTCCTGCCCATCCTATGCCGACATCAAAAGGATTCTCTTTTACGAATGCCTCATAGGCTTTGCGAACATCCTTGTTTACTTTGATTTTCTTTGAAGCGGCCAGAGCCTCATAGATTCCGACAACATAGTCAACGTTAACCATTCCGCCCGAACCGGTTCCACTCTTGTAGTAATTCATCTGGCTTCTTCCGAAAACAGCGATCTTTGTACCCTTCTCAAGGGGAAGAGCATTTTTATCATTTTTCAAAAGGACGATACCCTCTGCCGCAGCTGCGCGTGCAGTTTTTGCAAACTGTTTTATATCCCATGTTTTTCCCATAAAAAACTACCTCATTTTCCTGTATTCATACACCGCATTATAAACAACAATGCGGGATACTGATTTTTGCATATCATAATTATGCAACATAAAAACAAGAAAATGAAGTAGTTATATTTGTCTTTTTATGTATTTTTCAAATAGAAGTTCTGCTTCTCGCGCTGGGCCGGGCAGAACGGCTCTTATACGTTTATCTCAGCGGAGAGGCCAAGCTCATCCTTGTTGGCTTCGAGAATGGGATTCACAACCTCGTTTAAGAATCTCTCAACCTGATGTGCACTGCAGCCTGTGTATTTCTTAGGATCCATGCACTCCTTGATCTTATCCTCTGTCATGTGGAAAGCGGGATCCTTAACGATCATATCAAGAAGATCGTTGTCGAGTCCGTCCTTCTTTACGTGGTCTCCTGCGATCATGGAAAGCTCTCTAATCTTCTCATGAAGCTCCTGTCTGTTTCCACCAAGCTTAACGGCGTCCATCATGATGTTCTCAGTAGCCATGAAAGGAAGCTCTGACATGAGACGCTTCTCGATAACCTTGGGATATACAACAAGGCCGTCTGTTACATTCATGCAAAGATCAAGAATACCATCAATTGCAAGGAAGCCCTCGGGAATTGAAAGTCTCTTGTTTGCAGAATCATCAAGTGTTCTCTCGAACCACTGTGAAATCTCGGTGATAGCGGGATTCAATGTATCAACAATTACGTATCTTGAAAGTGAGCAGATTCTCTCACTTCTCATGGGATTTCTCTTATAAGCCATAGCTGAAGAGCCAATCTGTTTAGCCTCATGGGGCTCCTCAACTTCCTTAAGATGCTGAAGAAGTCTGATATCCTGAGCCATCTTTGTAGCAGATGATGCGATTCCCGCAAGGACATTAACAACCTTCATGTCGATCTTACGGCTGTAGGTCTGACCTGAAACCGCCATACAACCCTTGAAGCCCATCTTGTCAGCTAGCATGGGATCCAGCTTATCAACCTTTGTAAGGTCTCCGTCAAAAAGTTCAAGGAAAGATGCCTGTGTTCCGGTAGTTCCCTTTGAACCAAGAAGTTTCATATTATCCAGAACATAGTCAAGGTCCTCAAGATCAATAGTAAAGTCCTGAAGCCAGAGTGATGCTCTTTTTCCTACTGTTGTAGGCTGTGCCGGCTGAAAATGTGTAAATCCGAGTGTCGGCAGATCCTTGTACTCATCAGCGAACTTTGCAAGGCAGCTGATAACATTGAGTAGCTTTCTGCGAACAAGCTTAAGTGCCTCGGTCATGATAATGATGTCTGTGTTGTCTCCGACATAGCAGCTTGTAGCGCCGAGGTGAATGATTCCTGCAGCCTTGGGACACTGCTGGCCGTACGCATATACATGGCTCATTACGTCGTGGCGAACTTCCTTCTCACGGGCAATGGCAACTTCATAGTTGATGTCTTCCTGGTGTGACTTAAGCTCATCAATCTGTTCCTGTGTGATGTTAAGTCCGAGTTCCTTTTCAATTTCCGCAAGTGCGATCCAGAGCTTTCTCCAGGTCTTGAATTTCATGTCCTGTGAAAAGATGTACTGCATTTCCTTACTTGCATAACGCTCTGAAAGCGGGCTACTGTATCTGTCTGTACTCATATTATCCTCCTAAATGATTTACGCTTCGAAGTCTCCCCTGATATCTTCATCCGGCGGAGCAATGGGGTAATCTCCCGTGAAGCACCCCTTACATATATCAAACTTGTTATTTACCAGTTCACTGAGTCGTTCCTCTCTCAAATAACCGAGAGAATCAGCTCCGATAATCTTACATATCTCATCGATACTGCGGTTATAGGCGATCAGCTGCTCTCTTGCAGGTACGTCGGTTCCGAAGTAGCAAGGCCATAAAAACGGCGGCGATGATACTCTCATATGAACCTCGGTAGCTCCCGCATCCCTGAGCATTCTTACAATCCTGTCCGAAGTGGTACCGCGAACGATTGAATCGTCTATCATTATAACTCGTTTTCCCTCAACGGCGTTTTTAAGGGCATTCAGTTTTACCTGAACACTGCTCTCACGGCTCTTCTGCCCCGGCTTTATGAAGGTTCTGCCGATATACTGGTTCTTCACAAAAGCCTGTCCGTAAGGGATACCGGACTCCATTGAATATCCAAGTGCAGCGCAGTTACCTGATTCCGGAACACCGACAACCACATCCGCTTCCACCGGTGAATCCATTGCCAAAAAGCGCCCTGCTTTTATTCTGGATTCATAGACACTCACTCCGTCAAGCACGCTGTCCGGTCTTGCAAAATAAATATATTCGAATATGCAATGGCCGTGCTTAACGCTGTTGGTCATCTGAAGATTGGATTCAATACCCTTCTCCGGAGAGATGGTCACTATCTCTCCCGGCTCAACATTTCTGATGAACTCTGCGCCGATTGTATCAAGCGCGCAGGTCTCGGATGCAAGAATGTAGCTGTTATCTCTCTTACCAATTACAAGCGGTCTGAAGCCATTGGGATCCCTTGCTCCGATGAGCTTCCTGGGCGACATGATAACCAGGGAATACGCACCCTTGATCTTCTTCATCGCGTTGGCAACAGCACCCTCAACATTGGGAGTATTAAGCCTTTCTCTTGCAATATGATATGCGATAACCTCTGAATCTATCGTAGTCTGGAAAATCGCACCGGTATACGCAAGTTCCTCTCGAAGTTCCGGCGCATTTACAAGATTACCGTTGTGCGCCATCGCAAGTGTCCCCTTAACGTAATTAAGGACAAGGGGCTGAGCGTTTTCTCTGGTGCTGCTGCCGGCAGTTGAGTATCTCACATGCCCTACACCTATGTCACCATGCATCCCTGAAATGATCTCATGGTTAAACGCTTCATTTACCAGTCCCATGTCCTTATGACTTGTTACTTTTCCTTTCGGACCCATTGTTTCACTGACAGCAATACCGCAGCTCTCCTGCCCTCGATGTTGCAGGGACAACAGTCCGTAATAAATCGAGGGTGCAACATCCCCGCCATCGAAATCATAGATTCCGAAGACACCGCACTCCTCACCTATCTTATCGTGTTCATTGTTAAAATATTTTGCCATTGAATTACCTACAAATAAATCTTTCCATACCCAACACAAAACATAGTACATTATCTCCTATTTATTAGCAATAAAAATAAAAAAAGAATTTTATGCTCCGGGATATCTTTGTTCGAAGCGGTCGACCATGTCGAGGATTTCCTGGCGATAGACAGGATATTGGCGTACGAGCTCTTCTATCTCGTTTTTGGCATTGCCTGCCACAACATCGCGGTTGTAATCCATCTGCTTACGAAGAGACTGCCTCTGCTGCACAAGCTCGTGACGGATCTCGACCTCCTCGTTGTGATTTATGAGAGCAATCGCCTGGTGAATCCAGATCTCGGGATCCTTAATCCTGTACTTACGTAGTGCAAATACAAGCGCCTTCTGATTGGTATCCAGCTGCTTTTCTGCAATGGCATAGCGCTCGCGTTCATTTTTTTCCATAAGGTACTTATTGTACATCTGAAGCAGTTCCTTGGAATTGCTGATACCATACTTTAAGCACTCGTAATCTATAAGATTCCTGTTATTTACATAGCGGATCTTAACCGTATTCTGCAGCTGAATAAGACGTGCGATGGAATTAAGAATCACCTTCTTTTCTCTTCTCGCCTCATGAATCTTCTGATTGAGGAAAAGGAAAGCCAGCGCAGCTACCGTTATCGCCACCATATAGCCATAAATAACATTGAGCTTAAGTGCCAGAGATAAAACAGCAAGAGCTACCGTGATAACCCCAAGCGCCACAGCAACCACCAACATAAGTCTCTGCATATTGTCCAGAGATACCTCAATCTCGGCTCGTCTGAAATCATAAGCCTGTCTCTCTCCGTCCAGTCTTCTAAGGTCATTCTTAACCTTTTTCTGGTGCTCCTCCGTCTCCTTTAGAGTTTCCGCGCTCTTCTTGACCTGATTATGAAGACGCTCCATCTTCTCAAATTCCTGGTCGGTCATTCTGCTCTTACGTCTGTTGAAGGTCTTCTGCTGCTCTTCACTGTCGAGAATACGCTGAGCACACTGATTAACCTCAGCGCGCTGCTCGGGCGGAAGTGCATCAATCTCTTCCATATCCCGCAGGTGTGAGGTAACTACGCGGTATTCGAACTGAAGGTTATCCATCTCCCTGCTGGCCTCAGCCATCTGCTGAAGACAGTTTTCGATGTACTCATGCCTCTGTTCAGGGTCATCCATGTCTATATTTTTTCTTGTATAGACAATATCATTCCAGTTTTCCAGTTCGTTTTGCTGATGACGTTCTATTCGATATGTATCTTTTTTCTTGAAAAAATCAAAGAACCCCATTATTCAACCAATCCCCGATATTCTTCCTTCATATCCTTAGTAATTCTCTCCACCTCTTCGTAGTACTCGCTCATCTTAGCCCCGGATCGGTACAATTCGAGACTTCTGACCTTGATATTCGCAGTGCTCGCATCATACAGATCATTGGCTTCATCCATGCGCTGCTCAAGCTTTAAGGAAAGATTATGTGCCTCCTTATGTGAACTTACAAAGGAAACATACTCCTTTTCATCCATCATCATGCGTTTCGCGGCAAGATAACCGAGATAAGACTCGTCTGCTCCGCCGTCCTCCCATGCCTTATGGAAAAACTCCGCAGCCACGTCATACATAAAAAGATGTGCGTACATGACACCCTGATTATGCTCTATCTTGGATTTTATATTTTTATCCATTTCCGGCATATGCTTCAAAAGATAGTCGTATTCACTGAAAGCCTGAGTGATATGCCCCTGCTTCATCAAAAACTCAGCCCTGGACATGCGCTTTTCATAGATATCCATGTCCGCATTGCTTCTGAGTGTCTCCTCTGTGCTGTCGATTTCTTCCTTCGTGGAATATCCGACATAATCAAGAATCATTCCCGCAAGGGAAACAACAGAACACTTGTGAACTATCATGTGTCTCAGCTCATCGGCAAGCTTTTCAAGACCAAGTTCATTTCCTATCCAGTCTACAAGACTCATTTCAAAAGAATCCGCATCGATAAGAAATGCGTTCTGAGTTATACAATAGCAGAGCTCTTCTATTGAATAAATACGTCTGCCGATTTTCTCAAGATAATAAGGTTTTAAAGCGTACCTTCCGGTACAAAGAATAAGTCCTCTCATACCGAAATCTCCTCGCTCCACGACAGGCCGGAATTCTCAAAAAGCTCTCCGAAGCCCATGTCCTCGATATGTATTATAACCTTGTCCGCAGCCCTCATAGAGACTTTCATGCGAAGTCTCGTGGTTCTCGGAGGACGCTCCGGAAGGTCATTAAGTTCAATAGTATGTACATGCTTCTCACCTGCAGTGAGTGATGTGATGATAATATCTATATAATTCTCATCTTCCAGAATAAGGTCAAGGCTTGTGCCGATGTCATACCAGTTTTCACCGGCATCAAGAAGGGCATGATATGCCTCCTTACCCTGCTTTTTTACAAGAAGTCCGATATTTGATTTTAGTTTTCCGCCGTCAAGGAGCACATATTTTTCCATGCGCTCGCTGGGACCCACTTTCTCTCTGGCCGCAATGCTTGCACCCTTGCTAAAGAGATTGTTTCCTTGGAATACACGCCTTGTTCTACATAAAAACTCCAGAGATTTCTGCATCCACTGATCCCTGAATCCGTCGCCCAGTAAAAATACGGAGCTGACAATTCTGCCCTCCATGGTCTTTTCGGCAAACTCCAAAAATTTCTGGTCAAGCCTTACTACCTGCTCCTCGCGCTCCTTCGCATTCTCGGAGAATCTCCCCTGCGAAAGCACCATCCCGCCGTATGTCGTTTTATCTATGGTAACAACAATGGGCTTTGTTCTGTGGTTAAGCTTCATGTCATAGACAGTCATCTCGCCGAAGCTGTAATCACAGGCGATAACCGCATGTGACAGAAGATCATCGGGCTGATAAAGCATGTAGTGATAAAGGCTGTCCTCATAGCTCTGATAAAAGATATTCTTAACAGGAAGCGAAAGTGCTCCCGTAACCTCGGATAAAACCTCTATCATTCTGCTGTCCATGGTCCTTGTCGTAAATGCGATGGCATCTACCATGTCCATTGACAGTTCCATCGAGAGCAGGGAAAGTGTTCTTTTTACAAAAAGAGTCAGAAGCGAAACGGGATCATAGCCTGTTCCGTCTACATTCACACGCTTCCCTGATCTGGCAGCTTCAATAAGGCCGTCAACTCTGACGCCCTCCTCCGCTTCAATCTTAGCGATGGCTTCCTTTCCGTAAAACCACTGGTTAACGTCCTTGCGCTTACATAAAACAGTAGGGATATTGTAAGCCTCTGCGCCTGCAAGGGTTGAGAGTGTCTCCGGAAGGTCGGAATCAGACGCAAGAAAACTAATCTGCGAGACATCCTCTCCCAGATCGTAACCAAGTACATATCTTCTTGCGTTTTTTGATTCTTTGAAAAATTGCATTGTGCCCTCATCCGTCAGCTACGCTGACACCTTCCCCCACAGGGGGGGAAGGCTTTATAACATCCTAAATAATTTATTGGTCATGAAACGCTTTCTGTAATACTCGGAAAGGAGTCTGTCCACAGTATCGTAATCCTGAAGCGTCTTGCCGATCATAATGTCGTTGATTATAGAGTAACGTCCGACAATGGTCTCCTGAACTATATCGTTCTTGGAGATAGCTCCGCTCTCCGTCAATTTCTCACCGCGGCCGTTGTAGTTCTCCTCGGTGATGTAATACTGGATCTGCTCACCAAAGAAGAGTATAAATGAGGCGTCATATATACCTCTGTACATCTCCTGCATAGGTGCGGTCTTGTACTCCTCGTTCTCGTCCTCACTGGAGATATAGTGAACGATACACTTGGTCCCCGGTGTGGTTCTGTACTCGATTATTGACTTATCGCAGAACTGCCCCATCTGCGGAAGCTCGTTCTGATAGTACATGAAAAATGAAAAGTACACATTCTGATCCAAAAGCCTCTTTAAGAAGTCCTTCACAATCTCCTTGTCAGGCTTAAGGCCTACGTGGTTAGCCTCGGTAAAGCTCCTAAGGTATGCCATTCTGCACACATCAAGTAGCTCTACGCCCTCCTTCGAAAGTGTGGCAATTCTCTCAAAAACATAGCTGTCCGTAACCATGTTGTCCACGAAGTAATCGTTGGCCGATTTTGCAAGAAAAGCTCTCTCAAGCTCATCTCCGCCGCCGCTCTTTTCCACATAGCTTCTGAAAAGAGTAATCTTATCGCCGATGTGTGCTCCGGTGTAAAGTATCTGAGTAAGAATTCTCTTAGACAGTTCAAATACATCAACACTTAGATTGTTCGCGGTTTTCCAGAGGTCTCTCATCTCCTTGACGGTTCCGCTATAGTTTGCCGCAAGGAAAGTCAGAAGCTGCTCATCATACTTCGCATGAGAGAACGCATACCAGGCTATCTTAGCATTGTCCTCAGTATTCTCGAGCGACTCATTATCCATAAGTCTGCCGAAAAGTCGCATAACAATTCTGGGATCAAGCTTGTGCGTGCCAAACCTGTGAACCAGCTTATAAGCCTTATCGTAGTTACCTGACATAACCATGAGCTCAAACATCGTGCTTCTGTCAGCAGTTCCGAGATCCTCCATAGTAACCTCATCCATGTACTCCGCAAGCTGACGCTCAAAGTTATTTTCATAATAGAACCTTATAAGGCTCTCTCTTATATGCTTTCTGCAAATGGACCTGATCTTGGGATCACTGGCAAGCTCCCTGAACCTTCCGACATTTTCCATCGTGATGGTATAAGAATTTTTCTCAATATCACAAAGGAAAAGCTCCACGCTCTCAGATCCCTTCTGGATATAAGGCGTTGCATAGGATGCAAGCTGTCCCACCAGCATGAGCTTTGAATTTATAAATGGTATGCCCTCTGCAAACCTGTTGTCATCGGCATCCGCAAGGAAAACTGAGTAATCGCTGCCATACAAAGGAACATAGGCAACTCCGCCCGCAAGCGGATACTCCACCTCTTTTTCCAGCTTGTCGTAGACAACAATCACCTTGGTCATGCGCTTGTTGTCAGTCCTTATCTCATTGCTGTATAAAATTCTCAAAACCTTGTCGGCATTGCTGGCATCAACCATCTGCCTCGTGAGCAGATTTTTATATAAATATCCGAGATCCTTGTTAATCCTCCCCTTGTCCACCTGCTCTACGAGATACTTCTCAATCTGAAGCCTGTAGGAATCATAGATATCAGGATACTCGTCTCTGTGTTCATGAAGATACCTGTAGAGTATCGCATTCTTTTCATAATCAAGATTGCTCTGATAGGAAAAGAACATGAGTACCATCTTGGATATCTCGCAGGGAAGCATTCCATCCTCATCGAGATAAATGGCAGCCATATAGTACTCATAAAGCCTTGTGATATGAAGCTCCTCCTCAACACCGAGGGCATACCACTCGAAGGATTCGGGATCTGTTCTGTTCCCCTTTATCAAAAGCGAACATATTGCTTCCAGCGTAATCTTATCGGGATTAGTCTGATAGCAGGCCATGAGTATCTTGCACAGCTTCTCATTGTAGCCGCGCTCTCTGGAGCCTATGTAAACTATCTGGTCTATCAGATTCTGCTGAAGAACGCCCTTTTTCACTCCATAGGCAAGAGTCTGAAGTTCAAACTCCGAGGCCTTGGTAAGAAGTGTTGGCGACTCAAACATAAGGTTAAGTGCTTCTATAAAAATAATCGGGCTTCTGCAGCCGTCCTGGAATTGCTGCTCCATAAGCACCCATCTGCTGGTGGGGCTGTTAGCATACTCCTCCGATATGTATAAAAGAAGCCATGCGATTCTCCAGCTATCTGAATTTCTGGAGAATATACCTTCCATCATTCTGGATACTTCGTTGGTCGCATACTCATCTCTCTCAACAAGAGTAGTGAGATATAGATAATAACAGTAAAGGGTATCGTCGTCCGGATACTCCTCCTCCAGAACCGGCTTCATCTGGTCGAGTATCCATTTACCCTCGCTCACTCTCGATGCTGTAATCAGATACTGAGCTGTATATAATCTGAAAGCGGGATCCTTGGCATCCACCGCGTTCATTCTGTTAACAAGTTTTCCGCTCTCCGAAAGCCAGTCCCTTGAACCAATCTTCTTAAATCTGAAATCCTCATAGAGCTTAACAAGTTCTACTATGAGCTTTTTCTTCTCCATCTGTATGGATGAAAGGTGTTCTAATCCGAGATTCACCTTGGCGGTAACAGGAATCTTAACCTCCATATAAGGAGTTCTGAAGGTTATCAATCCAAAGTTATTGCCCTCATGCAAAAGACTTGCATCCACACGAAATTTAAAAAAGCAGTTATTTCCGATAAAATCGCTGTCGGTAAGGTCAAGAGAATCCGTGGAAAGAAAATCTCCGTCAAATTCAACTTCAACGCGCGTATACCCCCAACCGTTCCTGGAAAGCATCACGGTATGCTCCGAAACAGCTGTCGGATTATCTATTACAATCTCAGTCCTGTCGGGAATATAGCTTATCGGCTGTTTCTTTTTTATGGAAATAAGAAACTCCTCCATGTTCGCTTCGGACATGGGGACAGAAGAAAGCCCTCTGTACAGACTTTCAAAGCCACTCTCATTCTCCTGAAAAACATCGATAAATTCATCGGAATAAAAGAGTTTTCTTGCTTCATCCCAGTCGGTTTTTGCAAGATTTACAAAGTGAAACATGTTGCGAATCGGTCCCATACTGGACATCACGTGACTAATCTCCACGTTCACAACAAAAGGAAGCTGATATTCTCCCTGATTGGATATGACGGAGAACTCACCCTTGATGACATCACCGGCGCTAAGCCCCGTGCCATCAAACCTAAATCCCACCTCATATTCATAACCGGAAAAATCAGCTGTCAGAACCTGCATACGGAGCTCAGAAGTAGAGATGAGCCCTTGCACAACCTTGTCCTTAGGTCCATAGATAATGAAGCTCCCTTCACAGACCTCCCCCGGTTTAATATTTAATTCCAGGCGCGGAAGTGAGAAGCTGAGCGTTCTTTCTATATTATCAAATTGTCCATTTAATAAGCGGTCAATTACACTATTCACGTAAAGAATTCCCCGAAAGAAAACATATTCCAAATTATTATAGCACAAAAAACACAAAGCCACCCATACAATTGAATGTATGGATGACTTAATTTACGAAAATCCTCTGTTTGTTTTTACATATATAATTATACGTTATATGGCGCACATCACTCCTGCCTGAGAGCTTCGATAGGATCCATCTTCGCCGCTCTTCTCGCGGGATAAATTCCAAAGAACAGTCCATCGGCTATCGAAATCGCAACAACCATAAGGACGTTCATCGGACTGATTACCGGCGGGAACGACATGAAATTCTCCGCAATTTTTGTAAACAGAAAGCCCATAAGCATTCCGATCATTCCGCCTATCAGTGTAATGATCGCAGACTCTGTCAGGAACTGTATCAGAATGTATGAGGTTCTGGCTCCGAGAGATTTCCTGATTCCGATTTCTCTGGTTCTCTCTGTAACCGTAACCGTCATGATATTCATAACGCCGATTCCACCGACTACGAGCGAAATTGCAGCGATGAGAGCAACTACAAGTGTCACGACATCAAGAATACTGGTATATGCTCCTGCAATGCTCGCAAAAGACTGAATCTGTACTGCTCCTTCGCCTCGAAGCTCAAGCATATTTTCGGTTACACTTTTTACTTTAAGAGCTGTCTCGTCCGCCATCCCCGGATTGGTATAAATCTTAAAGCTTGTAATCTTATCCCCGGCAAGCCCGAATCTTCCGGTCAAAAGAGCATACGGTACATAAATTGAGCAGTAGTAATAGGCCTCTTCTTTTTTCTTTATAGCTTCCTTTGCAGATTCAATGTCTTCATCACTGCTCTTTGCAACGCCGACTATCATCAGATCAACACTCTTGGCCCCGATGTCGACCGTAAATGTCTTATCAACAACATCATCCGTCCTGAACAAAAGGAGAGCATCCTGCTGAGAAATTACACATACTGCCGTTCCGGCTTCCGCCTCGTCATCCCTAAAGAATCTTCCGGCATGCATTCCTTTCGTCTCTTCATGCGAAATATCAGCAGTTCCGCCGGTAATTCCAAGTTGCCTGTCATCCTTACCATCATTATAGGTTCCGTCCGAGTTGATAGTCATTGTTATTCCCTGCATCTCAGGAACGGCATCCTTTATCCTTTCAAAATCTTCCGGTTCCAGATATCTGTCGGTTTTCTTGGGATCAAGATTGATTGTTACTCCGCCGCTTGAAATTTCATCAAGACTGCTGTTTACAAAGACCTTCATTCCGTTACCTATTGAAAGTATTGTTATAACAGAGGATATACCGATAAAGATACCAAGCATGGTAAGGAAGGTTCTTCCTTTATTCTGTTTTATACTGGAAAATGCGCTTTTTATGTATTCCAATTCTTACCCTCATCCGTCAGCTTCGCTGACACCTTCCCCCCAAGGGAAGGCATCTATCAATTCCTTGCAAGTGCGTCTATCGGCTTAAGTTTTGCTGCTTTTCTTGCCGGATAGATGCCGAAAAAGATTCCTATCATCATAGAAAAGAGCGTTGCTCCTATTACAATTTTGAAGTCTATTATAGGTTCAAGATCAAGAAGTATGCATCCTACATAAGCACCCGCTATTCCAACGATGACGCCCACGATTCCGCCCATCAGGGAGATGATAGCGGATTCAGCCAGGAACTGGATCAGAATAGCCTTTGTTCTTGCACCGATTGATTTTCTTATACCTATCTCTCTTGTTCTCTCAGTCACAGTAACAAGCATGATATTCATAACACCTATACCGCCGACCAGAAGGGATATGGCCGCAACCAGTGAAATAAATGCTGTTATCGCTCCCATAATAGAGTCTACCTGGCCTGATACATCTGACATACTCATGTAATAAACCGCATCCTGTCCGCGAAGTCCAAGTCTGTTCTCAACAAAGCGAACAATACTTTTAACAATAGTACCGGGCTGAGTATTATCCCAATATATCTCGACAGTATGGAATTCAGAGATGTCCTTACCAAAAGCTCTGGCATAGGTTGTTAGCGGCATCTCAATCATAGCTGTATAGGAGTCGGTTTCCATATCAATCATCTTGGAAATCATCTCACTCCAGTTTTCTCTTATTCCGATGACCTCCAGCTCGATAGAACTGCCACCAACGGTTAATTCAAAAGTTTTACCAAGTGCATCGGCTGTTCCGAAAAGATGCACCGCATCATTTTTCATCATGACGCAGACTCTTGCTCCCTGATCCACCTGATCATCGGTAAAGTAGGTTCCCGTCTCAAGCTTGGTCAGTGTGGATTTCTGATAATCAGATCCGGCAGCAGTGATAAGCGTATCATAAGCACCTCTTGGTCCTGAAGAAACGCCGTATTCATTGTCATAAAATGTCGCACTGACCCCGGGGAAGTTGTCCTTGATTTCTCTTATATCGTCGTTATTAAATCCCCTGTCCGCAACCGACATATCAAGATATATATCCGCAACGTTTCCGCCTATAGCATCAACCTCGTTTCCTACATATCTTGCCATTCCGTTTCCTATGGTAAGCGCCGCGATGACCGAAGCAATTCCGATTATGATTCCCAGCATCGTAAGAGCTGTTCGCATCTTATTGCCAAGAATATTTTTTATGGCACTTTCTATATATTCAAAAAATGTATCCATTACTCGCTCATCTCGATGACTTTGGTTCCTTCGACAAGGGTTGTGGGATCGGTGGTAACGATGGTATCACCCTCGCTGACACCTTCCTTTATCTCTGCATCTGTACTGGTGGTAAGTCCCAGAGTAACAGGCTGTCTCTTAAGAATTCCGTTATCAATAACAAATACGAAATCACCCTCAGAATCAGTTCCGATGTACTCATAAGGAAGGACAAGAACACCCTCTGCCTTCTCGGTGTGAATCTTATTAGTTGCTTCTACTCCGAGAATAATGCTGTCATCGGGATTCTTTATCTTAATTTTGCCATCAACAACAGGAACTCCGCTTGCGTTATTCTTAGCTGTTCCGGAAATCTGTGTCACTTCGCCTTCGTACTCATTGCCGTTAATCGTGACATCCACCTTCTGTCCCTTCTTGATCTTACTAAGATCTGACTTTGAAATCTGGATATCAACTCTGACATCATCGGTACTTTCGATAGTCATGATTTTGGTTCCGGGAGCAACTGTTGAACCCTCGTTTGCACCAATCTCTGTTACTACTCCTGAAAAATCAGCTTTAATTCCGCCCTCTGCCTCTTCAATGTCAGTGATGGTATTTGTACTCTCTAGCTCCGCAAGCTCTCTCTGAGCTGCAAGTGAGCTCTTTTCACCTGAAGTAAGAGCACTCATCTCAGCGGATGACTGCTCGGAAAGATCCTGCTTTTCTTCATTCAGGGCAGTTATCTGTCTGTTCCACTCCTGAATCTCCGGATCGTTTGACAACGCATACTGGACATCGGAAATGGCATCCTGAATCTCTAGTGCCATCTGGCTCTCGCCGTCCTCTGTTCTTCTCTCATTAGGTGCTTCGTTTTTCTGTACAGCATCATAGCTGTCTGAAACCCTGTTCTGATCAACGTCCTGGCTTACCTTCTGAAGGTCTGTCAGAGTCTGATTCATTCTGGAAGTCTTCTCTGTAATCTTGTCATTGATTGCATCTATCTCATTTGTAATCTCGTCAAGACGATTGTTTATATCGTGAATGCTTCTTCCTTCAAGAACATCAGTAGCCTTATTGTTCTTTTCGATGCTTCCGCTGTAGCTGCCGTTTGCCTGCTGAAGATTGAGCTCAGCCTGCTTCTTTGTCTTTTCAAGGTCAGCTTCATCATAGGTATAAATAACATCGCCCTTATTGACCCTGTCACCTTCCGACAAACTAAGTGTTCCGATCGGTGCCTGAAGCTTCGCGTAATAGCTCTTTGTCTCGTCAGATGCAACATTTCCGCTGATTGAAACGATGACTTCGATGTCTCCCTTTCCGACTGTAGCAGTTGTGACCGGCGTAGGAGCATTTTTTGCCTTTATATTATTGAAAACCACCCAGCCGATAATCAGCACTATAAGTCCCAGAACGATAAACTTCACAAAGCCCTTCCTCTTACCGGGAGTATAGCTTGGCGTGTCTTCTTTCACAGCATAAGTCTTGGTTTCCTGCGAAACTTCTGCCTTTACATCCTTTGCCGCATCTACCTTAGCTTCTCCATTTACTTCCTGTGTGTCCTTTGAATTCTTCTTTTTCCCCAAAACCAAATTCATAATTACTTGTCTCCTCGTAGTCTAAAAACAAAGCCTTTCATGTTACAAAGTAAAATTCTCGTTTATCTCATCCTTTGCGATTTTTCCGTCGCTTATGGTTATAATCCTCTTAGCCTGTGCCGCAATTCCCGGGTCATGGGTGATAAGTATCACCGTTCTGCCCTCGGCATACAGATTTTTAATAGTAGCAATAATCTCTCTGCTGGAACCACTGTCAAGGTTACCTGTAGGCTCATCCGCAAGAAGTATCGGCGGAGCCTGCGCTATCGCCCTTGCTATAGCAACTCTCTGCTGCTGACCTCCTGAAAGCTCCGCAGGTTTGTGCGTCATACGCTTCCCAAGACCAACATGTTCCAAAGCTGCTACAGACAACTCGCGTCTTTTTCTCTTGGGAACACCTCTGTACATAAGCGGCAGCTCAACATTTTCAAGCGCAGTAAGTGACTGAATCAGATTAAATCCCTGGAAGATAAATCCTATCTCCCTGTTTCTGACATCTGACTGTTCATCGTCACTCATATGGGAAACATCCATTCCATGGAGCAGATATCTCCCACTTGTAGGTGTATCAAGACACCCAAGCATATTCATCAGTGTAGATTTTCCGGAACCGGATTGACCGATTATGGCCACGAATTCCCCTTCTTCTATTGTAAGGCTCACATGATCAAGAGCCCTGACTTCATTCTCCCCGGGATTATAAATCTTGCATATATCCCGTACCTCAACTAACGCAGGCATTACTCCTCCCCTTTGCTTAATTGGACTGTTCAAAAAACTTTTTACATAGCAAGGTTAAAATAAACCATCTACCATAGTATATAACGAAACAACTTCTATTGTATCTTCATTTATTAAAAAATAAATGATCTTTTTTCCTGATTTCAAGGGTAAATTTATCATATATATAAATACAGACCGAAATGTACACTTATTTCGGTCTGTTTTACACTTAAAAATATTTTCCCAAAATATGAGAAATAATTACTTAGCAAGAAGCATCATGATATCATTACTTCTCTGAACGAACTTAGTCATGGACTCAGCGTCGAGAGGTGCATTCTGGATGCGGGCAAGGTCATAGAGCTGCTCGCAGATTGTGCTTACGTTCTCACCGTCCTCGTTGTCCATAACATATTTAACAAGAGGATGGTTAGCATTGAGGATAAGAGTCTGGCCGCCCATACCAAAGTCGCCCATCATCATTCCGTTTGCTGCATACATCTTCATCATATCCTGCATACGGCGGGTATCCTCAGATACAGTGAGCATTGAAGAAATCTTCTTATCCTTGAGCTTTTCAACCTTAACAACAAGCTGTTCGTTCTTAAGAGCCTTCTTCATCTTCTCGCCGATGTTCTTCTCGATCTCCTCGAATTCTTTCTCAGCCTTCTTGGATGTTCTGCTCTTAAAGGTATCTGTAAGATCAGCATCGATTCTCTGGAATCTGATGTCCTGATTCTTGGACTCAAGCTGCTGAATAAAAGGCACATCTATGTTGTGATTTAAGATGAATGCATCCATCTTCTGAGCCTTGAACATGTTGATGTACTGGCTCTGCTGCTGTTCGTCTGTTACATAGTAAATGGTGCGGGGTTCCTTTTCCTCGTCTTTCTTGTCATCGGCCTTGTCAGCTCCGTCTCCGCTTACTGTATTGCCATTCTCATCTACTACTTCAGCTTCTACTGTATTACCGTTCTCATCCTTAGCTTCCTCAGCTGCGGCAGCCTCCTCAGCCTCCTTGTTGATCTGGAGTGCTTCGGGAAGTGTGAGATATTTTCCATCAAGGTTCTTGAAGAGGATGTAGTCATTCATCTTCTCGCAGAACTTGTCGTCCTTGAGGCAGCCATACTTGATGAAAGGAGAAATGTCCTCCCAGTACTTATCATAGTTTTCCTTATCTGTCTTGCAGAGACCTGCAAGCTTCTCAGCTACCTTCTTGGAAATGTAGTCTGAAATCTTCTTTACAAAACCGTCGTTCTGAAGTGCACTTCTTGAAACATTAAGAGGCAGATCAGGGCAATCGATAACACCCTTAAGGAGCATCAAGTACTCAGGGATTACTTCCTTGATATTGTCAGCGATGAATACCTGGTTATTGTAAAGCTTGATTACGCCCTCAGCTGACTCGAACTCCATGTTGATCTTAGGGAAGTAGAGGATACCCTTTAAGTTGAAAGGATAGTCCATGTTAAGGTGAATCCAGAAAAGAGGCTCCTTGTAATCGCGGAACACCTTTCTGTAGAATTCCTTGTACTCATCATCGGTGCAATCCTTGGGAGTCTTTCCCCAGAGAGGATGTGTATCATTAAGGAGCTGAGGTCTCCTCTTGATCTTGAGTTTCTTCTCCTCTTCCTTTTTCTCCTCTGAAGTCTCGCCATCTTTAGCTTCTTCCTTCTTCTCAGGCTCGATGACTTCGATTACAACATCATCATCGCGCTTCTCGGATTCCTTGATGGTCTCTGTGCCTTCCTCGTTCTCTCTTGAAAGGTAAATCTCATAAGGCATGAATGAGCAGTATTTCTCGATTACTTCTCGAGCCTTGTACTCATTGCAGAACTCAAGGCAGTCATCTGAAAGGTGAAGAGTAATAACTGTACCTACGTCCTCCTTATCTCCATCCTTCATCTCGAAGTCTGAACCGCCGTCGCAGGTCCAGTGTACTGAAGCCGCATCTTCCTTATATGAACGAGTATCGATCTCAACATAATCAGATACCATGAAGGTTGAGTAGAAACCAAGTCCAAAGTGTCCGATAATCTGGTCTGCATTTGCCTTATCCTTGTACTTGTTAAGGAAGTCTGTAGCACCTGAAAAAGCTACCTGGTTGATGTACTCTTCAACCTCTTCAGCTGTCATACCGATACCGTTATCAATAATCTTTATTGTCTTATCCTTATCGTTAAGAACAACGTCAACACGGGGTTTAAAGCCATCGGGAAGTGTATACTCTCCCATCATGTCCATCTTCTTGATCTTTGTGATCGCGTCACATGCGTTGGAAATAACCTCACGATAGAATATGTCGTGGTCTGAATACAGCCACTTTTTGATTATAGGGAACATATTCTCTGAGTTGATTGAAAGATTACCTTTTTTCTCCATTGTAGTGCCTCCATTACTATCGCGAAGCGGGATGAAAACCGGCCCCTCCGCGTTTTTTATTAAAATATTATTGCGGCGTGTTCTACTAAATATAGAATACCCACAAATATGAGTTTAAGACTGTGAGAGACAAAAGTCAATAAAAAATTAGCACTCAATTGAAGCGAGTGCTAATAAACGGTTAATTCACGAATTGAAGGTGTATATTGCATAATATACTGCTACGGAAGTATAATTATTATATACTTCTACAGAAGTACTTTTGTGGTTTTAGGAGATTATTTTTATGGAGATGACTATATATCACGGTTCTGTGCAAGTTGTAAATAAGCCTGTTTTCGGCTATGGGAGAGATGACAATGACTATGGCAGAGGCTTTTACTGTACAGAAGATCCTGAGCTCGCCAGGGAATGGGCAGCAATAACTGATAAAGGAGGATTCTTAAACACATATCGTCTCAATACTGAAGGTCTTAAGATCCTGCGATTGCTGAGTCCTGATTTTCATATTTTAAACTGGCTCGCCATTTTGCTTGCCAATAGAAAAATAAGATATTCAAGTCCTATAGAAAAAAGAGGCGCGGAATATATACTTGATAATTATCTTCCCAATACAAAATCTGCTGATGTTATCATCGGCTATAGGGCTGATGACTCCTACTTTTCTTTCTCGAGAGCATTCCTCAGTAATACCATAACGCTAGAGCAGCTCTCATATGCCATGAAATATGGTGATCTTGGCAAGCAGGTTGTGCTAATGAGCAAAAGAGCATTCGACAGCATCACCTTTTGGGAAGCCGCACCTGTCAACGGACTTATATACGCGCCAAAGCGTATAAAGCGCGATGCTGACGCCAGAGAATCATATCAGAAATTGTTGGGAAAGGAACAAACTGAAGGTATCTATTTAAATGAAATTATACAGAAAGGAATAAGCGATGAACAGCTGCGCATACTCTGAGTTATATTTACATGATGCCATGAGTAATCTTGGCGAGCTTGTAGAATACTTGGTTGAAGCAACTCCCGATATCAAGCCTGACGATTTTTTTCAGATGATGATTATCAGCGGCTTTGCTGAACGTTTTGAAAAGGGCGATCCCATGGTTGTCAGCGGAATGTCCGGCACTGAGCTTCATCACAGAGTTTTGGAGACCTGCGGATTCTCTGACAGAACCTGGCCTGAGCCTCTTATTCGCTTCGATACCGGGGTGGATTACTGGTGCGGATACATTCTTGCCTACTATCAATGGAAGAAAAATATCAGTTTTGCCAGAATATTTGAATCCCTAAATTACGAGAAGCTGGCAAAACTATATAACACAGGCCATACCACCTCAGACGACCACGCATTGCTTTTGATAGAAAATGTCTCATTTTCCGTTGCAAGCAAAACAGTAACACGAATCCAGGCATACAGAAAACTCATAGGTTTGTCCCAAAAAGCTCTGGCGGATGCTTCCGGTGTGAACCTGCGAACCCTTCAGCAATACGAGATACGCGATAAGGATATAAATAAAGCCTCAGCAGAAAAGGTCCTCTCTATGGCAAGAGTATTGAAGTGTAGACCTGAGGACTTAATGGAAAAGTGAATTTCTACCAGGTTATCAACTGAATATTCATTTCTATCATTTAATTACTAAAAAAAGTTCCCGGATATAAGTTTTTAGGCTTACATCCGGGAACAACCTGTAATTTTAGTATTTATAGTATTTTTTTATCTTACACTTCTTCACTTTTGTTTTCATATTTTTATTATCATAAAAAGTTCCGGTAATCTTCGTATTTTTTAATGTGAATTTTTTACCTGAATAATTGCTTACATCTCCGCCAAAATTACATTTTATAATCTTTACATTTTTAGCACTCGCCATCTTGGGTTTAGATGGGTCTTTTATAGTTTGAAATGCAAAGTACCAATTAGATGTTCCCTGCTTTACACAAGTTACTTTGGTGTTTTTAATAGTAATATTCTTACATACTTCATCTGCTGGAATTTTTCCATTTACTGCATTGGGCTCTATATTTATGCCGCAACTTGGTTGAGCACCCTTGGCCTTCAAAATCTTGCAATTATCTATAGTTACATTATCTGCATCAACTATAGCTATATTGTTTCTTCTGTTATTTGAAATCGTACAATTGGTAATGGATACTCCATCACATCCATAAAGACTATCCTCAAGGTTCATGGATCCAAGATAAATACCATCTCCCCAGTTGTTACAAATTGTCATATCAGAGATGGTAACATTCTTACAATCTATTACTCCGATGCCATGTCCATCAGCTCCGGACTTTCCATTAGATGATCTATCTCCAGTGATCTTCCCGCCAGATATTTTGAATCCATCTGCTTTAACACTTATAACGCAGTATTCACCGATAGTAGTCGGCTTCACCTTTAGTTCCGTTCCTTGGGCAAGTTGGAATGATATGTTTGGCTTAGTAATATTAATTCCAACACCATAGCCGTCGAAATCCAAAATATTTATGTCATATGTTCCGGAGTCAAAAACAATAGTCCCACCACCGGATCCAATTGTTTCGGAGATAAAGTTATTAATATCAGCCGTATCAGACTTGTTATCATCAGGCTTAATCCCATAATCAGAAAGCTTATAAGTGTTTTCCGCCTTAACCTCTCCTGCCGGTACAGATACCGCAAGCATAGGAACCGCAACAACTGCCGCCATTACCAAAGATACAAATTTCGTTCTAACCCTCATAAGAAACCTCCTTAGGAAATAACGTTGTTATTATAATATTAACAGAGGCGCAAATAATGCGCCTCTTAAATAATTATGAAATTTAATATACGTTTCATTCAGAAAAATGTTTGCGATAGATATCGAAAAAATCGCTGCCACTGCCATCGGATGTTTCTGCTATATGAATTTTATCGTACAAGCCCTGGTTAAGTATCTTTGAAAGATCCGATGCAAAAGCATCATACTGCTGTCCAAATACTTCCCGCTTTCTCTCCTCAACAATCCTTACCTTGTTGGCCTCTGTTTCTTCCCTGTTGAAGGTACTTATACATTTCAATATAACGTATGAATCCTGAGCTTCAATTACCCCGCTTATCTCTCCGTTATCGAGGTTAAACGCTGCAGTCTCAATCTCGGAATCCACATCACCCTTACCTATGGAAACAGTTCCCTCCTCAGCCTCATTATATTTTTCCATGAGTACACTGAAGTCGGTTCCCTCTCCCAGTTCTCTTTGTATCTGAAGTGCGGTGTTTCTGACCGCTTCCTTCTCAGCGCCCTCGAGCGGAATTTTATCTCCCTTGGAATCAAGCTTCCAGGTATTAAGCACTATCTGCTCAACCGTAATGGTTCTGGCTTCGTCGTCACTTATCTCGGGATTGATGTCTCTTATAATGTAGTTATAGAGCTTATCCGCAGTGGCATACTCTGTGTACATCGCCGTCAAAGTCGCTTCGTCTATATCTCCCATCATCTTCTTTTCATCATCGCTGAGTGAAGATAAATACTCGGAAGCGGCCACTGCTGCAGTACTGATTTCGGATTCCGTGAGTTCAATTCCTTTCTCCAAAGCGAGAAGATTCATTGCTTTTATCTGAGATATTGCAACAAGGCACTTATCCTTAACATAGCTCTCCATGCTGCCATCGCCTATGTTCACATTCCAGATTTCACTGCCAAAGCCTTTTTCATAAGTCTTCTGAGAATTATAAAGGTACACCAAAAACTCAGACTCCAGGCATGATTTGTCCTCTATTCTGAAGAGCTCATTTTCCTTAAAACCTGTGGTAAATACAACTCTGGTATTATCAAGGGCAGCGCATCCTGTCAGTGAAAAGGTCATAGCCGCAGCCATCGCAATTGCCACGGCAGTTTTCCGGATTCTGTATATTCTGTTTTTCATAATATTTCTGTTATCTCCGGTCACGACTTTTCGCATCATTTAAGTTTATTAAGAATACTCCTTGCCACTTTAAGTCCGTTAGCACTAGCCTGCTGAAGGCCTCTTGTTATTCCGGCTCCGTCACCGATTGCACGAAGGTGTCCGATGCTGGTCTCAAAGTCCTTGTTCACGATTACCTTGTTGGAATAGAACTTAACCTCAACACCGTAAAGTAGTGTCTCTTCGGAGGCAATTCCGGGAGTGACCTTATCAAGCGCCTGAATCATTTCATCAAGGTCAACCATGATTCTGTGCGGGAAAACAAGAGAAAGATCTCCGGGAACCGCATCCTTAAGTGTGGGAATCAGGTTGTTTCTTGCAAGTCTCTCATCGGTTGTTCTTCTGCCTCTTCTGAAATCTCCGTAAGTCTGAACAAGAATTTTGCCGTCGCAAAGCATATTTGCAAGCTCCGCAATTTTCCTTCCGTATTCAATAGGAGTCTTGAAAGGCTTGGTGAAATTCTTGGAAACAAGCAGCGCAAAGTTGGTATTGTCTGTCTTGTAATCACTGCTCTTATAAGCATGTCCGTTTACTACCGCAAGTCCGCCCTCATAATACTCAGTCGCAACCTCTCCGGAAGGATTGGTACAGAAGGTTCTGACTTTGTCATCAAAGGTAGGTGTGTGGAAGATGAGCTTAGCCTCATACAGATTTTCATTCAAAAATTGCATAACCTCATCTCTGACTTCGACGCGGACGCCCACATCAACCGTTCCGGGCTTGGTCTCAATGCCGATCTTATCGCACACTGAATGAAACCAGTCAGCGCCCTCACGTCCAACTGCCGATACGATTTCCTTTGCATTTACAACGGTGCCGTCATGAGTCTTTACACCGGTGGCAATGCCGTCTTCCACAAGGATCTCTTCAACCATTGTATTGAACACAAGCTCCACGCCTTTTTCCTCAAGGTGCTCCTGGAGCTTCTTATAAATCTTATAGCCTTCCTCGGTGCCGAGATGTCTGATGGGACACTCTACGAGTTTAAGGTTGGCATTGATCGCCTTCCTTCTGATCTCGCGAATCTCCTCAGCCTTATCTATGCCGTATACACTCTTATCTGCACCGAATTTCAGATATATGTCATCAGATTCCTTGATGAGAGCCGTTGCCTCGTCATAACCAAGAATGTCGGGAAGCGTTCCACCTACATCAGGTGAAAGAGATAATTTTCCATCGGAAAAAGCACCTGCTCCGGCGAAGCCTGTGGTTATAGAGCAGGGTTTGCATCCCATACACTTTCCTGTTTTTCTCTTGGGGCACTCTCTTTTTTCAATGGATCTGCCCTTTTCAATAATCATTACTTTTAAATCCGGGCGCTTTTCAATGAGCTCGTAAGCGCAGAAAATTCCGCCGGGCCCCGCACCAATTATGAGTACGTCTACTTCTTTGTTTGTCATAAAAAAACCTTTCTAATATACATTCCCCCTCATCCGTCAGCTAGCGCTGACACCTTCCTCCAGTGGGGGAAGGCATAGGGATAAGAATGGCTGCCACAAAACTGTAGCAGCCATTAGTCCGTTTGATCACATGTTTTTTAAAAAGTTACCGTCTGAAAATTATTTGGTAGCTTTTTTAGCCGGAGCCTTTTTAGCTGTAGTTTTCTTTGCAGCAGGCTTCTTTGTTGCTGCTTTCTTTGCAGGAGCCTTCTTGGCAGGAGTCTTCTTTGCAGGAGCCTTCTTACCAAAGTCCTTTAAGAGCTCTGCCTTTCTGAGGTCGCCCTCAGCACTGATTTTTCCTGAAAGATGCGCATTAACAAAATCTGTCTTGCCGTCAAGAATGTCCATAAGATCAGCAGCTGATGTATACACAAGAATGTCACGATCAAAATACTCATAAGGCTCAACATTCAGCTTACCGTTATCGATCTCAACATAGAAAGCGCCTTCGCCCTCACCGGAAATATTGAACTGGTAAGCAGCATGCTCGTTAACATCGCTGACATCAACATCCTTAAGTGCATCTTTTACCTTTGCTACTACTTCTTCGTAAGTCATTTTCTCCTCCACTTCATAAAAAACTTTTTCAAAACATTGTTATTATATCACAAAATTACCTACTGTTGCTACGATACTGCACAGGGGTCATTCCGTACTTTTTCTTGAAGAGCCTGTTAAAGTGCTCAACGTTCTGATAACCTGCCGCTTCAGCGACTCTCTCTACCTTCATGTTTCCGTTCTTTAAAAGAATGCTTGCCTTTTTTAGACGAATCTTTTTAACGTTCTCTCCGAAGGTCATGCCGGATTTTTCCTTGATATATTTTGAAAGATACGGCTTTGATAAATAAAACTCTTTTGAAAGATCATCAAGTGTCACTGTCAGGTAATTCTCCTGGATGTAATTGAGAATTGCACTGATTCTCTCATCCTTCGCATCTGTGCTTGCCTTTACTTCGTCAAGCTGGTTGACGGCAATTGTAAGAGCGCTCACGGATGATCTGATGATATCCTCGTCAATGCCAACTCCCCAGAATTTCTTGCCGTTGCTTGTGATACCGACATAGGTTACAGCCTTGGATGAAGAACCGCGGCTAAGCGCATGCTCCTCATAAACAGAAAGCTCATAGCTGATGTTGAAGTACTGTTTGAAAGCATTACTTACAGCATCAAGACGTCCGTTTCCGTTAGCCTCAACTATATGCTCTTTTCCTGCATGAGCAAGTGTAACCTCTGCAAGGATACCGTTTGTCTGCTTGAAGTGACAGTCTGCAACTCTGAATACAGAATCGTTGTGAACATATTTGTCTTCAAATATCTGATAGATTCTTCCGGGTGCAAGCTCAGCATGCTCTCTGTCGGAAACATCCTTTATTGTGTAGCTGATGTCTGCCTGCATCTCTCTCGGAACCATCATGCCGTAGTTGTTCTTTAATATGTAGCTTACGCCGCCCTTTCCGGACTGAGAGTTAATTCTGATAACATCGCCGTCGTACTCTCTTCCAAGATCCTTGGGATCAATAGGAAGATAAGGAACGGTCCAGATTCCTTTGTCTTTTCCTGCTTCATGCCATGAGAAGCCCTTGCTGATAGCATCCTGATGAGATCCTGAAAATGCTGTAAATACAAGCTGTCCTGCATAAGGCTGTCTCTCGAAAATGCGCATTCTTGTAAGACGCTCATAAGTCTCGCCGATCTCATTTATGTTGCTGAAGTCAAGCTTCGGATCAACGCCGTGCGAATACATGTTAAGAGCAAGTGTAACGATATCAACATTACCTGTTCTCTCACCGTTTCCAAAAAGTGTTCCTTCTATTCTGTCAGCACCTGCAAGACATCCAAGCTCAGCATCACTGATTCCCGAACCTCTGTCATTGTGCGGGTGAAGAGAAAGCGTTACCGCATCGCGGTACTTAAGATTTCTGTGAATATACTCAACCTGAGTTGCAAATACGTGAGGCATAGCAATCTCTACGGTTGTAGGAATATTGATGATAACCTTATTTTCCTTCTTGGGCTTCCATACATCGAGCACTGCATTGCAGACTTCGACCGCATAGTCAACCTCTGTTCCGGGGAAACTCTCTGGTGAATACTCAAATGAGAAGTTACCCTTTGTCTCCTTTGCAAGCTTGTCAAGAAGCTTTGCACCATCTACAGCTATCTGCTTAACATCTTCTTTATTCTTTTTGAAAACCTGCTCTCTCTGAGCTACGGATGTGGAATTGTAAAGATGGATGATCGCTCTGGGCGCACCCTTTACAGCCTCAAAGGTTCTCTTGATGATGTGCTCTCTCGCCTGCGTAAGAACCTGAACGGTTACATCATCCGGAATCATGTTCTTTTCAATAAGAGTTCTCGCAAACTCAAACTCTGTCTCGGACGCTGCGGGAAATCCTATCTCAATCTCCTTAAAACCAAGATTTACAAGCATTGTGAAAAACTCAAGTTTCTCATCAAGGCTCATGGGCTCTATAAGTGCCTGGTTACCGTCGCGAAGGTCAACGCTGCACCAGACCGGCGGCTTGTCAACGTAATCTTTTTTCACCCAATCATAGGTAGCCTTGGGTGGCATGAAATACTGTCTCTGATACTTCTCGTAGTTCTTCATAATGCTCCTCCTAGTTATAAAATATTCAGTATTTTCAGTCGATTTATTACAATCACTCTACCTGTTTGTAGTGGAATTAATCGGATTCTATATTGTTATCGACACAAAAATAAAAATCATCAACTAATATTGATGATTTTTATTTTAGCACTTGTTTGAAATTTTAATAGTGACGGATTTAATCAGTTTTCTTGATTTATTTTAATGTAACACTCCGATTATTAAATATCTGCTTTCCAAAGTCCATGGAGATTGCAGTACTCATAAGCAGCAACGGCCTTCTCGCCATCTGCAAGAACAAACTCAGCAACAGGCTTGTCGGAAGGAGTGAGTTTTTTCTGCATGTAGCCTTTATCGGTCTCAAGCCAGATGTACTGAATATAATGGGCGTCCATCATAGGATGCTCAACTTCTCCAACCTTAACGGTTACCTTATTTCCACCAACTTCGACTACCGGAACGTGCTTCTCATGAGCGCCGTCAGAAGTTCCGGGAACGAGAGCTGTCATAGGATCACCGCAGCAAACTGGCGTGCACGCAGCATCATTGATTTTAATCACCATACTACCGCATTTTTCGCACTTGAAAATGTTCATAAAAACCTCCTTTTATATCATGTATTTTAGAAACATTAATAATTCTCAGCTTTTATCTGGAAATAAGCCTGAGGATGGTTACATACAGGACATACCTCCGGAGCGGAAGGACCGATTACGATATGACCGCAGTTTCCGCACTGCCAAATACAATCGCCATCGCGAGAGAAAACAAGCTTGTCTTCAATATTCTTAAGAAGCTTCTTGTAACGCTCTTCGTGCTCTTTTTCTATTGCTGCTACGCCCTCGAAGAGTTCTGCTATCTCATCAAAGCCTTCTTCTCTGGCTGTCTTAGCGAAAGACGGATACATCTCCTGCCATTCATAGGCTTCGCCTTCTGCAGCTTCCCTCAGATTTTCAATAGTGCTCCCAATTCCTGTCAGTATCTTGTACCAGATTTCAGCATGCTCCTTTTCGTTTGCAGCTGTCTCCGCAAAGATATTGGAAATCTGAACAAAGCCATCCTTCTTAGCCTTCGAAGCAAAGAATGTATATTTGTTTCTTGCTTCAGATTCTCCTGCAAAAGCCGCCTGAAGATTTTTCTCTGTCTGAGTTCCCTTTAAATCATCAGCTCTGCATCTCCACTTGTTGTTTTCTGCCATTTTATCCATCTCCTTCCCAATATTATTTGATTCCTACATTTCTAATAATAGCATAATCTACCGCTATAATTTATTAGATTTTTATAAAAATATTTGTCGCAATATCGTAAAATAATCAAATCTAGATTATATGTGTAAAATGTTTTTTGACATGATTTTGCTATATCATTTCCCACTATACAGTATCTTCCACGCTCTGTATCTGGAGAAATTGAACTTCCTTATCTCCTTATAATCCTTCTCGTAGTAGCCGCGCTTATCACTAAGTCCGGTCTCGTACAGTTTCAGCAACTCTTCGTTTCCGACATAGGCCGGAACAGCATCCTCGGATATTTCTTCAGTAAGGTATCTTGTCATTGAGCTCTCGTATCTTCCCACTGAGTCTGTGCCGCCTGAGGTTTTCATGTATGCAAGGTCATACTTTGCAACATGGTAATCAGGGTTAGCAAAAACGAACACAATATACATCGCAGTCATCGCTATCATGCAGCACTTAAATACCGGGAAGTTGTCATTATACAGTCCGATAATCAAGAACAACAGGCAAATCGCAAGCACTGCAAGAAACCATAATACAAACACTCTGAGGAAAGTAAGGTGGTAAGCTTCTATATACATAAACATTCTGAATGCACTTGAAGCTATCATTATATAAGTACAAACACCAATCAGAGTCAGAATCGCCTTAAGGACATTATTTTCTGAAAAGAGCTTCTTACACACAGTGACAATTGCAAGGTTGAGCACACTTACTGCAAGCAGCTGATAGAAGCCCTCGTGTGCATATTCTGCAAAAGTATATTTTGCGGGAAGTGTCATATTTCCCATGAAGAGGAACACAATCTGTATCACACTGAAAAGCAGATATACAATCGCAAGAAGGCTTGAAAAGGTGATGGCCACGATTGCGTTATATCCGCAATTCTTATTCTCTACAGTAACACCCTTCTTGGTAAGCACCTTAGCAACTGTATAAAAGAGCCAGAGAGTCCAGGCAAGCATCCAGAGTATTCCGATCACATCCCAGAAATTATCAGGAAGCTTGAAAAGCCCAAACACTTTACCAAGAACATCAGAGAAAATTGCATCCGCGGAAGCAAGAAGTGCAAGCACAATTGAAAGAAGCGGAACTGCAACACAGATTCCGGCAAGTACTGCTATCAGGTTCTGCTTATTCTTTGAGCTAACCTTGGCTCCGCCCACCTTGAAACACTCAACGCAGTCCAACACCGGATCAGGCAGATTAGTTAAAGGTGACACAACCACTAACAATATTCCGATAAGATTACTGATAATATCCCACTGCTTAGTATCAGCGTACAAATGTGTCATAAAGCTGAACATCAAAAGGAATATGGCAAATCCATCAACAAATAAAAGGGACTCATTTGCAGTGGTGCACTTTGAAATTGATAAGAGCATTAACGAAATTATGTAAAATAAGTTAAGAGCGCTTTTCCCGTCTCTGTCTTTAAAAAGTGACAAACCGTCGCTTTTTCTGGCAAATGCAATAAGTATAAGTGTGCCTGCCATAAAAAACGGATATGTAATTCCTGAAGTATTTCCATAAAGGCAGAAGGTATGCAGAATTGAAAAAATTACAGCCAACGCTCCATACTTTTTAAAAGAAACTGCATCTCCCTTAGCCTTAGTCTGAACGGCATCCTGCACATAACATGCAGCTCCCACAGCGGTCTCGGCCAGGCATGCCTGCTCCACACCATTCTCCTGTGATAATCCCCCATTTATTGGTCTTTCCATGGTGATTCCTCCTTTTTGTGAAATGCCATAATAGCAAATCACATTTTATTTGCGGTCATTAAATTCAAGTATCTTCATCCGGGATGAATTCGAGAATATCTCCCGGCTGACAATCCAGCTCTCTGCATATCGCATCAAGCGTCTGAAGCCGCACTGCTTTTGCTTTGTTGTTTTTCAATATTGATAGGTTAGCCAGAGTTATATCAACCTTCCCGGCCAGCTCTGTGAGGCCTATCTTCCGCTTCGCCATCATCACATCCAAATTTATAACGATTGCCATCTCTTCCTCCATCCTTAGATCGTCAGATCGTTCTCTTCCTTGTAGCTGACTGCCCTGTCAAAAACCTTTGCCAGAACCTTGCTGAGTATTCCCGCAAAAAGAAATACCGCTGCAGTCACTAAGGAAGCAGGTGTGAAGTAGATAAAATTCCTGAGGATTTTTACCACCGCAATCGCAAATGCATAATTCCCCATTCTCGACAGGCTTTCAACATTCTCCCTGATAAAACAATTGTCCTCGATAACCGTTTTCATCATCTTTCTGAGTTCAAAAAGAATGAGTAGTGCCAGCCCACCGGCAAGCATTATGGAAATTATTGCAAAGATGTAATGGTCCATAATTTCTGCATATTCAGTCGTATCTCCGAGAACCGTCATGGTGATCTCCACTGCCTTTTTTAGTCCGAACGGCACTGCAAGCTCCATGATAAGTCCAACAACAAGACTGATATCCAAAAACTTCTTGAAATAAACATTTAAGCGGTCGCTCATTATTACCGGTCTCACTCCTTTTCATGCGCATATAAATAATCTTAAGATATTTTCGTTATATCACAGTCGTTTTTGAGAGTCAATAATTTTTTATCGTTTTACGATAAATAGAATTTCACCACAGAAACAAACCAAGCCGATAAAAATGGATAAAAAAACTGCGCATGACCCGCTAAAAGAGCCATGCGCAGCGTAACTGCCAAATATTTTATACAGCTTTTTGTCCTTTATTTGTTCCCTGTCTTTTTCTCATTCTTTGCAATAATGGGAAGCACAACTCCGAGTGCGGTAAGCACAAGAGGAGTGATTACATTAAGTGCAAAGGTAAAAGGATCTGTATCATACATACCGAGAATGCAGCTTGCTGCAGTCACGATAAAGCACCATGCTCCGAAGAAAAGTGCAACACCCTGGTTCTTGACAAATCTATACTCAGCGGGGAACTTATCACCTGCTTTTCTAAGTGCCATATACGCAAAGAACACCCAGAGATAACGAAGAGGCATACATACGGAATTGAGCTTTGTAAGCTGCTTAAGTACTGCTGCCGCACCGGGTACAAATGACTGAATAAGAATGATTGATCCTGAAAGAACCGCAACCATCTTGATTCCGTTTACATACGCACCGACATCATTTTTCTTAAGAAGACCTGAAGGGATGAACTCTCTTGCGTCCTCGTTATCAAGAAGCATACGAAGAGGTGCATCAATACTGATAACAAGAGTTGAGAGCTGGCCTATCATGTTGCATACAGCATAGATGATAAGAAGAAGATCACCTACATGATAGTAATTGCCAAGCTTCTGGAATGCCCAGTAGCTTCCGTTTGAATTGTAAGCATTAAAACTCTCTGCAGATGCGTTGATCTCAGCAGGGTCGAACATCATACCCATTGAAATAGTTCCGAGAATAGCGCATACAACTACCATGATAGCAAGTGTGATCATGGATCTGGGGAACCCTTTGCTGGGATTCTCAACCTTGTTTACGTAAGGAGAAATCTTCTCGCATCCGCCAACAGCAAATACAAGGATTGAAAGTGATGTGAAGTATTTAACATCAAACTGAGGGATAAGATTTTTCATCCCAAAGTCCATTGACACAAAGCCAGCATTCGGATTGATTGCCGGAGCTGCAAACATCATAAGGATATAAAGAATAGACATCACAAACATACTTGTTCCAGCAATTGTTGCAAGCTTCTTAAGAGGATTAAGACCTCTTGATGCAACAAAGCAGAAAAGAAGAAGAATTGCAAAAGTCACAAGCTGAACAGCAAGTGTCGGGAATGTGTCGTATGTCTCACCGTTTCGGAAAATAGCCCAGCTAAGAGCCTTAAGACCGCCTGATGACTTTGACGCAATATAAGTGATATGGCATGCCCAGTAGGTCCAACCCGCGTAATAAGCAACCTTGGGACCTGTTGTACTGAGTATCCATGAGCTTACTCCTCCGCCTGATGTTTTGAAAGCGGAGCCAAGCTCACCGACCATAAGTGCATAGGGAACAAAATAAAGTGCAAACATTAGTATCCAGCTGAAGATAACCTGAATACCATTGAAGTAAACGAAACCATTTAATACGTTACCAAAGCCCCACACCGTAGAGAAGGCCATGAACGCCAAAGTGGTCCATTTCATACGTTTTGAATCCATTTCTCTAACTACCTCCTAAAAATTCATAAATCTTTCGTTTGCAAAAACAGATTCGTTTTGAGTGCAACTTTTCAAGTTTACACCCGAATTATAAAAATGTCATCACTTAGTTTCAAAAATGGTTGATATTGAATAAAAACAGACGATTAATGCATTATCACAGGAAGCGTATGCTCCTTGGAAAAAGTTGTTTGAGCAGCTGAACTCTCAACCGGTACAAATTTGGTATCCTTTGACTCGGGATTGATTCTAATCATCGGTGTTCCGTCACCCGCCATAAAAGCCTTAACATATTCATCAATGTTATTTATTTTGTAAGGAAAACTCATCGCTCCCATGGAAAGCTGCGGGAAGGAATGAATGTCGGATCCGGCTGACATAAGGAAATTGTGCTCTTTTGCAAAGAGATAACCAAGAGCATTCTGCCAGTCAGGATTGTTGGAATTATAAATCTCGGCCCCATCACAAACCGAAGGTGTCAGATGAATAGCCGATAAATAGCCCCTTTCTCTATAAGGATGCGCCTGTATCATTATTCCGCCGGCCTGATGGACGAGATCGTAGACCTCTTTTCTTGATTTCTCCATGATGTCTTCATTCTCAAGGAGCCAGTTTTTATCAACTCCGTAAAGAAGGTATTCGTCGCCCTCAAAGTTGAATTCAATGCCAAACATAACCGTGAAATCAAGCCCATCGGCAGCATCCAGCGCGTGCTCATAGCCGCTGCAATACTGCTCCACCCTGTTCTCCCAGGGCAGAACCCTTGGTATGCAGCTGTTTCCGTTAAAAAAGTGGTCGGTAACAATAAGACCGCTGTAGCCAAGGTCCATCATGTATTCAATGTAGTCACCGGCCGGCGTAATTGAACAGGCACTTGCCTCCATCGTATGCAGGTGTGTTTCGTAAAGGTATTCCATATATTTTATCCTCTCGGAAAATCATCGTGAATCAGTCCCAAGTCATAGTCCTGATCGTCATCATAATCATATACATTATTATCTTCCGAACCTGCGCTATTGCCAAGTACTTTCGCATACTCAGGATTCATAAGAATCTCTCTGAAAAGTCCATGGCAGCCCTCTGAGCAGTCCCTCCAGGTATCATCAAAATTACCGGTGTACCACGGATCAGACACATCTCCGCTCCTGTCCGCAAAATCAAGCATCTTATATACTTTACCCTCGGGATCATTATTGAAAAGTCGCTTCAAATCTCTGATATTGGCGCTGTCCATACCAATGATAAAGTCAAATTTGCCGTAATCAGCCCTTGAAGTAAGTCTTGCTCTTTTCTCAGACACTCCAAGTTCATTGTCCGGAGTTCCTATTCCGTGCTCACGAAGCTTCGCCTTAGCCGGAGGATAAACAGGACTTCCCTGACCGTTCCATATCTCATCAGTGTGAGTGGCTGATGATTCTATATGAAAACAGTCACTTAAATGCTGCTTGCGGACAATATCTTTCATAATAAATTCTGCCATTGTGGAACGGCATATGTTGCCGTGGCAGCAAAAAAGAATTCTGATCATTTTTTACACCTTTCAAAGCCTTGAAATTACTAACTTTTTGAATTTTACGTTTGTATGCCATATGGCATTTTACCACTTTTTTGTGGTAAAATGCCACTTCTGTTACTTATTCATAATCCTATCAACTTCTTCATAAACCATGTCTATATCTACATGTGCATAGTATTCCAAAGTGGTATCTATTCTGGAATGTCCCATAATGTATTGAAGAACATTTGGCTTCATTCCTTCTCTCACCATTTTAGTGCAGAATGTGTGTCTGCAAATATGCGGAGTCACATAAATGTTATAGTTCTTTTCGTTATATATTTTTTCACATACCCTCTGAAAGTACTTTTGTATCATACTTGGAAGAAGCGGAATTCCCCTATGGTCTATGAAAAGGAATTCATCACCGCCATCAATATTGACTGTCTGTATCTGCTTTTCTCTTACATCCAATATCCTTTTTACAGAAGCTTTTACATCATTGGACATAGGAATCTTCCTAAATCCTGATTTTGTCTTCGTACTGCCCACCACATACTTTCTTGCAAACCTATTAAGAGTCCGCTTGATAACTATATAACCGCGCTCAAAATCAATATCACAAATACATAGACCACACAATTCCGCTATCCTCACTCCGGTATTAAGCAAAATAAAAAACATATCATAATATCTACAGAAATGAACGTCGTTTTTAACAAAGGCCATGAACAACGCCTCTTCCATGATAGATAGTGACTCCCGTCTCGTCATATCATTTATAACAACACCATCCAGTTTAAAATCAAAGGGATTTCTCTCCAGCTTCTCATCCTCCACAGCCATTTGAAATGCCTGCCTTACAACACCGCGAATAGTATGGATTGTGCTATAGCCTTTACCATTTGTTTGAAGAGATATTAGCCATTTCTTGGCATCAGCAATAGTTATGCTGTCTATCTTTCTTGTACCAAATTCTTCTCTACTAAGATGGCTACGAACTGTCTCATATCCACACTGTGTTGATGGCTTTACATTCGTTCTGATTGCTATGTATTTGTCGACAAGTTCCGTCACTGTAACTCTCTCATCAGAATTTAATCCTTTTAATTCCCATCGCTTTTCATACTGCGCCTCAGCCTCTTTTTCACGAAGAGATTCACATTGTCTTTTACCCTTCGGTTTAACATCAGTAGCTAACAATCTCCAGCTATATAAATATCTGGTCTCTCCTCCGGCTGTTTGATATCTATAAACATATCTTCCATCGCTTCGTTGATGCTCATTAGTTCTTAATAGTCGTCCTTTATTGTCTCTTCTTTCTTTTGTCATAATAAAACCTCCATTTATGCATGATGTCTAAATCTTACATAAATGGAGGTAGTTACAAATTCATATAGCGGTGTATTTATAGCCCTGCTTTTCAAATTGTTCTGCAAGAAGTCCGCACTTTTCCAATACTACGCCCACCAATATCACCTTTTTATGATTAAAGGGTCCTGTAACCAGAACCCTTTAATCTACGCAGCTAAATTTATTCTGCTCATATTTATCGTCTCCGCAGCGGAGAAGCCAGGAGCTGCCCCCGGCATATCTTTTCTGTTCATAGATAGTTTATTCTGTTTTCAATTTGCAAAAAAATCAGCGTGTTCTTTTCACTATATATTTACAGCGATTATCAGTGCGCTTATAATAACAGTGATCAGGTTACAGAAACTTGTGATGCCTGTGACCGGAAGGAGGACCCACGGGCCCTTCTTTTTTACAAAAAGACATCCCATATCAGGAATGTCCTTCTAACAAGAACTCCGGACCGGACAGCTTAGCATCTGCCTTACATCCTCATGCAGTTTGCGACGATTTACCTCGCTTAAATAAACATATCATGTATTGCTCAAAAGTAAAAGCATATTATTCTGAATGTTGAGATTTTAGAATTTCAGAAAGATTCTGCAAAACAAACTCTTGACCTGTCTTATCATATTCAATTCTGTAATATGATGCTCCGCTTATACTTGTTTGTAAAGAATGTGTTATCCCAACAGCCTGCCCCTTTTCTGTAGTTAATGTTATTTTTTTACCAAGCTGATTATCCTCTTTTTCTATCAGATAGCCATTCTTCTTGAGCCAGTCCGTTATCACTTTGTATGACAGCTTCTTATATTCCTTTTCATTTATCCCTGAATTCAGTTGTTCTGTAAATCTTGTTATCGTTTTTGTCTCTATAAACTAATAGCCAGAAAGTGACTCCATAGGAAATTCTTTTTTCTTAATACCTGAAACCCTACCTATCACGCCACCATTATCCTTAAGGGCTGATAGGACATCTTTTATAAAAAACATACACCTAATAACGTTGGGATCATTCATAACCTCATCGTTATCTGCAGGCATATTGTTTATAGGATTTTTTCCATCTGCTATACGCTCTACATAAATAAGTGCTTTTTCCAATTTATCTAAATCGAATTGTTCCATATAAATCATTCTCCATTCTCATTATCATTTTCAGACTCTATATCTATAATATTCTCTATAAGCCCCACAACAGCGTCATTTAATTGCTTCGCATTTTTACTCGTGATGACTGGTTTCCCTGTTTCTTCTTCAATATTCTTTCTGGCATCACCTGCAATCTGCCCGCCTCTTTTTGCTATTGTTTTGTTTTCATCAAGTCCTTGCGGATTATGTACTTTAGTAAGTTCAGTAGTAGTTGCTTCTGCCAACATGTTTAATGCAAGCTCAAGAGTGCTCATGTTATCTCTGAGATTTTCTTTTTTGAGTCCCTTAAGATTCTTATACTGCCTTGTTGACATACCTGACCATGCTCTGGTAACTTCATCGGTCAAAATAGCAAATTCTTTGCCCTGCTTAACACCATGGCCTTTCCACTGATCAGTTAACTCTTTCCTTGCACGAATTGTCTGAAGTCTTTGATTGATCCAGTCCGCATCATATCCAAGTCTTGCATATGTTTCCAAAGCACGGTCTATCGTAAGTTCAGGGTCTATAGTCTCCTCAATCCTTTCACGTCCAACCTGAGCAAGCCACATCTTAAATGGCTCAGCTTTCTTTGAAGGAATTGACTGTATAATTCTTAAAAGTTGCTCAGTATTCGCTACGTCAGTTTTATACCTTTTCCCATCTTTGGGAGACTTCATTTTCAGTTGGTTACAATTTGTAACCAACTGATTTCCTTCCTCTTTAAGCCTGCTTTTTAGCACTTTCCAATAGTCACGAGCTCCATCAAAGCTCTGTTGCTCAGTTAACGCGCCTACCACATCAACTATAGAAAAATACCACTCTTCCTCATCCTCGACCCATGCCGTCCTAATTGGCTGGTCTTCAAATAATTGAACTTTATCTGTCATGATCATTATCCCCATTTCTCTCTACTTTATTATTTCCTGCAAGCTTTTCCATTTCGATTTTATACGCCATCAATCTCAAAAGATAATCCGGCATTTTCCTATTTCCCAATTCCCAATCCTGCAATGTACGATATGGAATCTCAAAATAAGCACAAAACTCCTTTCTCGACATTCCAGTATCGTTTCTTAATTCAATCAAATATTCTCTGCTGTCCATATAAGTCCCCTTCGTTAAATCAACATCGTTATACTCATTGCGTATCATTAGTATTTCATACACATTGCGTATTGTCAATAGAAGCTATCGCTTATCAAATTTAAACCGGTTCGAAAGTCAAGGACTTTTTTGTGACAGATTTTAAGGTTGAATGGAATCATAATAGACAGTGCAAAAATATATATGACAGTGATGGATTTTAAGTAGTACTACGATAGACTTTAGGTTGACAGTAGTACTTTTTTTATGGCTTTTTGTAGGGGATAATGATAGAGGGTACAACAAATAGGCCAGAGGATTCCCTGGCAATCAAAAAGCTGTACCGTCAGAGAGTGAGGTGAACTCGCATTTGCGATAAGCCAGACCCTTACTGCCACGATACAGCTGCGTTTATTATACAGCTGTAAAGTATTTAAAAATATAAGATTTTGAAGAATATATAGATCAGAACAGTTCGTTCATCATGAATACATAACTTAATTCAGTATATTTTCTCCATGCAAGTGGTTCTTTAAGCTCAGAGCGTTTGTCTTCTGTAAGTGACTTTATGAACTGAAGAGCGCTCTTGGCCTTTTCCAGGACAGCCTGCATTTTTGTGATCTGATTAGATGCTGTCATTTCCTTATCCTTCCACTTATCTATTACTGACTTAAGAAGGCGTTGGTCACGAAGTATTACTTTTTCAGGATCAACAAGCCGTTTTTCTTCACGATGCTTTTGGGATGCTTCTCTGCGAGCTGCAGCTTCTTCATCAGCATATCTGCGTCTTACTTTCTTCAGATCACCACCTGTCATCATAATTGATGCAGGAACACCAAAGTAGTTGTCAAGTGGATAAACTCCCGTTGTGGCATACTGATAGAATTCCTCAGGAGTAAGTCCTGCAAGATCATACTGATAATGCTCTGAATTGTATGCCTTAAGGTAACCATCCACAAGCTGTCTTGCAGACGTAAAATCCCTGCACATAGCAACCATATCGAGGATGGCTGTTTTAAGCCTCCCAAAGAAGCTCTCCATAGGTGCGTTATCCTGAGAATTGCCTCTGGCTGATACAGACTGTACAAAGCCATCATCGTGAAGTAGCTCAGTAAAGGAAGTGGCAAGGTACTGACTCCCCTGATCATGGTGCACATAAACTTCATTGGTCCTCATGACTTCCGCAAGTTCGCCAGCATGACCACTCATCATATCCCGGTAGGCTTCTTCTACGAGTTTTAGAGACATATATCTCCCTATGCTCCAACCAAGGTTTTCACGAGTATAGGCATCTCTGAATACGCACAGATAAAAAGTGGTTCGATATTCACCATAGTAAAGATATGTTATATCTGAAAGAATGACTCTTCGCGGAGCGATGAAGAAGTTCTGGTTCACCGCATTTACCGGCGCCGCGCACACGTGATTATGTGATGCCTGATGCTTATATGCATCTTTATGCGGCATCTGTGCCTGTATGTTCATCTCAGCCATAAGCGCCGCTATCTTTTTGGTATTCACAGTCCTGCCAAATCTTCTAAAAAGCTCCACCCTGAATGTCCTTTTCCCAGGAACCACGCCATTTCTGGCAATGATAATCCTACGCATAAGTTCCTTGATTGCATCCCTGTCGGCTTTTTTCTCCGCCTGTTTTCCAAATATATCTTCCTTACGGCCTTTCCATGCATAGTAGCCAGAGTCAGACACTCCAAACATACGCAGGCATTGTGAAACGTTATACCCATTGTGTTTCGACTTCTGCTTATTTATGAATGAATCAACCATAACAAATCTGTCTGCCCGGATTTCCTTTTCCTCAATCAGGTAAAGTACTCCTCCAATTCGGATCGGATTTTTTTTTGAGCCAAAAGCATTTCTTCAAGATAGTGGTTACGCGCTACAAGATATGCCCGTTCTTCTTCTGGCGTGAGATTTCCCATCTGTTCACGGGAGACGGAGCCGTCATAATTCGTCTCATCTACAGTAAAAAGTTTGTTGTCTCTGGCCTTCTGCATTACGCGCTTTCCGGCTGAATAGGCTCGGTCTTCTCCCAAGATATTTGTGTCAAATCCAAGCGCATTATAAGCCTGAACATATGTCATTCCTTCATCATGGATTTTCTTGTACAGGGCAATGTCAAAGTCTTTAGAGTAGAAGATCCTGTCCTCTTTGAAGCCAGTAACAAACTCATTATCGAGAAAGGGAATGATCTTTTCATCAGGTCTGTCACTGCCGTCCTCATATTTATACTTTTTTGAATGATCCACCAGTTTCATCGTTTAATCCCCCAATACTTTTTTCTGTAAACTCCTTATAGCTTCTTGCAGCCATGTGAGCGTTTTTTGCTGACTTTACCTTCATCTTTTCAAAGCGTTCTTCTTCTCTCGCCAGATATTTGGCGAATTCTGCTTCACTCATCTGTTCCAGGTATTGTTCATACTCTGCAGGTGTCATCTTTTCTCTATCCCACATGCCTCTTTCATTATTATAGTAAAAGCCATATCTATCAATACATTCCTGCAACTCATCCAAAGATTTACAAGCTTCATAAGGGCACTCATCTTTAAAATGTCCAAAGAATGATTCCTGAACTGCATTATCCCAGCAGTTCCCGCGTCTTGACATTGACTGCGTAAGTTCTCGTTCAACAACTGCAGCCTGAAAGTCATCACTCATGTAAAGTATGCCCTGGTCGGAATGAAGTATTGCACCACTTTTGGCAGGGTAAGAATCCATTGCGGCCAGGGTATCAAGCGCAAGCTGAAGATCATTGTTTTCACTAACAATGAAGCATATGAGTCTGCCTGTAACCGGATCCACAGATGCTGAACCATAGGCACGCAGACCATCACCATAGTCAAGATATGTCACATCTGTAAGCCTTATTTCATTGGGTCTGTGAAGCCTGAATCTCCGCATGATGAGGTTGGCTTTTTGGTTTCTCGCTATGAGTTCTTTCATTGCTTTTCTATTCCGGCTGGGACGTCTTATTGTTGTTCGGATTCCGTATTTATTCATAAGCCTGCGTATCTTGTACATGCTAAAAGACTGTCCGGTAACCCTTGGCATAAGCATATATACCTGGCGTATACCTTTCTCAAAGCCTTTGTATGCAAGTACCTGGCGAATTATTACTATATCTTCCTCATCTCTGCGACACCTGTTAATTTTGCCTGTTCCATATGTTTCATTATGTAGCAGTGCGTAATAGCGGCTTTTTGATAAATCCATCAGTTTCAGTATCCTTTTTCTGGAATAGTATCCCCAAGGATCACTGGGGAGTCCATCTGCCCATCGACAAACTTTGCGCTGAATATCATAATTGTCAGTTTTGAATATCTGTCCTAATTCGCAAAAACCTTTTCTTACTTCCTGGAACATCATAGAAGCCCGTCTATTCTGTATCTCCAAAATGCCTTCATTACATGGAATAACCTCTGTCTCCAAAGGCTTCCATGCTTGCAAAGATGAATTGATCCGCGTTTTACTCCAGGTATTCACCAAGCTATCATCAATTCCGTATATCTCAAAAATCTTTGAAAGCGGAATGGGTATCATGTATACCTCATTAAAGAAGGCATTTTTCATGTACAGATTTCCACGTACTATCTTTTCTACATAGGGATTCTCTAAGAGCTTTGGAGAGGCTGCAGAAACATGATACTCGACTTTTGAAACAGCTTCAGACGCAGCATATCGTCTGAATATTTCTCTCTTAAAAGCCTGTTCCAATCTGACGATTCTTTCACATCCGACATCAAGTGGATCAATCCCATTGCGCCTTAACATATCTTCAATTGATGTGTCAGGGTAAGCTTCCATTAATTCTTGGCGAAATCCGGGATCTATCGTCATTCCGAATCCTCGTTTCTTTCTGTAAAACTTCCCTGACAGTATCAAAGGATTAGTTTCTTTATATTCCGGATCTATTTCAGGGTGAGATTTTTCTGTAGGCAGAGGATATCCGCCGTATTTGAATCTTGCACATATATCTTTAAATGAATGGGATAAGAGGTCTATTGCCAGAATATCAACTTTCTTAAGCTCTTCCTCTATGGTTTCAGGGGTAGGGTTTTCTTTCCATTTTTCGAAGAGTTTTATCCTAAAGGGAAGTGTAAATCCCACTGTTTCACCATAGATGGTTTCGACAACCGGATTATCATTTAGCTTTTTTCTGTTTATATCCCTTCCATACATTATGATAGATTCCTCCTGACAATAGAAATACCCAGACAATGGGTATTTCAACTGTCATGTTGAAGTCCATCATCTGGGTATCAGTTTAATTAGTGTGGTACCCCATTGAAAAAGAGCAGTCGTTTCAGAACAACTGCCCTTTATGTAAAATCCTTATTCAATTCGAATGAAGTATTCCTATTATTATATTGGGGTAAGTCTGGGGTAAAACCAGTTTTTTCATGTCTAAAAACGCCTTAAAATCTGGGCTTTTTCACATTTCCCGCAACCTATGCCGTGGCAGACGAATAAAATTCTTATCATTCAATCTCTCTTTCCGAATATGCTCTCTTATGCGCTAAAATGCGCTAGTTTGCGTGGTCGATATTTAACCAATTCATTGTACATAAAATCATTCAAAATGGCAAAACTTAGCGGAACTTTCCATATTATACCACTGAAACGTAGTAAAATCGTAGTCAGTTTTGGAGATTCGGACTACTGGTCTTTTGCCTTATATAGTAGAAAATCATTTACAAAATCAATCATATATGGTATTTTAAATGCTGTTGGCCTATGTTTATATGATTTAATAAATGGAGTTTAAATGAAGAAGTGTTTACTGACTGCTGCCGCAGTTGTTTTATCGGCAGCAGCTTTTATATCAAAGCCGATCAAGGCTGATGCTATGGCACAGGCAAGGACTTGGAATGTTTATGTTACTGAGACTGGATATTTTTATGGAACATTGGAACCTCGTCTCAAACGTATTTATAATGCACATGGGATGCTAATGGTAGAAAAAAAGTCCAGATTGATATCGAGGTTTGACATTGATGCTAAGCTTGGCTTTACAAATGACGATGAGAAGGTAACTGCTGAAGAAGGGAGTATTGTTGCTGCAGCTTTTGCTTATGACCATCCTGCGTTGGTTGCGCGAGTAAATGAAACTAGTACTGATATTATTATCGATGAGTTAGCTACAAATCAGGTATTACAACAGGCTGCTGGGGTAGCTGCTTCTGCTGCCGGGAAAGAAAAGAGTGAAAAGGTAAAGATTTATCATGATTATATTGTTAATCATGTGGAGTATATAAGTAATGCTGCTAATAAACAGATAGCGTATGGGGCTCTTATTGATAAGGCGGCTGTTTGCGAGGGGTATGCCCGTGCGTTTGCTACAATTTGCCATATGGGAAATGTGGAATGTATTCTTCAGTATGGCAGGTCTATGGGAATGGACCATGCGTGGAACCTTGTGCTGTTACAGGATGATGAATGGTACGAGGTGGATACTACATGGGATGATAATGGTGACGATTATCCCCCTGCTTATGATAATTTTTTAAAAACCTATCAACAGATGGAGAATCATTATCATATTCATTATAATGAGAGTGCAACTGATTTTGCCGGTTATTATCGTGGCTTCTCAACACTACCTGTTGCTGCTGGCACAAAGTATGCTTTTTCATCGGCAGCTCCGGAAACTGCGACTGAAAATAATGAGACTTCTGCCAATAATGGCACTGAAAATCAGAATAATACTGATTCCGATGTCGAAAATATGTCTGTTCCAGAAAATACGGCTAATAGTACCAATGTTCCTTCTCAGAATACGGCTGCAAATTCTGTTGTTAACCCAACTGCTGTGTCTGATTTTTATAGTGGTGAGCATGTTGCAAATTCTGGTGAAATTGTTACCCTAAATGAAACAGGGGCTACCATCGTTAAGGGTAGTGGTAACAGCGTTCCTTCATATGTTACAGTATGTTTGGACAGATACTACGAGGTAACGGAGATCGGTGATGGTGCTTATAGCGGTAACTCCAGTCTTAAGAGTATAACAATACCCAAGACTGTAAAGAAGATCGGGGCAAAGGCGTTCTATAACTGCAAGAACCTAAAAAAGATAAAGTTCGCGGGTAAAAAGGTTAATAAAATTGGAGCAAAGGCATTTGGTAATATCGGCAAGAAAGCAACCATATCTATTCCTAAAAAGGTTTATGACAAGTATGTGAAACTCTTAAAAAAGAGCAAGCCGGTTAAGGGAATTAAGTATAAAAAGAAGTAAAATGGCTACACCAATATAATAGACTTCTTACAATATGCTATAATAATAGTGTGATATCACATCAAGGCAGTACCATCAGGCGCGTGTATGGCGGAAATCGATTCCGATTTCCACGCGGAATTTGGACTGCAGCAGCTGCCTTTGCTCACGTTTCGGGCGTTAGGCTGAAGCAGCATTGCACCAGCCAAGTAAAGGAGCTAAAATAAAAAATCCGCAAAATCTTTCAGATCAGGCAATTATTGCCCGCTTCCGGAAAGATCTGCGGATTTTTTATTTCAAAATTACACCCCAGCCGAAGCCAGGTTTTTCATTCAATCCTTATGAAATTTTAAACTCCCTGATGCTGGGAACCTCTTCCTTTTTCTCTTTGCAATCAAGCTCTTTTCTTACTTTCTCAAGCTTCAATAGTTCATCTGCCGCATCCTCTAATCCCAAATGGGTGTACGTATTAAGCGTTACGCTTATGTCGCTATGTCCCATCAGGTATTGGAGTGTTTTAGGATTCATCCCGGCTTTGGCCATATTACTGCAGTATGTATGCCTGCACACGTGCGGTGTGATGTTAGGAATCTGAATCCTATAAATGTTGTTATACCTTTTCACCATATTATTAAAGCGGTGTTCCCAGTGCATGGCCACAAGTGGCATTCCATTCTCATCCAGGAAAAGAAATCCGGTATAACCGTCAACCATCTTTTCTATGGTGTAATCTTCTCTTTCTTCAAGTATCCGCCTAAAGCACTCTGCTACATCATCTGTTATAGGCAGTTTCCTTGTTCCGGCATTTGTCTTTGTGCTTGCAATTACATACTGCATATCCGAGGTGCGCTGGAGCTGATGATCTATGTTTATCACTTTATTTTCCAAATCAATGTCGCTTACTGTAAGTCCGCAGAACTCTGAAATTCTCATGCCGGTATGGAAAAGAATATAAACTGTATCGTAATACTTATAATAAACATTATCGTCATGGATGAATTTCAGGAATTTTCTCATCTCATCCTTTGTGATTGCTTCTCTTGTCACGGAGTCATTAACCACAACTCCTGCTAGCTCAAATCCAAATGGATTCTTCTGCAAGCAGTCATCATCGACAGCCATCTGGAATGCCGGCCTGAGCACTCCTCTTATTGTTTTTACTGAACTGTATCCTCGGCCATCTTCCTTTTGTAACTTTGCAGTCATTTTCAAAGCGTGACAATTTGTCACGGTTTCATTTCCTTCTTTTTTCAGTCTTTGTTTAAGCTTTCTCCAATACGTTGTACCAGGCTGGTTCAGTTTTAATTCATGAATTTCTGAACCAAGCTGGTTCAGTTTTATACTGTCAGTATCCAACAGTCTTTCCATATCTGAAATCAGAGTCAGAGTAGCACTATTCGAAGAATAGAATGTATACCATTGTTTCATAAACCAAAGATTACGTGCAGAAAAACCTTTCGCATCAGGAAATGCAGCCCGTAGATCAAGACTCAGCTGCTCAACAATGCCATTTCCCCATTTTTCTTCTGCCTTACGTACTACAATATCTCTACCAAGCTGCCAGTTAAAGAGAAGCTGTTCAGAATTCACCTTTACAGCAGCTTTAATTTGAGAATTTCTAAATCGTTGCTTTATATCTTGAATCCAATCAACATAGTCATGATCAAGCGTAATACTATGTGAACGAACAACTCGTGGTTTTTCATTTATTGCCATGATTTATTTGCCTTTGCCTCCCATATTGCTATTCAGGTAGTCATAAAGCTTTTCAGCAGTACTAAAATCAATGTTGTTACCATCCTGATCAGTAATACATCCATCTTCATATTTTCGACCATAATCTAATTCATAAATAAAATAGCTTATATCCTCTCCCTGGTCTTCCATAAGCTTTTCTAAAAGCTTAACAACAATAGGCTCATGAGAAATCTGCAAGCTTGCGCCATTACAAAGATCAAGTTCTAGGTTTTCTCTGCTATTTTGAAACAGTTCGTCTACTTTATTTACAAGGTCATTCACTTCTCTCAATCTTTCAATAATATCAAATGAAGGAATAATTACATGAACGAAGATTATGGAAATCAGATAAAAGAATACAGAATCAGCCTTGGTCTTACCCAAAACCAAGTTGCCACGGAAATGAATGTAACTCCTGGATATATCAGCAATGTAGAAAATGGCAGAACCGCCATGTCACTTAGAATGCTTATTTATTATGCCAAGTTAATGGGAATAACACTTGATGCTCTTGTAGGCCAGCTAGAACCTGAATACAAGAGTTCCGCTTTGGACAATGCTCTTTTACGCGAAATATCTAAGCTCGATGAAACTTCAAAAGAAAAACTGGGTAATCGATTTTCGTGAGGGGCTACCTTCGTGAGGGTCTTTTATGAGGGTTGCTCGTGAGGGGCAAACTTGAGGGGCTGGTTTGAGGGTTATTCGTGAGGGTTTTACCTAAAAAAATAAGAAACAGGATTGATCATCAACGTGTTTGTTGGTTAATCCTGTTTCTTTTTTGAAGGATCATTGTCCTTCTTTCTCCCTTCTCGTATGATACTTTTTGCGGAAAATACATCAAAGAAGGAGGATACATGAATAGTATCACAGATTTATTAGACCTTGAAGATGGCGACCTCTGTATCACAGGAACCCAGATTCAAGGTCACACTAAAACTCTCACCATTGAAACAAAGCCCGTAGCTCATTATTGCCCTAACTGTGGCTACAGGATGTATTCAAGAGGTGTCAAAAAACGAAAGGTCAATCATCCTATTCTTCAGGATAGCTACTCACTTGTAATTATTCTGAAACAAAGAAGATGGCGCTGTACAAATCCTGAATGCCTTTATGACATCAGTGAAAACTTCAAGTTCGTTAACAAACGCCGCCGTACTTCAAACGCTACAGATATGTTGATTGTTAGCGCCTACAGAGATCTTATGGAAACATCCGTCTCTATTGCCAGGAAATTTCATGTTTCAGATTCTCATGCTCACGAAGTCTTCGACAGATATGTGAAGCTTGACCGTCTGCCGCTGACAGATGCTGTCTCCATTGATGAAGTCTGCATAGATATGGATGAACACTGCAAGTATGCCCTGGTCATACAGGACTTCCATACTGGAGATCCAATCGACCTGCTACGCAGCAGAAGAAACGATGTCACTGAGCCCTATTTTTCAGCAATTCCGATAGAAGAACGATTAGCTGTAAAATATCTGATCTCTGACATGTACAAGCCATATATCGCCTATGTAGAGAAATATTTCCCCAATGCAATCCCTGTTGTGGATTCCTTTCATGTGATTCAATGGATAACCCGCCTGATAGACAATTATATCCGTCAGCTGATAAAGAAGTACCGTCAGCGTGACCGCGAACTTCAGGACAAGCTTTCTATTGAACGTCATGAACCAGTCTCTCTTCCGGTCTCTGACGAGGTATACATTCTGCAGAAGTACCGGTGGTTAATCCTGTCCAATCTATCAAATATCCGTTACCATCATGATCTTCGTATGGATCCACATTTCCACAGGCTTATGAACACATTTGATTATGAAGACGCTCTATTCAGAATAGATCCCAACCTTCAAGAATTCAGGGATCTTAAAGAAAAGTATGTGCAGTTCAATTCACGCAACAGCGGCAATCCTCATTCAGCAAGACTGGAAATAGCTGTGCTGATAAAAGAATACAGAAGTTCCCGGCATGATATATTCCGCGATTTTGCCTCACTTCTTGAAAAATTTGAAGATCCCATAATCAATTCTTTCATAATGGTTGAAAAAATGGGAAATGGAAAAATCTATGACAGCAGGCTTTCCAACGGTCCTATTGAATCAATAAACAGGAAAATAAAGGATCTGAAGCGCATGGGCAGAGGCTTCAGAAACTTTGAACACTTCCGCAATAGGTTTCTGTATTCAACCAGATCCGCTCCTATACTTAACGGAGTATCGGATTATAACCCTGTCGTTTACTTTGAAGAAGATGAATTTTAGGAGGACTAACAAATGCTTGATTATTGTGCTTTCAGTAAAGACCATAAATGTATCAAATGGGAGGATTATCAGATAATGCTTCAGGAGATAGAAGAAGCAGACTCACTTTGCCATGGCAACTGGATAGAGATAGAAAAGCAATACAACTACATCCTGGAGCTGCAGGCAATCCTTGATGAACATGGAATTGATTATCCTATTTTACTGTAACTTATTAGAGGGTCTGGAATCATAACTCCAGACCCTCAAGTTTGCCCCTCATGAATGACCCTCACGAACGCCCCTCACGAATAACCCTCACGAACTCCACTAAAAAAAGGGCCAGCCCCTCACGACTGACCCTCATTAACTTTGGGAAACCCTCACGAAAATCGATTACCC